>JAZSGK010000002.1:0-7582 GCA_045532695.1 Acutalibacteraceae bacterium
GCTATCAGGCTTCCCGAAAGTGTTGAAAAGCACGTAGAGAAAGCAATTCTGTTCACGGGTCCCGGTAAGGTTAACGGAGCGAGATGCGGTGTTGCAAGTGTAGGCGATAAATTAGCCTTCAGCTTCTCAAACTGCTATAAGGAAAGCGATATAGAAAGAGAGTTTTTCACCCGGCTTGTTAAAATGGGTGTTCACGTAAAGATTGAAAGTAACAGAGACTAAGGAGAAAATTATGTCATACTGTGTTAATTGCGGAGTCGAGCTTGATTCCAGTGCAAAAAAATGTGCTCTTTGCGGCACAAAGATAATAAATCCCTCGGAGCCTGAAAATAAAGCGGAGACAGTTGCACCCTTTTCTCAGGAAACGCATATACCAAAGACTGTCAAGGCGAGATTTTTTGCAGCCTTGGTGTCGCTTATAATGCTTGTGCCCAATATGGCTTGTTTTCTTGTCAATCTTCTTATTCTGCCGGGTTATTTCTGGTCGGCACATATTATGTCAACAAGCTTTCTTTTCTGGGTAATCTTTGTGGTACCCTTTTTTATGAAAAACCACAAGACATATTTTATGTGGGGCTTTGATACAGCGGCAGTGGGTATTTATACATTCCTGCTTATGAAGCTCATAGGTGTTTCTCAGTGGTACCTCAGCTGTGCTTTACCTATTATTGCACTTATTTCGGCAATGGTACTGTTTTATATCATATGGGTACGTCATAAGAAGCGCTCAGGCATACTCAAGGCTCTTGCCATCTGTGCAGAGTTCGCTCTGGCATTTTTATTCGGCGGTATACTCCTTTTCCTTGCAGGAGTGAAGTATGCATTCGAAATAGGTCTTATAGTTTTTGTATGCATCGTCGCAGTTGTAGGCTTTCTTGCTTATTGCTACAGGAGTGAAAATATGCGCAACTGGCTTTCAAAAAAATTCTTTGCTTAATATATTTACTTTATGAGGTTAAGGTTTGGATAAATATCAGATACTCAAACAATATTTCGGCTATGACGGCTTCCGTCAGGGACAGCTTACGGCCATTGACTCTGTGCTTTCGGGCAGGGATACCGTTGCTATTATGCCTACGGGCGGCGGCAAAAGCGTATGCTTTCAGGTGCCTGCGATGATGCTTGAGGGTGTTACAATTGTAATTTCACCGCTTATCTCTCTGATGAATGATCAGGTGAGAGCTCTGAGTCAGTGCGGTATACCGGCGGCTTATCTAAATACATCTCTCGATGAAAAAGTTATTTCGAGAGTCTTTGCCGAAGCGGAACAGGGTAAATATAAGATAATATATGTGGCTCCCGAGAGACTTCTTACCGAGGACTTCAGAAGGCTTTGCAACAAGGTGAAAATATCATTTATCGCCATTGATGAGGCTCACTGCGTATCTCAGTGGGGTCAGGACTTCAGACCCGGATATCTCGATATAAAGGAGTTTATATCTTCCTTTAAGAAAAGACCTGTTGTTGCGGCTTTCACAGCAACGGCCACAAAAATAGTAAAGCAGGATATAACAGAGCTTTTAGGTCTCATAAATCCTATAGAAATAGCTACGGGCTTTGACAGAGAAAATCTCTATTTTGAGGTAGTGAAGGTCAAAGACAAGCTGACAGCACTGAAAAGATATCTCGACCTTTATTCGGGCGGCAGCGGTATAGTTTACTGCAGTACAAGAAAGAATGTAGATGAGCTTTACAATGAGCTGAAAAATGACGGTCTCGCTGTTACGAGATATCACGCAGGCCTTTCCAAAAACGAGAGAAAGCTCAATCAGGACAGCTTTATAGAAGACGAAACTCCCGTTATAGTTGCCACCAACGCTTTCGGTATGGGTATAGACAAATCCAATGTGTCCTTTGTTATACACTACAATATGCCCGGTGATATAGAGAGCTATTATCAGGAAGCGGGCAGAGCAGGCCGTGACGGCAGCGACGCCAACTGTGTCCTTTTGTTTTCACCTTCTGATGTTATAGTCCAGAAGTGGTTTATCAACAATGCCGAAGAAAATGAGCATCTGAGCGAAAGACAGCAAAGGGAGCTTAAAAAGCTCCGCCTTGAGAAATTACAGCATATGGTGGATTACTGCAAGGGCGAAGTTTGTCTTCGTAATCATATACTCCGATATTTCGGAGAAATGCCCACAGAGAAATGCGGTAACTGCTCATTCTGTATGGGCAATACCTCAAGCGTTGATGTAACAATTCAGGCACAGAAGATATTTTCCTGCATAAGACGTGTAAAAGAAAACGAGCCGACTCAGGTGATTACAGATATTCTCAAAGGCAAAGAGACGGAATATATTCTCGGAAAGGGATACAATGAGCTTTCTGTCTACGGCATAATGAATGACAGCGCCGAGTCGCAGATAGAGCTTTACATAGAATATTTCATCGGCAGACTTCTTATATCAAGGGATCCGGAGGGTATTCTCAGACTCGAAAACAGCGGTAAAGAGGTGCTTTTCAAGGGCAAACGCATAAGAAAGCTCACAGCTGTGAAAAAGAGCAGTGATGAGCCTGTGATTCCCCTTGACCTGAGGCTTCTCAGTCAGCTTAAGATAATAAGAAAAGACCTTGCCAATAAAAGCGGTATGCCGGCATTCGTTATATTTACGGATAAAACCCTTGAGTCTATGGCAAGATACAAGCCGAAAGACGAAAGAGAGCTGTTGCTCATTCCCGGTGTAGGACAGAAAAAGGCGGAGAAATACGGAAAATATTTCCTCGACCATATTAATAAAGACTGATTTTTATTGTAAAAAGACTTATAAAGTGATATAATATATAATTATCAAAATTTTAAGGAAAGGAGTCAAAATTATGAGCCGTAAACAGTGGTACGTACTGCCATCGGACAGAGAGCTGGCAGAAGACATAACAGAGCAATATGATATTGAACCTTTCCTTGCACATCTCCTTGTGTCACGCGGTATCACCGATGACCTTGAGCTTGAGGATTTCTGCTTTGATTCGGCAGAGCTTATTGACCCCTATGAGCTTAAGGATATGGATAAAGCTGTCGTAAGAATAAGAGAAGCTCTCGGAAAGGGAGAAAAAATAGCAATTTATGGTGACTACGATGCCGACGGTGTTACGGCTACGGCACTGCTGTATCTTTATTTCAAGTCACTGGGTGTAAAGGTTACAACTTATATCCCCGACAGAAACTCTGAGGGCTACGGCCTTAATATGAAGGCTATAAAGAGCCTTTGCGAAGAGGGTATACAGCTTATTATTACTGTGGATAACGGAATTTCAGCTCATAAGGAAGCAGAGTATATCAAAGAGCAGGGTATGGATTTAGTCATAACCGACCATCATAAGGCAACAGAGGTTATCCCGGAGGCGGTGGCTGTTGTCAATCCTCACAGACTCGACTGCCCCAGTACCTATAAGGAATATTGTGGTGTAGGTGTAGCCTTCAAGCTTATCTGCGCTTTAAGTGACAGAGACGGCGAAGACCTTTTAAGAGAATATGCTGATATCGTTACAGTCGGTACCATCGGCGACGTTATGCCCCTCATAGGTGAAAACCGAAAGATAGTTAAAGCAGGTCTCGAGCTTATCAATAATGGCGGCAATGCAGGTATCGCTGCACTTAAAGAAGTCAGCGGTATGAAGGATAAATATCTCAGCAGTACTTCTGTTGCTTTTTCTGTTGTACCGAGAATCAATGCCATAGGCAGAATGTCCCACGCCCATAAGGCTCTGGATGTACTCATCGGTGCAGATAAAGACGAGACGAGAAAAATAGCAGGGGAGATCGATTCCTCAAACGCCGACAGACAGGAAAAGGAACGTGAAATCCTTGCTGAGGTACAAAGACAGATAGACGCGAATCCCGAAATCTTAAATGAGAGAGTACTGATTTTCTGCGGTAAAAACTGGCACGGCGGTGTTATCGGTATTGTTGCGGCAAGACTCGTAGGCAAATACGGCAAGCCCTGCTTTGTTATAACCGATGACGGCGAAAATGCCAAGGGCTCCGCAAGAAGCATAGACGGCTTTTCACTTTACGATGCAGTTTCATCTGCCGCACCTCTTTTAGAGCACTACGGCGGTCACGTTCTGGCTGCAGGCTTTGGTATGAGAAGCGAAAATATGGAAAAATTCAAAGAGGCAATGTACACTTATGCTAAGAGTATCGAGATGCCTTTTGCTAAGAATATAATCGACTGCAAGCTCAGAGCCGCAGCGGTTGATGCTGATATATTACCTCTCATCGAGTCCCTTGAGCCCTTCGGTGCAGGTAACCCTCAGCCCGTATTCGGACTTTACGGTATGACTCTGACTAATATTCAACCAATCGGCGGCGGGAAGCATCTGCGACTTACAGTGAAAAAAGACGAGAGCACTCTCACAGCTGTTTATTTCGGTATGACACCCGAAAAGTTTCTTTACAGAGAGGGCGATGTTATCGACCTTGCAGTACGTCTTGAAAAGAACGAATATATGTCTCAGGTAAAAGTCGGCATTTATGTAAAGGACATAAGAATGTCAGGTACTGATGACCTTCGCTATTTAAAGAGTGTAAGACTATATGAAAAGCTCACACGAAAAGAGATACTCACAAGAAAGCAGTGGGAATTCTTACATATTGAAAGACAGCATATAGCCGAGGTTTACCGCTACATCAAAAAATGCGGCGGTTGGTACGGAGACAGTGATCTTCTTTGTTACCGCTTAGGCGATGACGGTGCAGGCGCCTGCAAGATACTGACAGCTATTGATGTTCTCTGTGAGCTTGGTATCTTTAAAAAAGAAAAAGACGGAGTTTCGGTGGCGGATACTGAAAAGAAGGTTAACCTCGAAAACTCAGCTCTTTTAAGCTATATAAACAGTATGCAATAAAAAGGAAAGGGGAGAGAATTATGTGTGAATATACAGAGCAGTTTATGAAACTCAAAGAAAAGCTCGGCGAAAGCTTTTCAAAAGAGGATATAGAAAAAATTGAAAAGGCTTTTTCTATTGCCGACGAGGCACATAAAGAGCAGAAGCGCCGCAGCGGCGAGCCTTATATTATCCATCCTGTAGCTGTTGCGACCATTCTTGCGGATATGGGTATGGATACGGACTCAATCTGTGCTGCACTTTTACACGATGTAGTAGAAGATACACCGACTACAGCAAAAGAAATCAGAGATATGTTCGGCGAAGATGTTGAGCATCTCGTTGACGGTGTTACAAAGCTCGGTCAGATTCCTCTTTCTGCAAGTAAGGAAGAAGAGCAGAGCGAAAATATAAGAAAAATGTTCCTTGCAATGTCAAGGGACATAAGAGTTATTATCATAAAGCTTGCTGACAGAGTCCATAATATGCGTACTCTTAAGTTTATGCCCGAAGAAAAGCAGAGATATAAGGCAAGGGAGACGCTCGAAATCTATGCTCCCCTTGCTCACAGACTCGGTATCCGTGCCTTTAAGGAAGAGCTGGAGGATCTGGCAATCAGCTTCCTTGACCCTGTTGCATACGGTGAAATTGCCAATACTCTTGAAAAGCAGGTAGAGTCAAGACAGTCATTCCTCGACAGCATAAAGAGCGAAATTTACGAGAGAGTCAAGCAGGAAGTGCCCAATGTTCATATTGCAGGCAGAATCAAGAGTGTACACGGTATTTACCGTAAGACATATATGCAAAACAGAACAATCGACGAAATCTACGATATCTATGCAGTAAGACTTATAGTGGATTCTGTCTACGAGTGCTATTGCTGTCTGGGTATAATTCACGATATGTTCAATCCGCTTCCGGGCAGATTCAAGGACTATATTTCCACGCCCAAGCCCAATATGTATCAGTCACTTCATACTACGGTTATCGGCAAGGCAGGCATTCCTTTCGAAGTGCAGATAAGAACATGGGAAATGCACCATACGGCAGAGTACGGTATCGCAGCCCACTGGAAGTATAAATTAGGCGTAAGCGGTAAGGTGAAGTTTGAAGAGAAGCTTTCATGGATAAGACAGCTCCTTGAAACTCAGCAGGATTCAGACGACGTTGAGGATATTGTCAAGACCATCAAGACAGACTTTGTGCCTGATGAGGTATTTGCATTCACCCCCAAGGGAGATGTTGTTTCACTTCCTATGGGCTCGTGTATCATCGATTTTGCCTATGCCATTCATTCGGCTGTCGGCAACAAGATGATAGGTGCAAAGGTTGACGGCAGAATATCTACTCTTGACCATAAGGTAAACAACGGTGAAATTATCGAAATTCTCACTAAAAACGGCAAAGGCCCGAGCCGAGACTGGATAAAGATAGCCAAGACCGCTTCGGCAAGAAGCAAAATCAAGAGCTGGTTCAAGAAAGAAAGACGCGAAGAAAATATTGCTGAGGGTAAGGCTGAAATCGAAAGAGAATTCAAGCGTAACAGCATAGTCCTGCCCGAAAAGCAGATGATGGAATTCCTTGCAAAAATCGCCGAAAGACAGCACTGCAACAGTGTTGATGAGTTCTTTGCGGCTATAGGCTACGGCGGTATAAGTCTTACGAAGATAATTCCCCGTATCAAGGACGAATACACCAAACTGATGAAAGAGCTTCAGCCTGAAGCTCCCGAACCCGAAGCACCCAAACAGCCTGTTAAACGTGTAAAGAGCGCTGAGGGTATTATCGTTGAGGGTATCGACAACTGTCTTGTCAAGTTTTCACGCTGCTGTGACCCCTTGCCCGGTGATGAAATTATCGGCTTTATCACAAGAGGTCACGGTGTATCAATACACACAAGAAACTGCAGTAATGTGCCTAAGAATATTGCACTTGCACCGGAACCTGAAAGATGGATAAATGCTTACTGGGACAGCAAGGTGCAGAACTCCTACAGAGTTACTCTTGCAGTTACCTGCATAAACCGAGTAGGTATGCTTGCTGACACTTCGGCAGTTATTGCAAATATGCACGTTATGATACATTCAATCTTTACTAAAGAGGGCTCAGACGGCAGAAGCACTGTTTATATGACTATTACAGTCAACGGTGCAGAACACTTGAAGAGTGTATGCGAAAAGCTCAAAAAGGTAAAGGGTGTACTTTCCACAGAGAGATCAGGCTTGTAAGGTTAGGAGTTAGGAGTTGAATAACAAATAACTCCGTCTTTTTGGTTACTTTTTGGGCGGTAGCAAAAAGTGACGCCTGCCCGGCGAGGGCGATATAATTATGAATGATGAATGGGACGCGACTGACCTTGGCTCAAAAGGGATATTTAACCCGCCGTTGCAAGGTGAAAAACTACCAACATCAAAGCTGGTAGTCGGTTGGTAGTCGATTTTAATCAATAAATAACTCGAAGTAACAGTTGATTCATAATTTAATGAATTGACCTGCGGTCATGAATTGGCTGACGCCATGAATTGCCTTCGGCATGAATTGACCCTGTGGGTCATTAAAGAAAGGATTAAATATGAAAGCAGTTATACAAAGAGTAACAAGAGCATCCGTAACCGTTGACGGCAGTGTTATCGGTGAAATAGGCAAAGGCTTCCTTGTGCTTTTAGGTGTAGTAGACGGTGACGGCGAGAAGGAGATGAAGCTCCTTGCCAAGAAAACCGCAGGAATAAGAATATTCACTGACGAAAACGAT
>JAZSGK010000161.1:0-9195 GCA_045532695.1 Acutalibacteraceae bacterium
AGTGCCGTGGCAAAGTACCAGGCAATCATCATATTGATATAGTATTCGTCGCTGACTATACTCCCGACGAGCCTCAGATGCTCCCGCTTAAAATTATCATCGAGATAAAAGCTCAGGAGACAGCCTATTGCATAGCGCACCATATAAGGCTTATCACTGCCGAGCCACTCTCTGATTTTGCTATAGAGCTTTTCGGGCTCATTTTTAAAGGCCTTAGGTCTGAGCATATCGCAGGTTGCCCAGTTGTCGATATACGGAAGCAGATTTTCCGTTTCACTGAGGCACTCGTCAAAATCTTTTATCTTTTCAATAAGAAAGCCGTGAAGATTGTCTTCCTCGTAGTATTTGTGAGGAAGGTCTGTCATAAAATCTCTGTACTCTGCCGATTTAAAGAGCTCTGCGGCAAACTTTCTGAGTATGGGAGTGCGTACGCCTATAATCTTGTCTCTGTCTACCGTAGGCATAAGCTTCGAGTGGAATTCCTTGTAGTTTTCATCTGCAAGAGAAAAGAGTCTATCTCTGATTTTCTCTGTCGTCATGCTTCTATCACCAGACCCACGTGGAGCTGCTGTGCTTTATCGCCAAGCTCGTTTTTAAGGATTTCAAAAGCCTTCTTGCCTGTGCAGTGACCTGTATAGATTTTCTCTATGCCTGTCTTCTTTATTCTGTCAGCAAGTGCTTTTACCTCTTCGTCTGAAGATTTATAGAGATGGAAGCCGCCGACAAGGGCATATATCTTTTTATTCGGGAAGCTTTTCTGCACCTCGGTAATAACCGTATCGGCACCGCCGTGACAGCAGGAATTGAATATAACAAGCCCGCTGTCTGTATCGATAACAAGGCTCTGCTCGTGAGCAAAATCGTCAAAGCGGAGCTTTCTGTTTTCTTTTATGCAAAGTCCGTCTTTCTTCGCCTTTTCGCTGAGTCCTTTGGTTTTGTGGGAAACAAGGCTCACACCGCTGCCTAAGTTTTTGTCGCCCTTTACATAGACAATTCTGTCCTTGTATCTTTCCATTACTCCTTTTTTAATGCCGATATACTTTGAGAAAATCCATCTCTTGCCGTAGCAGTTTTCTTTACATTCGGAGCTGAGATAAAACTTTGCCTTGGTGTTAAGTGAGAAGAATTTCTCCATACCGTCAGCATGGTCATAATGAGCATGGGAAAGTACGCCTATATCAACCTTATTAAGGGGTATGCTTAACTTTTCTGCATTGTGTGAGAAGCTTTCGCCTGCACCCGTATCAAGGAGGATTCTCTTATCGATGTGGTGAATGTAAATTGAAAGGCCCCATTCGCCTTTCAGTTTGTCTTTTGCAATGTTATCTATAAGTACCGTTGCTTTCATTTTGCTTTCCTCCCTGTTACTCTTTCATATTTATCTACGCCCCATTTATCTACAAGGGAGCTTTTTGGTCTGTCAGTCATAACATCGTTATAGTGAATCACCTTGGTATCAAGGCTTGTAAAATCGTCTTCGTGAATTGTAACTACTCTTACTCCCCTGTTGTTTCCGTAAGTAAAGAATGAGGGTGAGGGTACTGCTGCAAACTTTATGCCCTGACAGTCGCAAACGAAATCGTTGGTGTGGTCATGACCGAAGAAGCAGGCAAGGGTACTGCCTTTTTCCCTCAGCACCTCAAACTGACCGCCGTTTATGTCAGGTGGGCAGGGTCCCTCTTTCATATTGCCCGATATAAGACTTTCTTCTCTGAATCTGTAGAATTTCTTTCCTCTTATGCACTGTCCCTTCGTATAGCCGATTTTCGGCAGCTTACTCTCATACATTTCGTCATAAACCTCGGGTAAAATTATATGTTGGAAGAGATATGAAGGCAGGTTGCCGTTTTTGTCACATTCTTCCCTGTACCACTGAAGCTGAGAGGGTTTAACATAGGCGTAACCGCCCTCTTTGGCATAGGTACCCGAATCGACAAAATAAAGAGTGAAGATGTCCTTTTTGCCCTCAGAGTCCTTGAGGTTAAGAGAATAGTCTCTGCAATTTGCAAGGCAGTTTTCAGCTTCACCGTAAACCGAAAGAAGGAACTCTTTCGCCTCGTCCTCGCTCATTTCGGGAAGTCCCTCGTGGTCGTGGTTACCAAAGACCACAGCAAAAGCAGTGCCGCCGAGAAGCGACACTATCTTATTTATTGCAATTTTATTTTTTTCTTTTGTAACACCCTTATAGCACCCTGCCGTATTGTCGCCTAAAAGCACTATCAGATCGGGCTTTTCGGTTTTTACAGCATAGCGTATGAAGTTTTCGGTCCATAGGGGCATAGAGTCGGGTGTGTGAATATCCGATAAAATCAGAATCCTGAATTTTCCGTCTGTGAATTTCATTTTTTCTTGTTTTTTATAAAAGAAGGTGTGACCTTGTCGAGGAATCTGCCCAAAGCTTCAAACTCTTGTTCCGCCTGCTGAGCATCCTCTTCCAGTCTCTTATCAAGATTATAGTAAAGTATGTCACAGCCGCAGTCGGGGCATTCCTGCTTTATATTAAACAAAGTGAGCTTTTTGCCGCATTTCGGACATTTATCCATCAGTCTTCCTCCTTATATGAAATAGTTTCTCTTCTTGCCTGAACCTCTTTTTGTATCATTGCCAGTTTTTCACCCTCAAGGTCATAGAACTTATAGGGAATGAGATTGAGAAGTCCGAGAACTGCAGGGATAATAGTAACAAGAGCCCAGAGCCAGAACTTTGTATTGATTGGTGATGATTCGGAAATAACCATCATTTCACTTGCGCTATCTCTTACAAGACCTACAACAGGAATAAGAGCCGTGCCGAGAGCTGTTGAAAGAGTACCTGTCAGCTTGCCCATAAAGGTAAGAACTGAGAATGCCATACCCTCGTTACGCTTACCTGTTTTATATTCCATATAGTCAACGGTTTCACTTATCATCTTAGTGGGAATAACAGCCTGAATTGAGCCGTTAATAGCACCGAATACACCCTGAATCATAAACAGAGGTAAAACAACGCTCATTTTATCATAGTGTCTGCAACCGATAAGGAATACCAGAGCAGTAACAGTTGCATTCATAAGTGCCATTCTGACAACTATCTGTCTTGAAGTCCATCTCTTCTCGAGCTTTGTCATAAGAGGATAGGTTATCCAGCCCGTAATAGTACCGGGAAGACCCGCAATAAGCGAAAGACTGTTTACACCGAGAACATTGTAATAGTAGTAAACGCCGAAGGTACCGCCGATACCGCCGAGAGTGGAAATAAGGTTGGAGAGCATGATAAGTACGAGGGGCTTGTTTTTGAACATAAAAGCAAAGCATTCGCTGAGCTTGGGCTCGTCATTAACATAAATAACTCTTTCCTTTGTCTTTGTACCTGCAAGGGAGAAAAGATACATACCGAATGTACCTGCAACAATACTCAGAACAAAGAACACCTGTGAGAGTGAAAGGGGGATTGTTCCGTTTCTTGAAAGGTCAAGACATACTGTGATAATGATACCGGGGATACCGCCGATGATACCGGAAATAAGACGTGCAGACTTGATAACCCTTGAACGGTCGGCAGGGTTCGGTGAAATAGCCGAGGAAAGTCCCCAGAATGGAATATCACCTATAGTGTAGAAAAATTCCCAGATAAAGTATGTAATGCACATATATACTATTCTTATAGGTCTTGATGCATCGTCACCAACAAGAATGGGACCGCCGAAGAAAAGCACTGTAGTGATGCCCAGGAAAATAGGCACATAGATAAGATAAGGTCTGAGCTTACCGTAGCGTGTTCTTGTCTTGTCAACAACAGCACCCATAAGAGGGTCATTGAAGGCGTCCCAGAATGCCATAACCGTAAGCATTGCCGAAACCACTACCTCGGGTACACCGAAAACGCTTACAAGGAAGAAGGCACGCTGTGCTGTCATCATATTATAGCCTATACACTGTCCGCCATTGGCTATACCGTAGATGAGTGTCTCTTTGACACCGACATAGCGTTTTTCTTTAACTTGGTTTTCTTGAGTCTTTTCTGTTGTCATCATACTTCTCCTTTCGTGTATAGGGGTGCAGTGAGAGCAATAAGGCAGTCTTCTTTTTCATCTATACTGCCCCATACCTCTGCTGAGTACCAAGAGTTTTCTTTGAGCTTTATCTCTGTACGCGTCTGAGTGGGTTCAAGGACTAAAACCTCTTCCCCGCCATTGGAAATAAGCTTAATTACCTTCGGTGTCACCTTTTCGGGTACACCCATCTTCTCCATACGGCTGAAATCCAGGGTAAAATCTATAGTGTACTCCCCTGCTTTAATTTCGTCGCCTATTCCGCTGCCGTCTATGTTGATGTAAAAGAGAGGTCCCATTGATATTACGGTTCTGCCGTCTCTGACAGCCTCTTTGATTTTCATATCCGTAAGCTCGCCCTCGCATAAGAGATATGTGCAGGCACTGTAATATACATCTCTGGTTGCTCTGTGCCAGTCACGGCCGAAGGTGGGTGTAATTCTGAAGCCTTCGTCCAAGAGTGAATGCCAGAACTTTCGTGTTCTTCTGTTGGGTGTATTCATATAGGGACAGCCCTCAGACCATATTTCTATATAGTTGACAAGGCTCCAGTCTTTTACATTGTAGTCCCATCTTCCGCCTGTACAGATAGGTGTGCCGAGCTGATAGGGGTGACAGACACCGACTAAGCCGTCTCCTTCATGCACCTCAATCATCTTTTCATCAATGTTATCGGGTACTGCATCACGCCAGTCAACATATTTATTGCAGTTCATAGCGTGTATATGTCCGAAATATGTAGTCCATTCTATACTCTTAAGTACGGGAATAGGCGGATTAACTACTTCAGCGTGACTTGACGTAGTGTTGTGGTCTGTCAGCTGAATACCGTCAAGATGTCTTTCGACAGCCGTTTCAATAAGGCTCTGCACTGTAAAATCTCCGTCACTGTGGCGTGTGTGACAGTGAAGCTCGCAGGCATACCATTTTTTACTCATAGAAATCACCTGCTTCCACCTTGAGTTTACAGTTAACGGTCTCGGTTACAATACCGTGAAGGTTGAGAACAACTTTCCACTGTCCCGCCTGAATTCTGCCTTTGAGAAAGCCTCTTGAAGCAAAGTCCTCTCTTAAGATGTGCACCTGATCTTTATCCTGACGGTGTGCACAGCCTCTGTATGCCTCAGGGCCGTCAAGAGAAACTGTAATAAGATTTTTAAGAGGAAGGTAGGTTTCCCAGGAGGGATACTCATGGAAATACTCCTCGCCGGCATCTTTTTTTATGTTGTTTTCGGCAAGAAGCTTCGCTCTGTCCATATCCTCGACTGTTTTAGGGTCATAGCTGAAAGATATTTTAAGAGACTCGGCACCTTCGGGCACTGTGAAAGGAAAAGGTACATTGGTCTTTTCCTGCTCGTAAAGAAGCTGAAACTCTTTTTCAAATAAAATCATACTCAGTCCTCCCATTTGCCTATATACTTTTCATATTCCCCGGAATACTTTTCAACAAGCTCTATAGCTATAGGATATGAGCAAACAAGAGGATGCACTGTAAGAGCCTTGATAGCCTTCTGCTTATTCTTTTCCATTATGGCTTCAACAGTTAAGTTTTCGTAGTGCTTGACAGCTCTTATGAGATTTTTCTGCATTTCGGGTACATTACTGATTTTATCAGGGTGTGCACCGTCTTTATCTATAGTGCAGGATACCTCAACAACATCTCCGTCCTCAAGGAAATCCATAGCTCCCTCATTGGGAATTGACAGCACCATCTTAACAGGTACGCCTGTATTTACTGCCTTGATAAACTCAAGTGCAACAGCAGCATAAGAGCCGTTTTCAGGCTGTTTTATATAATCCTCGGCAGTGGGTACAGGGAATTTTTCCTCTCTCATTTTTCCTGTTTCAATAGAGAAATAGCTGTTTTCTCTCATAGCATAATGCTCCATAAAGCAGTGGAAAGCCTTTTCGAAGTCATTGTCGATGTCGATTGTACGCATTTCACCGAGCATATGCTCATTGATTTCCATTATGGTTTCACCGCGGGTCTTAGCGCCCGACAGGATACTGCCCACAGCCTTATCCCTGTAGTGATAGAAATAGAGATATTCATTTGGCATAAGATTGCCGCCCAGCTCAACGAGCTTCTTCGGGAAGAGTCTGAGCTCTGTCTTTTTGTATATTTCGGGATGATTGAGAAGCTCTTCGGTTACGTCTTTTCCGTCGTGGATAAAATCCGTAAACCATGACAGATGGTTAAGACCGAAGCACTTGAAGGTCATATCCTTGTAGCCTGTCATTTCACGGAGCTGTCTTAAGAATCCGCTTGGTGCATCGCAGACACCGTAAACATTGCTGTAACCCATTGTGCGAAGTGCCTGAGTAACGAGACCGCTGGGGTTTGTAAAGTTGAATATGGGTGCACCGGGTTTGGCATAAACTTTAGCCTGCTCACAATAATCAATAAGGGTGTGGATACTGCGTAGTGCCATTGCAAAGCCGCCTGCACCTGTAGTTTCCTGACCGAGTACGCCTAAATCCAAGGCTGTTCTCTCGTCAAAAACTCTGCCCTTGTCGCCTTCAGCTCGGATAGTAGTAATTACAAAGTCTGCATCTCTGAGAGCCTCTTTTGAGTCGGTTGTAAGAGAAAATTTCAGATCAGGATTGATCATCTCCGAAATTCTCTTTGCGATTTTGCCGTAGATATAAAGCTTTTCTTCGTCTATATCCATAAACACCGTCTCGGTTATACCCGTATCGGCAGCACCTAAGGCTATTGACTTTGCAAGGAATGGTGAGCGTACACCGCCACCACCTAAAACCGCAAGTTTCATACTTTTTCACTCTTTTCTACGTTTGACATCATTATTTTTTCTATTAATTTTTCACTCGGAAAGTCGCAGAATATCCAGCCCTTTTTTGCTTTAAGAGGATACTGCATAAATTCGCCGTTTATATATTCTGCGGTGCCTACAAGGCTTCCGTCAGTTTTTGCACTTGTTGAGATATAGTGAAGTGCTAAGTCATTAGGCGATACAAAAGCTGTATCAAGATACTTTTTACTGCATTGCCATTTAATTTTTGGCGTAAGACCGTATCTGTCCTGCACGAGAGCCTTTGTATCTTCGCTGAGTATTACGGGTAAGGCAACTGTTTTCTTTTTTGCCTGATCCTTCCATTCCGAAAAATCAAGACCACATTTTATACTTTTCTTATATCTCTTTTTAACCTTGCATCGTCGCATAAGGACTAATTTTCCTCTGCATTCACCTAAGGTAGGTACTTTGTTTTCGAGATACCATGAGGACTCGTCACCTCTTATATATTTGTCATAAAGCTTCGGGAAAAAGCCCTTTGACATAATGCCTCTGTCCTGCTTTATGCTAAGGATAAGAGTTTCGGCAGGGTTCTTTTCAAGGAAATCCTTGCATTCAGAAAGGACTTCCCCGAAAGGCAGTCGCCTCGTTTTTTCTTTATCGCTGTAGCAGTTTGCAAGAGAATGGATAAGATAAAACCCGTCCCCTTTTCGGCTCAGGCGTATATCGAGAATCCTCACGCCCATAGTGAGCTGTTCGTTAATAGTTTTATCCTGGCACCGTGCCGAATTTTCCATTTGAACATAGGCTGTGGCGCTGTCATGAGTGCCGACAATATTCAGCTCTGAAAGGTATACACTGTCGCTGAGTTTTGAGAGAACATTCACTTTCTGCCACCTCCGATTATAGAAATCAGGACACAATTACCCATTTAAATAATGATATAATATTGAAAGTAAAATTGCAAGTGCAAGGCGGATTTTTCTACCTTTTGCATAATTGAAAGTGAGCTTAGTTATGCAATATTAAGTAAGCGGTAAAAGGGAAGTCGGGGCTCCGCAAAATCGCCCTCGGAGGGCGATTTTCGGCGACAGCGTCGCCGTGCCGGATTTCATCCGGCGGCGGAGCCCCCGAAGCTGTGAGCTTGCAGAAACTTGCAGGAAACACAAAACAGCTCCGTTCAACTAAGAACAGAGCTGTTGATTTTACTGTTTGCCCTCGCCGGGCAGGCATTCTTTTTGCTATCGCCCAAAAAGAATCAAAAACGCGATATTATTACTCTATTGAGTTTACTGCTGCCTTTTCACATTCAAGTCCCTTGACATATCGGCTGAGGAAAACGTTAAAGCCTTCAACATCTTTTGCATCGGGATTCTCAGTTACAGTTTCAGCGTCAGCAAACGCCTTTTTCTCAAGGAAGTCTTCCAGTGCCATACCCTCACCCTTTACACTGTAAAGAGCAAGAAGTGCCATACCGTAAGGTCCGCCCTCGCCTGCTGTTTTCATAACAGAAACAGGAGCATCAATAGCTGCCGCAGTTATCTTCTGACCTACACCGGGATAGATATAGAATCCGCCATGACCGTAAATCTTGTCAATAGCAGCCTTTTCATTTTTAAGAAGAAGATCAAGACCAACCTTAAGAGCTGCAAGAGCTGAATAAAGCTGTGTACGCATAAAGTTACCGAGAGTAAACTTAGCATCGGGAGTGCGTACGAAAAGAGGTCTGCCTTCCTGGAGACCTGTCACAGGCTCACCTGAGAAGTAGTTATATGATGTGAGACCGCCGCAGTCGCTATCGCCCTTTATGGCGTTTTCAAACATAAGGTCGAGAATCTTGCCTCTCTTAGCCTCGATACCGAGAGCAGAAGCAAACTCACCGAAAATTTCTGCCCAGGCGTTGATATCGCTTGTGCAGTTATTGCAGTGCACCATAGCAACAGGCTTACCGCTGGGAGTGGTTACCATATCAATTTCAGGGTAAACCTTAGAGAGATTCTTTTCAAGAACAACCATAGCAAAGATTGAAGTGCCGGCTGAGATGTTACCGGTTCTCTCTTTAACGCTGTTGGTTGCAGTCATACCGGTACCTGCATCACCTTCACAGGGTGCAAAGGGTACTCCTGCCGAGAACTCGCCGTCTGCATCAAGGAATTTTACGCCCTTATCTGTAAGAGCACCTGCATTTTCACCTGCAACAAGAACCTTCGGAAGAATATCACGAAGAGTCTTACCAAAGCCCTTTTCTTTAAGGAGAGCATCGTAGGTAGCCATCATATTTTCATCGTAGTCGTTCTTAGCTGAATCAATGGGGAATATACCCGAAGCCTCACCTACGCCTACAGCATTTACGCCTGTGAGCATATAGTGAACATAGCCTGCAAGAG
The DNA here is from genome assembly GCA_045532695.1 of Acutalibacteraceae bacterium. Classification (GTDB taxonomy): domain Bacteria; phylum Bacillota; class Clostridia; order Oscillospirales; family Acutalibacteraceae; genus UBA6857. The sequence continues at coordinate 9,174 of JAZSGK010000161.1, forward strand.
TTGTTACATATGCGATTTCAGG
>JAZSGK010000248.1:0-6507 GCA_045532695.1 Acutalibacteraceae bacterium
GGCTCTTTATTCATTAGCCCCATATAATTTGTAAAGCCCATAACAAGCTGAGGACTTACTGCGTTTCCTGTTGAGAGTGCATGATAAGCTGCTGCAATCTGCAATGGCGAAGCTGAGAAATCTCCCTGACCGAAGGCGAAATTTGCAAGGTTGCCCTTGATGATGAGACTTTCAGCGGTCGGCAGAACACCTTCAGAGCTTTTAATGAGAGGTGCAAGAGTAATTTTATTCCCAAGACCAATTTCACGGCAAAGCTTCAGAAGATGGTCTGTGTCGGTGTTCATAATAAGATTGATAAAATATGTGTTACAGGAAACTGCGAGAGCTTCTGTCATAGTTATTTTGCCGTGGACCTTATTGTCATAGCACCTGAATACTCTGTCACCGACAGTTATTTCGCCCTTGCATTCATATTCAAATAGAGGAGTGATGCCGTTTTCCATAGCGGAAGCGGCAACAATTGGCTTAAAAATTGACCCGACGCTGTAGCTCATGAGAGCCTTATTGACAAAGGGGGAGTTATCCGCTTCAAGTGAGTCGGCAACATTATCGGGGTCATATTCAGGTGAGCTTGCAAGTGAGATTATTTCGCCTGTGTGAGCTTTCATTATAAGAGCACAACCGCTCTTAATACTGCTGTTTTCGAGGGCTTCCTCGGTAATTCTCTGAACATCGCTGTCAAGAGTCAATACAATACCTGCTTTTGATGAAAAACCGCTATCGTTTATATATTTGTCCATTCCCGCAAGTACCCTGCCGACAGCATCAACCTGAAAAGAAACGGTGAGCCTGCCTGAGTTTTCGGTGAGATAGTTATTATATGATCCTTCAATGCCCGTCACTCCGACATTGCCGTTGCCGCTGAGGTAGCCGATAAGGTGCACAGCTATAGGGTCTGCGGAATAACGCTCAGGCACAGGAAAGGTACGGATAAACTCAGTGCTTATTTCTTCATCGACTTCAATTACAAAGGGTGAACCGTTTTCGATTTTCTCCCGAAGATAGCTTTCGTCGGCTTTTCCTTTGAGATATTCATAAGATGCAACGCAGGGTGTGACCACGGCAAGAAGCTTTTTTTCGCTGCCGACAAGGGGAGTAAAGTTCCTGTCAAAAATTTCACCGCGCTTTTCACCTACTGTAACTGTTCTTGTACTCTGCCGTGAAGTGACTTCTGTGTAATCAGTCTGAGCAATGAAAAAAATACGGCCTAAAAGTACCATAAAACAGAAAATGAAGAATATATATAATGAAAGGAATCTTTTAAGCATAAATATCACCAAGTATATTTTTTCTTGGATAAAGACAGTAATACAGGAAAATATTTGGAAAAAACTTAACTATTTTTGTAAAAAGCCTTGACACTTTGAAAATAATGATTAGAATAAGAATTAGCACTCGAGGCTAGAGAGTGCTAAAAATTTTAAACAGTAAATAATTTCATTATGGAGGAATATATAATGACTATCAAACCTTTACTTGACAGAGTAGTATTAAAGCCGTCAGAAGTTGAAGAAACAACACAGAGCGGTTTCATTCTTACCTCGGCTTCACAGGAAAAGCCTCAGTTTTCCGAGGTTGTTGCTGTAGGCCCCGGCGGAATTGTAGACGGCAAGGAAATCACAATGTATGTCAAAGTCGGTGATAAGGTTATCACAGGCAAGTATTCAGGCACTGAAGTTAAGCTTGACGGTGAAGAATACACAATCGTACGCCAGAACGAAATTCTTGCAATTGTAGAATAATATCAGGAGGAAACACACTATGGCAAAGCAGATTATTTACGGCGAGCAGGCAAGAAAGGCTCTTCAGAGCGGTATCGATAAGCTCGCTGACACAGTTAAAATCACCCTCGGTCCCAAGGGCAGAAATGTTGTAATCGACAAGAAGTACGGTGCACCCCTCATCACAAATGACGGTGTTACCATTGCTAAGGAAATCGAGCTCGAAGACGCATTCGAAAATATGGGCGCTCAGCTTATTAAAGAAGTTGCAACAAAGACTAATGACGTTGCAGGTGACGGTACAACAACTGCTACACTTCTCGCTCAGGCTCTTGTTCGTGAGGGTATGAAGAATGTTGCAGCAGGTGCTAATCCTATGGTTGTTAAAAAGGGTATCAGTAAGGCTGTTAAGACTGCAATCGAAACAGTAAAGGCTAACTCAAACCCTGTTGATACATTTGAGGATATCGCAAGAATTGCGACTATCTCTTCAGCTGACGAATCCATCGGTACCCTTATTGCCGAAGCTATGGAAATCGTAACAACTGACGGTGTTATCACTGTTGAAGAATCCAAGACAGCTGAAACAATGAAAGAGGTTGTTGAGGGTATGCAGTTTGACAGAGGTTATATTTCACCCTATATGGCAACTGATGTTGACAAGATGGAAGCAGTTATCGATGACGCTTCAATCCTTATCACAGATAAGAAAATCAGCAATATTCAGGAAGTTCTTCCTCTTCTCGAGCAGGTACTCAAAATGGGCAAGAAGCTCGTTATCATCGCAGAGGATGTTGAGGGTGAAGCTCTTGCAACACTCCTTGTAAACAAGCTCAGAGGCACATTCACCTGCGTAGCAGTAAAGGCTCCCGGCTTCGGTGACAGAAGAAAGGAAATGCTCCAGGATATCGCTATTCTCACAGGCGGTCAGGTTATTACAAGTGACCTTGGTCTTGAACTGAGTACCGCAACTCTCGATATGCTCGGCTCAGCAAGACAGGTAGTTGTAACAAAGGAAAACACAACTATCGTTGACGGCGCAGGCGACAAGAACGCTATCAAAGCACGCGTAAACCAGATAAAGGCTCAGATTGAAGCTTCAACATCTGAATTCGACACAGAAAAGCTTCAGGAAAGACTCGCTAAGCTTGCAGGCGGTGTAGCAGTTATCAAGGTTGGTGCTGCAACTGAAACTGAAATGAAGGAGAAGAAGCTCAGAATTGACGACGCTCTTGCGGCTACAAAGGCAGCTGTTGAAGAAGGCTCAGTAGCTGGCGGCGGTGTTGCACTTCTCAATGCTATTCCCTCAGTTAACGCTCTTCTTGAAACAACAGAAGACGAAGATGAAAAGACAGGTATCCGTATTGTTCTCAAGGCACTTGAGGAGCCTGTTCGTCAGATTGCCAAGAATGCAGGCCTTGAGGGCTCAGTTATCATCAATGCAATTGTTTCAAGCGGTAAGGTTGGCTACGGCTTCAACTTCGCTAAGGAAGAATATGTTATGATGGCTGAAGCCGGTATCCTCGACCCCACAAAGGTTACACGTTCAGCTCTCGAAAACGCTTCAAGCGTTGCTGCTATGGTGCTCACAACTGAGTCACTTATCACAGATATTCCCGATCCTGCTGCTGACGCTGCTGCAGCTGCTGCAATGGCTCAGGGCGGCGGAATGTATTAATAAATTAGGAATTCGGAATTAGGAATTCGGAATTGCGACAAACTCAGGCGGTGTAGGGTAAATCCTACCCGCCTATTTTACTTTGCTTTGCTGACGATTACTTTAAGTTAGCGGTAAAATGGGGGGAGGGGCTCCACGAAAGCACCTGCGGTGCTTTCTGAGGGCACCCTGCGGGGTGCCCTCGCCGAATTCATTCGGCGGTGGAGCCCCGTAGCTGTTTCCTCATCACACTCAAAACACATTTCTGAAGGCTTAGCGGTTTATTTGTGTTTGCTATTGACAAAAGGCCTTGATTATTGGTAAAATAATAAGGTATATAATTCGAAAGGAGTTTTAATATGAATAAAGGTAAGTTTTATATTACTACAGCTATTGCATATACCTCAAGAAAGCCTCATATCGGCAACAGCTATGAAATCGTACTCACTGATGCCATAGCAAGATACAAGAGACTTCAGGGCTATGATGTTTTCTTCCTTACAGGTACCGACGAGCACGGTCAGAAAATAGAGGAGTACGCTAAAAGTGCAGGCGTGACACCCAAGGAGTATGTTGATAAGGTTGCAGGGGAAATCAAGGACATCTGCAATACTCACAATACTACCTACGATAAGTTTATCCGTCCAACTGACGACTACCACGAGAAGGTTGTGCAGAAAATATTCAAAAAGCTCTATGACCAGGGCGATATCTATAAGAGCGAATACGAAGGACTCTACTGCACACCCTGCGAAAGCTTCTGGACAGAGGCTCAGCTCGTTGACGGCAAGTGCCCCGACTGCGGCAGAGAGGTAAAGAAAGCAAAGGAAGAAGCATATTTCCTTCGTCTTTCAAAATATCAGAAGCAGCTTGAAGAGTATATCGAAAGCAATGACAACTTCATTTATCCTGAGTCACGTAAAAAGGAAATGCTCAATAACTTCATAAAGCCCGGACTTCAGGATCTCTGCGTTTCAAGAACATCCTTCAAATGGGGTATTCCCGTTTCCTTTGACGATAAGCACGTAATCTATGTATGGATTGATGCTCTTTCAAACTATATCACTGCTCTTGGCTATGATCCCGACGGCAGCGGTGAGCTCTATAACAAATACTGGCCTGCAGATGTGCATATCATCGGTAAGGATATCGTACGTTTCCACACAATCTACTGGCCCATTATGCTTATGGCACTCGGTGAGCCTTTACCCAAGCAGGTTTACGGTCACCCCTGGCTTCTTTTCGGTGTTGACAAGATGTCAAAGTCAAAGGGTAATGTAATTTATGCAGACGAGCTGTCTTCGCTTATCGGCGTTGACGCTGTAAGATACTATCTTCTTTCAGAAATGCCCCATGCAAATGACGGCTCAATCTCATACGAGACAATTATCGAAAGATACAATTCGGACCTTGCCAATACCTTAGGTAATCTCGTTAACCGTACTGTTGCCATGACCAACAAGTATTTTAGCGGCGAAATCAAGGCTCCCACAGCTCCTGAGGCTCTCGATGATGAGCTTAAGGCTTTCGCACTTGAAACAGTTGCAAAGGTTGACAAGAATATCGACTCATACCATATGGCAGACGCAGTTGAGGCTGTTATCAACCTCGCTAAGCGCTGCAACAAATACATTGATGAAACTGCGCCCTGGGCACTCGCTAAGGACGAAGCCAACAAGGAAAGACTCGGTACAGTACTCTATAATCTCCTTGAGGGTATCAGATTCATCTCTGTACTTCTCGAAGCATTTATGCCCGAAACATCAAAGGCAATTCTTGCTCAGATTAACTGCGATATTGCTGATTACGATTCACTTTCAGCATTCGGTGCATTAAAGGCAGGTGGCAGCGTAGGTACTGCAACACCTCTCTTTGCCAGAATTGATGCAGAAAAGATGCTCGCTGATATCGAAGCACAGCAGAAGGCAGCTCAGGCTAAGGAAAAGACAATTGAGGAAATCGAAGGCGTTGCTAAAATAGGCATCGACGATTTCGCTAAGGTTGACCTGAGAGTTGCAACAATCACAGACTGCGAGCCCGTAAAGAGAGCAAAGAAGCTCCTTAAGCTTACTCTCAATGACGGTACAGGCACACCGAGAACAGTTGCTTCAGGTATCGCTAAGTGGTACAAGCCCGAAGACCTTATCGGCAAGAGCGTTATCGTTGTTTCAAACCTCAAGCCTGCAGTTCTTTGCGGCGTTGAAAGTCAGGGTATGATTCTTGCAGCCGACTGCAGTGAAGATGACGTAAAGGTTATTTTCGTTGACGGTATTCCTGCCGGCTCAAAGGTAAGATAAGATGTATAAGAATATTTTTGACACTCATGCACACTACGATGATGAGCGTTTTGATGAGGACAGAGACGAGCTTCTGTCCTCTCTCTTTGAGGGTAGTGTATCACACATCGTAAACTGCGGCTGCGACTTAAAGTCAAGCCTTACAACTATTGCTCTTGCTGAAAAGTACCCGAACCTCTATGGGGCAGTAGGTGTTCACGCCCATGAAGCAAGCGAATGCACTGCTGAGGACCTTGCCGGAATAGCTGCTCTTTACGAGCACAAAAAGGTTGTTGCAGTTGGTGAAATCGGACTTGATTATTACTACGATTTTTCACCGAGAGAGAGACAGATTGAGGTTTTCCGTCAGCAGATAGAGCTTGCAAATGAGCTCGACCTGCCTGTAATTATCCACGACAGAGAGGCTCACGAGGACACGCTGAACATCTTAAAGGAGCTCAGACCCAAGGGCGTTGTCCATTGCTTCTCAGGCTCTGTGGAAATGGCAAGAGAAATTCTGAAGCTTGGTCTTTACATCGGTCTTGGCGGAGCTGTTACCTTTAAAAATGCCGTTAAGCCCGTTGAGGTCGCAAAGGAAGTACCTCTTGACAGACTTCTTCTTGAAACCGATGCACCCTATATGACACCTGTGCCTTTCCGCGGCAAGCGCTGTGATTCGGCGCACATTGCCTACACAGCTGAAAAAATAGCAGAGGTAAAGGGAATGGACACGCAGGAGCTTATTGATGTATGCAATGAAAATGCGAAAAAGCTCTTTAAGATAAACAAGTAAAGTTTTGGTCAAGCTTTTACAAAAGCTTGAGGGGCATTGTCGCCGAAGCGCCGCCAGTGG
>JAZSGK010000134.1:0-2293 GCA_045532695.1 Acutalibacteraceae bacterium
TCGTTGACTGAAATATCAAGCGCTTTCGACAATGGCATAAGCAAAGATACCTCGGGGACTCCCCTTCCTGTTTCCCAACGGGATATTGCCTTGTCGGTACAGTTGATTACTTCTGCAAGGTCTTTTTGTGTCATATTTTTCCCGGTTCGCAGGTCTTTTATGAAAGTGCCTATTTTGTTTGCGTCCATTTGCATCACTCCTTACGCCTTGATTTTATACCCGGGCGCTGAAAATTGCAACCTATGGAGCATAGAGTCGGAGTGGAAATGAGTGGTAGAGGGCAGTTCCGGTGGCTCCGTCGCCGTTTACGGCGCGTGGGTGCCCTGAAGGCACCCACGGAAAGCACCCTCCGGGTGCTTTCACGGAGCCACCTTCTTCTTTTTACATCAGACTTACAGTGAGCGTCAGGCAATTCATAATTCATAATCAGCAAAGCGCCCACGTGGGATTCACTTTTCTGAGAGGGACGGCAACAGCCGCTCTGCACTAAAAAAACAGCCGCCCCTGAAGGCAGCTGCTTTTCGATTAAATAAACTGATTATGCTTCGGGTGTAGCTTCAGCGTCACCTGCACTGAGCTTTTCGATGATAGCCTTGATAGCGCCGATAAGAGCGTCAAAGAAAGCCTTGATATCATCCTTGTAAGTTTCTACGAAATCGAAGAATTTGTTATCCATTTCAAATTACCTCCTGTTAAAATTTAAAAGTCAAGCTTTTACACTTTCATTTTATAACATCGTTCAAAAAAAGTCAATAGTTTTTAATCCTGCTTAATTTTCAAACAGCATATTTTTCATATAAAGACGGCAATATTTCTGCAAGGGCTCTGTATTCTACGGCACAGTGCTCCGCCATTCCTTTTGCTGTATCGTCAGTGAGTATAATTTTGCGAAGCAGGGGATTTTTAAGAGTGCTGCCGAGCCAGAAACGGCTGGTGAGCTGCAGTCCTTCGCCTGTTTCCTCGAATATATGACACATAAGGGTATGCTTTACAAGTCCGCCGACTGCACCTACCTCACCGCAGACTATAAGGGGTATGCGGTTGTCCTTCATGAGCTTTTCATCAAATCCGAATGAAGATGCGGTGGTGAAGTCAATGCGCAAGGGCATAACTATTCTGCCTATTCTTTCTATGGGTAAATGGGTGTTGGGTCGGAACGGCGGCTGTGACTCCGCCTTGAAATATGCCTTGTCTTTAGGGAAATATGACACTGCAAAATGCTCTCCGGGGTACCAGACGCGGTATCTTTCGCTTTTCTGCCCATGCCACCAGAACCACCACTCTATCATCTCTGCTGTAACACCCTTCATCGGGCAGGTCATAGACACGAGATAGCTTCCGTCTGAAAAGCATCTGAAGCCGACTTCTTCTCTCAGGCTCTTTGATGTAAGTATACTGTTTTTATCTTCAAATTGAGTGAGGGTTATTTCGCTTTTGTCGATAGCTGTTTTTATCTCCTCGGGGATAACAGGCAACTTACGCCTCATAAGATCTTTTATCATATTACAGCTTCCTTATTTTCTGTTTTCTGCTGAAGGGCCAGCTTTTTGAATTTACGGTGCTTTAAAAGGTAAATAATTATCAGGGGAATATCTGCCAGAAGCCATGCGGCAGGACCTGCATAGCAGACAGCGTCAAAGCCTAAGGCAGGAGTGAGAATAAAGGCAACGCTGAGTCTGCCGAAAAATTCACCTATGCCCGCAACGGAGTTTGCATAGGTAAAGCCGAGACCCTGAAGAGTATTACGCATAACGAAGAGTATTGCCACAAGGCTGTAGCACTGAGCAATGGCGAGAATATATCTCTTTGCCGCCGCCATAATTTCAGGGCTCATATCACTGCTGAAAAGGGACACAACAGGCTCACCGATAGTATAAAGGGTGATGCTCATTGCTACGGACACAAGCAGGTCCATAAGGAAAATCTTCTTGACGGACTTTATAATTCTGTCGTAGTTTTTTGCACCGTAATTCTGTCCTACAAAGGTCTGTGTTGCGACGCCGAGGCCCGACATAGGTATATTGGTAAGACCCTCTACACGCCCTGCGGCGGTAAAGCCTGCAATTACATTGGTGCCGAAGGAGTTTACCACACTCTGAAGGCACATTGAGCCTATTGATGTCACGGTAAACTGAATTGATACGGGTATGCCCAGCTTAACCTGACTCCATGCGGTTTTAAAATCAAGATGCAAGTCTTTTTTAGATATGTTTACTTCCTTATTGAAGCGAAGAACATATATGCCGTTGAGGGTACAGGCGGTGAAATGTGAAATGAGAGTCGCAACGGCGGC
>JAZSGK010000118.1:0-2091 GCA_045532695.1 Acutalibacteraceae bacterium
AGGTAAGTTTGATATTGCGATTCTTGACGAGCCTTCGTCTGCACTTGACCCTGTTGCAGAGTCTGCAATGTACGATAACCTTATGGAGGGAACAAAAGATAAGACCGTAATCTATATTTCTCACCGCCTTTCAAGTGCAACCCGCAGTGATAATATACTTGTCTTTGCGGACGGCGAGCTTATAGAGCAGGGCACGCACGAGTCTCTTATGGCTTCGGGCGGAGCATACTGCGAAATGTTTACGCTCCAGGCTTCAGGCTACAGAGAGGAGGGTGACGGCGATGAAGAATAAGAAGACCGAAAAAGCACACAGCATAAAAAATTTCTTCTTTATGCTTCGCTTTATAACTAAGCATTCTCCTTTCCTGATTTTTCATTATATTCTTGCCGATATACTTACCAATCTGCCGTGGATGCTGTCTAACGTTGTACTCCTCAAATATATTATTGATGTTGTGAATGAGGGTACAGCTTATTACCGTATAATAATAGCTTTTGCAATATTTGCATTTTTTATTGTTTTCGGCAACCTATACAATACAATTGTCTATGAGATTTACGTACCGAAGCAAAAAGAAAAGCTTTATTATAAGCTGTATACGGCTATTTATGAAAAAGCTGCGAAAATGGATTTTGAATCTTATGATGACCCTGAGTTTTATAACGATTTCGTTCTTGCAATGAACTCGATGAGCGACAGAACAGAAAGTGTTATGAGCTGTGCACGTCATATTTTAAGTAATCTTTTTTCAATTTTCACCATTACTGCGATTATTGTCAGTATTGACCCGATAAGCCTTTTGTTTGTGCTTACTTGTGTAGGCATTATGGTACCGATAGGCAGAATGATTGCAAAGGTCAACGTTGCAAAAAAGCAGGCGATGACTCCGCTTGACCGCAAGAATATGTATTTTTCGCGTGTGTTTTATCTGCAGGATTATGCCAAGGAGCTTAGACTTAACCCTGCAGGCGAAATGATAGAGCGCAGATATACTGCCAATATATTTGACCGCTTAAAGACAATTTCGCCTTTTCTTTATAAGCAGTGTATGCTTTATTTCTCACAAGACAGTCTGCCGCTGACAATTCTTATCAGCTTCGGCGTAACGCTTTATATGGGCTACAAGGCCATAGTGCTCAAAGAAATATCCATGGGCGATTTTGCTGCTACATTCAACGGCGTAGCAAATGTAAGCAGCAGTATTTTTGCTCTTACAACTTGGTTTGCCGTTACATTCCGTGAAAACGGACTCTATGTTGAAAAATTCAAGAAATTTATGAGCACCGAAGAAAAAATAAAAGACGGCTCACTTGTGAAAAAGTTTGATAAGCCCGTTACAATAAAACTCAACAATGTTTCGTTTACCTATCCGGGAAACGATAAACCGACGCTCAAGAATATCAGCCTTGAAATAAAGCCCTATCAGAAAATTGCTCTCGTAGGTTATAACGGTGCGGGTAAGACGACTCTTACTAATCTTCTGTTACGCCTTTACGATGTTACAAGCGGCGAAATAACCGTTGACGGCATCAATGTCAAGGACTGGAAAATTAAGTCATATCACGAAAACTATGCGGCTGTATTCCAGGATTTCTCTCTCTTTGGTGCAACCCTTGCCGAAAATGTAGGTATGGAGGAGAATCCCGATAAAGATAAAGTAAAAACCGCACTCAGAGAGAGCAGCTTTGAAAAGAAACTGCCCAACGGTACGGATTCAATTCTGCTTCGTGAGTTTGACGATGAAGGTCTGTCACTCTCAGGCGGTGAATCACAGAAGATTGCCGTTGCACGTGCTTTTTATAAAGACTGTCCTTTTGCAATTCTTGACGAGCCGAGTGCAAATCTTGACCCTGTTTCAGAATATTCACTCAATGAAGCTATGTCACGTGCGGCACAGGATAAGACGGTTATATTTATATCTCACCGCCTTTCTACAACCGTTATGGCAGATGTTATTTATATGCTCGAAAACGGTGAGATTGTCGAAAGCGGTTCACATGAAGAGCTTATGGCTATGAATGGTAAATATGCCTATATGTTCAATCTTCAGGCTGAAAAGTATAAAGAAGGTACAAATTGAATCAAAAGCT
>JAZSGK010000043.1:0-3554 GCA_045532695.1 Acutalibacteraceae bacterium
TGGGTAAGCTCAGAGTCATCGTAAATGTCAATGCTGTACTGACAGCCGCCTGAAATTTCTTTCTCGTCTGAAACAAGGCAATGCTCATACTGAGAAAGATAAGCTACAACGTCTTCGGAAGTGCCGTAGTTTACACCGTCATTGTTGCCGGGTACATAAGCCCAGTATTGATCCATTTCTTCAAAGGCTTCTGCAACCGTCCGAAGAACATAAGCCTTATTGAAGGTGCCGTCGTTTCCGTCATCAATCATATCCCCTGTCATAACCACAAGGTCGGGGTCATACTTTTCAGTCTGAGCCTTCATTTTTTCCATAAGATGTCTGTCACCTAATGAAAGCATAGTTGTAAAGTGGGTGTCTGTGAACTGAAGGACAGTGAAGTCACCGTCTTCATCCACGTAAAAATCGGGCAGCTTTTCTTCGAAAGTAACGGTTTCTGCATAGCCCGAAATGTCGCCCTTTCTCTCAAATTCAGCCTTAAGTTCAGGGCTCCCGTTAAGAGAACAGAGTGCGGTAAAAACTGCAACAATAGCTAAAATTAAGGTTTTCATTGTAATCATCCTCTCTTTTTTCATTATAATGTGAAATCCTTATAAAAGCAAGAGCTGAGGCTATTCTTGCTTAAGGTAACGGTAGTCGAACCGTACAAGCCAAAATGTCCGATTTCCGGCACCTTTGTAATTTTTTCTCCTCCGAGTACGCAAGTACTCCTTCGTCGAAGAAAATCCCAAATGCACCGAAACTCGGGCATTTATGGTCTGCGAGTTTAATGGGTGGAGATTTTTCTTGTAGCAAGGCAAAAGGTGCAGGGAATACTTGCGTATTTCCAAACCTTTTAACGCAGCTACGGGGAAAATATACCCCATTAAACCTTGTACGGTTCGACTACCGTTACCTTAGTATTATACTCGATTTATAGAGCATTGTCAATAATAAGAGTATAAATTATTATTGTATCAGGTGATGATATGATTTCTTATGAACCCTTTTACAGAACAATAAAGGAAAAGAATATTTCAACATATAAGCTCATTAACAGTTACGGTATCAGCCGAAGCCTTATTGACCGCCTGAAGCACAATAAGCCCATAAGCACCGTAACCCTCAATGACCTTTGTGCAATTTTAGATTGCAAGGTTGAGGATATACTTCTTTATATCAAAGACGAATAAAAAACACAGCACTTACGCTAAAGTTTAGCGAAGTGCTGTTTCATTTTACCATTTAAAAAGCGGTGTGGAGAAATATCTCTCACCTGTGTCGGGAAGTACGGTAACTACGGTTTTGCCCTTACCGAGCTTTTTGGCAAGCTTTTTAGCTGCAGCTACGTTTGTACCACTGCTGATGCCGCACATAATTCCCTCTTTTTTAGCAAGCTCCTTCGCTGTTTCAAGAGCTTCGGCATCGGTGATAACACAAACCTCATCGAAGATTTCCTCGTTAAGAATGGGAGGAATAAGTCCGTCTCCGATACCCATCTGAATGTGTGTGCCGATATGACCGCCTGAAAGAATTGCTGCATTTTCAGGTTCGACAGCCCAGATTTCTATGTGAGGATTAGCCTTTTTAAGAGTTTCACCGATACCTGTAATTGTTCCGCCGGTACCGATACCTGCACAAAAGCCGTCAATGGCACCTTCTACCTGACTGAGAATTTCTTCACCTGTCATTTCTCTCTGAACGGCAGGGTTAGCAGGATTTTCAAACTGATGAGGAACAAAAACATGCGGATTTTCCTTCTGCATATTAAGAGCGATACTTAAACATTCATTGATGCATTCGCCTATATCTCCTCTGTCATGAACAACAATTACGTCGGCACCGTACTGTTTAACAAGCTTTCTTCTTTCAACACTTACTGAGTCAGGCATAATAATAGTTACCTTATAGCCTCTTACCGCACCCACAAGAGCAAGGCCAATGCCCTGATTGCCGCTTGTAGGCTCAACAATGATGGTATCCTTGTCAATAAGGCCTTTTTCCTCAGCATCACGTATCATATTAAAAGCTGTTCTCGTTTTAATTGAACCGCCCACATTAAGTCCCTCAAACTTCACAAGGATTTCTGCATCCTCGGGGGCTGTCATTCTGTTAAGTCGAATGAGGGGCGTGTTGCCCATAGCTTCGAGTATATTGTTACAAATCATAGAGTTACCTCAAAAATAAAATTCGCGTAATTATACCATACTTTTTGTTTTTTTGCAATCTGTAAATCAAAAAATGCATAACTTTATACAATTTATAATTTTTCTGCAACATTTTTCTATAAAGATATTGACATTCACCTTAGGTGAAACTGTATTATAGAGACGCAAAGGAGGTAAAGCACATGAAAATCAAAGAAGTCATTACCAAAACTGACCTCACGGACAGAGCTATACGGTTATATATTGAAAACGGTCTTGTTTCACCATCAATCAGCGAAAACTACAGCGGCAGAAAAAATATTGAGTTTTCCGACGATGACCTCGCCACTTTGAAGAATATTGCAACCCTCAGAAAGGCGGACTTTTCAATTTCAGAAATCAAAAGTATTATTGAAAGTCCCGAAGAGTGTAAAACCGTGCTTGAGAGTTTTTTAAGAAACAAACAAGAAAGAATTGAAGCTGACACAAAAATTGTTGAAGCCCTGTCACCGCTTCTGAATAGCGAAGAGCCTAATATAAATAGTGTATGTGAAAAGCTAAACACTGTTACAGCAGATAAAACCGTTCCGGATGAGGATACGAAAACTCCGGTTTGGGAGAAATTTGAAAAGAAGTTTTTCCTTACGGTCGGTTATGCAGGAATTGTATGTTCGTTTGGCATATATATTATAAATGCCTTTCTCAGTTTTGTTGTATACGATATAAAGTATCCTCACCTGAGTGGACTGGGTTATCTTCTTTGGCTGTTTGTTCTGATTTTATTGATACCTTTGTTATATCTTTGTTTCTACAAAAAGTATTTCAAATCAAAGCTACGGTTTATACGTACAATTGTGTCGCTATTTCTGATTGTGCCTTTTGCTTTTTCAATATTTGAGTGTAGTGTGCTTACTTTACTGTCGCTCATCGACCCGATAATCAGTTCCCAAACAGATAATCCCGGGAACTATCTTGATATAGATAAAAACTTTGATGAGATCGCTGATATTTTTCCTGAAGAACTTCCCGATTACGCTGATAAAACAAAAGTTGAAAAATGGCTTCCGAAAAGATATCCTTCAAGAACAAAATACTTCTACCGTTTTGGTGATGCTGAAGGATATTTCGGCGATATATTTGTACAGTGGTCTGTTCCGAAGAAAAAGAGCCAATGGTTATCACTTGAAAGACCTGCCGTTGACGAATATGAAGCTATGATTGACAAATATAAAAATATGAAAGCTTTAAACGGTGAAGAGCCTGTTATTAAAAGCAAGGGACCCTGGGAACTGATTTACTATGCTGACAGTTCAGAAACAGATTTCAGATACGGATACAATTATATTATTTTTGCTTATAACACAGACAAACGTATAGTCAGATTGATACAATCTTATAACAATATCACACCTGTTGCCAACGCAACTA
>JAZSGK010000148.1:0-2096 GCA_045532695.1 Acutalibacteraceae bacterium
GAAACTTTTCCTGATATTCCTCAAGGTCTTTTATGAGCATTCTGCCACGCCTTGAAAGAAGGGTGTTTTCCACTTCAAAATTTATCTGCAGGTCATCAAGTATTGTGCCGTTCCAGTCCCAGATTATGTATTTATACTTCATCTGCTTTTCTTCTCCTCTGAGTCTTTGTCTCTTAAAGCATTCTGCTTTCGATGTATGTGACAAGATCTCCTATATTTCCGAATTTTTCAGCATCAGTGTCGGGTATATCCATATCGAAGCTGTCTTCTATTGACATAAGCATTTCTACTGTGTCAAGGCTGTCCGCTATAACATCTTCTATAGTGGTGCTCTCGCTGAGCTTGTCTTCTTCGATTCCCGTCTGGTCGCTGATTATCTCTTTTATTTTCTGTAAGGTATCCATTATGGGTTCATCTCCTTAAATAATATTACACAGGCTTATTGTTTGTCAAGTAAAGGCGTTTAATTCTGCCGCTTTAACTTGTTTTAAAATATATTGTTCTCTTTGCATAATCCTTTTCTATTCTGACGAAACTCTCTACACCAAAGGTCAAAGGGAGATACATATTATGAAACTCAGAGCTATTGATATATCCGTCTTTGCGGCACTTATTTTCTGCATTATCGCTACGGTATCCTTCGAAAACAGCTGTAAGGGTATAAGGGAAGAGGTGCTCCGGCTTCACGTTATTGCAAATTCCGATGAGGATTATGACCAGGAACTGAAGCTGAAAGTTCGTGATGCGGTGCTTCTGTCGGGTGAAGCTATCTTCTCAGGCAGTGAAGATATTATTTCCGCCGAAGGTAAAATTGCAGATAAAACTGATGTTCTGAAAGCTGCCGCCGAGGAGACTATAGAAAATCTCGGCTATGATTATGACGTAAAAATCGAGCTTGCAAGAAGCTACTTCCCTACCCGTATATACGATGAGCTCACTCTGCCGGCAGGGTACTATAAAGCTGTAAGAATAGTTATCGGTGAGGGCAAAGGCAAAAACTGGTGGTGTATTATGTTTCCGCCGCTTTGTCTGCCTGCGGCAACAAGTGACAGAGAGGTCATAAGCGAATATTTAAGTGAAAAGGAAATGGATATAGTAACATCAAACCCGAAATATGAGGTGAGATTCTGGCTTGTAGAGAAATACTATGACATCAAAAACAGGTTCTTTGTTGAAAATTAATGATTTTTTGCCATAAATGTTGCAAATTCTATTGAAAATGTTGCATATTAATGATATGATTGTAACGTACAGATTAATACTAAGCATTAAAAAAGCAGGAGTGATATGAAATGAAAAAGTATGATATTTTAGTTGCCGGTGCATCAACAACGGGTGCCTGGTTCGCTAAGAAAATGGCAGAGCAGGGTCACAGCGTACTCGTAATCGAAAAGCAGAAGCCCGACAACGTATCAAGAGAGTATGATATTTTCCATATGGGCAAACTGGAAATGGAAAGATTCGGTCTTGATATTCCAAAAGAGGGTGACGAGGATTACGGCTTTGTCTTCACCTCGGGCAGAAGCTATTCACCCTACGGCAACTACTCGAAATACGGCAAGGAAACTGTTATCGGTATGCACAAGCACGAATTCATTATGAAAATGAACCGTCAGGCCGAAGCGGCAGGCGCAGAGATTATTTACGGTGCGGCTTTCAGCGACTTCATTACAGACGAAAACGGCAAGAGAATCGGTGCCAAGTACATAACAGACGAGGGTGAACAGCAGGTAGAGGCAAAACTGGTTGCAGACTGCACAGGTATCCCCTCAGCGGCAAGAAGAAAGCTCCCCGACAACGCTTATGTTGAAAATTTCGCACTCAAGCCCGAGGATATTTTCTATGTTGTCCTTTACTATGCTAAATATACCGATGAAAAGATCAATCCTATGGATCATCACGGCTTCTTTATGCAGTATAAGTCCTGGTCGGCTCCCAGCGGTGACGATCACGGGGCAATTTTAGGCGTCGGCGCAAACCACGCTTACGAATATGCAGAAGAGATATTCAACAGAGACTGGAAGAAGAATGTAGCCTGGCCGAAATATACGGTTGACAAGGTTGAAAAGGGTATGACTCCCTATCACAGAACCCTT
>JAZSGK010000221.1:0-3988 GCA_045532695.1 Acutalibacteraceae bacterium
CATAAGTTACTCTCTCCTTTCCTCTTATTCGTCGTCCGTGAACTGTGTAAGGGACTTCAGTGAGCCGCCGTTAAGGTCACGGATATCTTTAATGCCGTATTTCATCATAACAAGTCTTGTAAGACCAAGACCGAAAGCAAATCCTGTATATTCGTCGGGATCGATACCGCCTGCCTTGAGCACCTCAGGATGAATCATACCGCAGGGGCAAAGCTCAAGCCAGCCGCTGTGCTTACATGAGGGACAGCCTTCGCCGCCGCAGATAAGACAGCTGATATCAAGCTCAAAGCCGGGTTCAACGAAGGGGAAGAAGCCGGGACGGAGTCTTACCTTGATATCCTTCTGGAATACTTCTGAAAGCATTGTTTTCATAAAGTAGATAAGGTTTGAGATTGAGATATTCTTGTCAACCATTACGCCTTCAATCTGGAAGAAGGTATTTTCATGGCAAGCGTCTGTAGCTTCATTTCTGAAGCAGCGACCCGGGAAAATAGCCTTGATGGGTACACCGTCATTTACGAGTGCATCCTTATACTTCTTGTAGATAGCGTTCTGGGCTGCTGAGGTCTGGCTCTTGAGAAGCTGACCGTTTTCGAGATAGTAGGTATCCTGCATATCTCTTGCAGGGTGATGCTTGGGAATATTGAGAGACTCGAAGCATTCGTAGTCGGAAACAACCTCGGCATAGTCCTCAACAGTAAAGCCCATTGACTTGAAAATTCTTTCGCACTGACGCTGAACAAGTGTAATGGGATGATATGAACCCTCGCCCAGTGTGGGGGGCATTGAGATATCGAATTCGGGCATTGATTCGATTTCCTTAAGGAGTTCTTTTTCCTTGAGCTCCTGATTCTTTTCTGCGATTTTGTCTGTTACCTCGCCCTTGATTACATTAACCTTCTGACCGAAGGTTTTCTTTTCCTCTACAGAAAGGTCCTTCATTTCTTTCATAAGCTCAGTTACAAAGCCCTTTTTACCAAGGTATGCAACTCTGATAGCTTCAAGGTCTGCAGAATTTTCTGCTTTTGCAAGTTCACCGAGGAACTGCTCTTTGATTGCAGCAATCTTGTTATCCATTGTTTAACCTCCATCTAAAAAATAAAACCGCCCCAAAATCTTGAGGCGGAAAAATATCCGTGGTACCACTCAAATTGCAAGGTAAGTTTACCCTGCCCCTTTGGTTTGCTTTAATGCAGCAACTACATCCTGCTTTTCACAGGCGGCTCGTGAGGCGAAATTCATCTTCGGGGACAGTAGGATTCTTTCAGCAAGCGAATCCCTCTCTGGAAAGTCTTGTCCGTCGACTACTGTTTTCTCAGTCATAGCTTTTAAACGATATTAGATAGATTATACTCTACAACAAAAAATATGTCAAGAGCAAAACTGAAGAAAAGTCAGGTTAACGGGAATTTACGCTCTGCGGTGGGAGGCGGCTCCGCAAAATCGCCTTGCGGCGATTTTCGTGGGCACCCCTCGTGGGTGCCCTCGCGCCGGACGCAGTCCGGCAGCGGAGCCGCCGGGCTTGCTGATATAACAGACTGAAAATAAATCACTGCTTCAGACTGAATCCTTTTTCGAAGTCACCTGTGAGCTTGTATTTATATACCGTAGCAAAAAATGCACTGACTTCAATGGTGTCCTCTAACTTATAGGCATTATCCTCCCAGTCATAAACAGTCACATCAACGGTCACTGTGCCAAGTCTTGATTTATCATAAGCATTACCCGAAAGGTGGTCGAGCCAGACATCCATATCTGCCTTTGTAACAGTAGGTCTTCCGCCTATATTTAAGCTCCAATCATCCGCATATCCAACTGCTCCCATAGTTTCAGTCTCACGACAATAAAGCTCGATTCTCTTTATTATTGCATCACTCGCATTGAAAAGATAGATTCTTACCTGATCGTTTATTTCAGCTTCGAAGTTTTCTGTGTTTTCGGCGTCGATATAAGGCATTTCACTCAGACCTGTTTTATCCATTAGTCTCTGAAGATTGTTGATATCCTCTGAGCACTTTTTTATATCCTCACCAAAAAATTCCGAAGCCTGTTCTTTAGTTATAGTGAGGCTCTTTTCTTCGTCTTCTCCGTTTGAATTGAAAAGATCATAGCTGAATGTCACATAAGACAGATTGCCGATAACGCCAAGAAGTACATAGGTATATTGCTTCATAAGCTGACGCTTTGCTTTTTCGGTTATAGGCATAATGGGGTCTGTAATGATTATTTTCCAGCCGTAAGGCTCTGCTTTGGTGTAAAGTGCATTGGTAAAAGAACCGAAATATTCATACACACCCAAGGCACTTGCTATCTTCTGGTTATGAGACATATCACCTATATAAGGTGTTCTGTATTTATAAACTGCTGAAGTTATGGGTGAAATATATTCGCCGTCCTCCCAGATAAATTTACCCTGGCAAACTATTCGTTCAACATTTGCAGTTAAGTCAAGACTAACTATATCGTTTTGGTCAAACATTGACTTTTGTCTGAATTCAAAGGAAATATCAAGTGTTCCGTTATCGCTGATATCATAAATTATATCAGTAATTTTCGCATTGCTCTGACGGATAGCAGCTGCTTTGATGTTAATTTTATCTCCGTCTACAGTCACATTATAGTCAACCATTGAATCGTCAGCCGTATGCCGCATCATAAACGGAAAAGCACAGGCTACAACAGAGATAATAAGAACAACGCTTATAAAGCTGGTTATAACAACTTTCAGATTTCTTTTTCTCGCCTTCTTCAGAAAATCAATCTCCTTCTTCTCCGCTTCAATTTTCTCTTCACTGCAGGGCTCTTTCATATTATCAAGCTTTGCCTTGCATTTATCGCAATCTGCAAGATGCTCGCGCACCGCCTTGTTTGTTACTTCACTGGTTAAGCCGTCTATGTATGAGGGCATTAAATCTTCAACCAATTCACATGTAAGATTATTTTTCATAAGTCTCAAGCTCCTTTCTCAGCTTTTCTTTACCTCTATAGAATGTTACTCTTGCCCAGTTTTCCGTCTTACCTAAGATGTCTCCTATTTCTTTGAAAGATAAGTTGCCGAAAATCCTCAGATACAGAATCTCACGGTAAGGCTCAGGGCACAAATGCAGCCGTCTCAAAAGTTCAACCCTGTTTTCATAAGCTATGACATCTTCTTCAGCTGACTTTACTGTAGCGTCATAAGTCTCCAGCTCGGCAGTTTTAGGGTGCTTTCGTTGATAAGACAAAAACTGATTTTTTGCTATTGCACAAAGCCAGGTTGATATGTGACAGGAGCCGTCGAAGCGTTTTATGCTTTTGATTGCCTGATAAAAAGTCTCCTGAGTCAGTTCTTCCGCTATGTCATCGTTACGGCAAAGACTGAGAAGATATTTATAGACCGTAAGTGCGTAGCTCTGATATATATCGTCCATTGACTGCATTTTCCTCATCTCCTTTCCTTTGTTCTGTATGTTAATGTAAAATCTGCAGATTTTGTTACAGTTTTTGCTGAAATTTCTGTTTTTATTATATATCAGGGTCACTGCAAAAGCAATATGGGAGTTTGCGGCAAAGTTGGGAGGCGGCTCCACGAAAGCACCTGAAGGTGCTTTCCGTGAGTCACCCTCAGGATGACTCACGCGCCGAACGCAGTTCGGCTGTGGAGCCGCCGCACCTACTGCTATATCAGACTAAAACCAAACAGGAGCGACTGTCAAGTCGCCCCTGCAATTCATAATTTTTCAATTTATAATTGGATTACATCCAGATTACCCAAAGCATCAGATAACCTGTAATTACTGCTGCAAGAGTAAAGGGTACACCGTATTTCATAAATGTTGTAGCCTTACCCTCATAACCCTCTTTTCTGAGAATACCGATACCTGCAATACTTGCACTTGCACCGATAGGAGTAAGGTTACCGCCGAGAGTAGCACCGCAAAGAAGACCGTAGTAAAGCAGTGTAGGCTCTATGCCGAGTTCGCCTGCGATAACAGGTACGATACTGAGC
>JAZSGK010000173.1:0-9119 GCA_045532695.1 Acutalibacteraceae bacterium
GCCCGGTACAACATGGTCAACAGCCTTGATGAAGTTAATTATATTCACCATCGCTCTGTAGGGCATTGCCGCTGTGATGTCACCTGCCACAGCATCGGGAAGTGTCGGTCTTACATTTGACTGACTGAGTTCCTTTTCCCATGTACGCTTGCCGTCGAGAATATCGCCGAAGCGCTGAACCATAATGTGGCCTGCACCGAGCATATTTGTAAGCTCGCCAACCTTCTTTGCATATTCGATAGGCTGATTGAAGGGATATGAGAAGTTATGTGATACAAGAATAGCGAGGTTCGTGTTGTTACTCTTGAGGTCTTTGTATGAGTGTCCGTTTACAACTGCAAGGTCATTGTCGTAGTTTTCCTGACTGACAAAGCCGCCGGGATTCTGACAGAAGGTACGAACCTTGTTTTTATAGGGCTGAGGGTAGCCGATGAGTTTTGACTCATAGAGCACCTCATTTACCTTTTCGATGATCTCGTTTCTTACCTCTACTCTGACACCGATGTCGACAGTACCCGGCTGATGAGCTATGTCATATTCGCCGCAGATTTTCTCGAGCCAGTCGGCACCTCTTCTGCCTGTTGCGATAACCGTATGGTCGGCTTCGATAGTCATTTCGTCGCCCTTATGGTTTCTCAGATGCACACCCTTACATGTTCCGTCTTCGAGAATTATATCGTAGCATTCATAGCCGAAGATAATTTCTACTCCATTGTTTAAAAGGAACTGCTCAATAGCAAAATATATGCTCTGAGCCTTTTCTGTGCCCATATGTCTTATGGGGCAGTCAACAAGCTTGAGGCCTGCCTGAATGGCTCTCATTCGTATCTCTTTTACTTCCTGAGTATTGCTTATACCCTCGATGTGAGTATCGGCACCGAATTCAAGATATATACTGTCAGCATAGTCGATAGTCTCCTGAGCCTTAGCTTCGCCGATAAGCTGAGGAAGGTCACCGCCAACCTCATAGCAAAGGGAAAGCTTACCGTCTGAAAATGCGCCTGCACCCGAGAAGCCTGTTGTAATATGGCAGTAGGGCTTGCAGTTTACGCATTTCTTTGTCTTGTCCTTAGGGCAGTGTCTCTTTTCGACGCTCTGACCCTTTTCAACTATGGTAATGCTCTTTTTTGAGCCCTTCTTTATCATTTCAAGTGCAGTAAATATACCTGCAGGGCCTGCACCTATGATAACAACATCTTTTTTCATAATTTTACTCCTTCGTTTCAACTGATATATATGCCTTATACTTGCCGTATACCCAACAATCGTCAAATCCCTCTGAGGCTATTGAAATATTTGAAACCTCAACAAGCTGTTCATTGCTTCTCATAAGACTCAGGGATGAAACATTGATCTCTATCTGTATATCCTCTTCGGTTATCTTATCAAGCTTATCCTTAGGTCCGATAACCGTAATGGAATTCAGCTCACTCTTTTCATAGTTGATGGTATATGAATAGTTTTCATCCTGATTGAGGAAAACTATCTTACTCGGGGTCTTTTCCAATGTTACAGATGACATTGAAGACATATCAAGACTCACATTGAATTTTGTAATTGACTTATCCACTAATTTTACGCTGAGCTTTTCATCAACAGGAAATTCAAAATAATTAACCTTGTTTGATACAGTGCTGAAGTCAACGTTACCCACATAGAAGTTTTCAATTTCTTCGTCCTTTGAATTGTAGAGAACATTTACCTTGGCGGGGTACACTGTAACCTTCGGCATTTCTTCATTGTATGCTGCAGGCTGATTAATAAACTTAACCGCTGTTGGGACTTCCTTGCTGATATAAAGAGGAATTGTCACCGTTGCAGGATTGGATTCATTGATACCCGGACAGGAGAGATATTTGCTGTCACTGGATCTGTCAAGAACATAGGCAATCTCTGCCTCAACTTCTTTTGTAGCTTCAAGAGGCAGACTGCTTTCGTCAATTCTTGACTTGAAATAAACCTTTTCAAGCTTGTTGACAATAGTTGCAGGGCCTGTTACATCAACGGTTGTCATAGAAGGCACTATGTTTCCGACAGTAAACTTATCGCTGGCAAGTGTAGAAACATCATTCTCGAGATCAGCCACAACATTAAAGGTATCTGTTGTTTCTTTGTCAAAATACACCGTGATGCTTGAGGGACTGATTTTAGTGATATTGACATCTGTAGCACCGGATGTATCAGCTATCTTAGCTGTAAGATTGAGAGTCTTCTGACCTGCCGAATCAACATATGAGCCTGCAGTTTCAACAACAATATCGTCCTTTGAGAGGGCGCGCTGATTTACGTTATAGGCTTTACCGCTTACCTCAACCTCAACATAGAGCTCGTCTTCGTCATAGAAAACCTTATAACCTTCAGGGAGAGATATATTCTCTGCGATACTGACTTTCACGTCGCTTAATGTTCTTGTTACATCGGCACTATAATTGATTTTGACATTTGCCCAAAGAAGAATAGCAACAACAACAGAAAAAACCATCAGAAATTTATTGTTATAAAACAAGCTCTCAATGGGGCTTTTTTTGCCTTTGTTCATTACTTCTTCCTCCTTTTCAGCTTGAAGCCTGTAGTTTTTGCTTCTCCGGGAGCCATATATTCCGTAAGCTCTTCAAGAAGCTCGCCGAGAGTCAGGTTTCTGACAAGAGTTCCTCCGTTGGCTAGGGAAATTGCACCGGTTTCCTCTGATACGATTACAACAAGTGCGTCACTATGCTCAGTTACACCGATAGCTGCTCTGTGTCTTGTACCCAGTTCTTTACTGATTTCATTCTGTGTCAGGGGTAATATGCATCCTGCCGAGTGGATACGGTTATCTCTTATTACCATAGCGCCGTCGTGTAAGGGAGCCTTGGGGAAGAAAATATTTTCGATAACTGCACTCGACACGGCAGAGTCCACAGCAGTGCCTGTGCTTAAAACTTCACCAAGCATTGTGCCGCCTTCAATAACAATAAGGGCACCGATTTTCTTCTCGCTCATATTTGCGGCAGCCTTGGCTATATTTGAAGCGCTTGTACGCAGCTCTTCGTGAGCATAGTCGGTATTACGTATTGAGAAAAGAGAAATCTTTCTGAAGTCGCCTCGTCCGAAGCCCTCGATTGCCTGTCTGATTTCCGGTTGAAAAAGAAGAATCATAACAATTACGATATCGCCGAAAAGGTGGCTGAAAAGATAGCTTGAGGCTGACATATTAAGGGTAGAGACAATAAAATATACTACACCTAAAAATACAATACCCTTCACAAGGTTAAAGGCTCTTGTCTGTCTTACAAGCTTTATGCAGTAATAAAGCACCAGAGCAACAAGAAAAATATCTATGAAATCATACCACTGTATATCAAATACGAGTTTCATAACTGCATCTGCTATATTTTTGAAAAATTCTATCATAGTCATCCTCCTTTTTTATTATATCTATACATATTTATCCTATTTTACTTATTGTATCACAAATTATTTCTCATTGCAATTTTATTAAGGCAAAATACTAAATTTTTTATATCTTTTTTTGTGTTGAACCAGCCGGGACTTACTCTTATTATACCCTGACTCTCTGTGGCGAAAGTTTTATGACTTAAAAACGCACAGTGATAACCTGACCTTACGGCTATGTTTTCTGAATTAAGTATATCAGCTACAGCTTCGCTGTGTGTATTTTTCATATTACACGCCACTAAAGGTGCACTGTTTTTACCTGCAATATCAGTATAAAGCTCTATACCTTTTATGACAGATAAATCCTCTTTCAGAATACTGCATAGCCAGCTTTCTTTCTTGTGAACTGCTTCCTCTGAGCCCACACAGGCAATATAGTCCATACCCTTCTTAAGGCCCCATATCCCCGGCAGATTGAGAGTGCCGCTTTCGAGTCTGTCAGGATAAACCTCAGGCTGGCTTTCACTCATTGAAAAGCTTCCCGTACCGCCCTCATAAAGTGAGAAAACCTCTATACCGTCCCCCATCAACATCATACCCGTACCCATAGGGCCCATAAGTCCTTTATGCCCCGGCATACAGAGAATATCAATGTTCATCTTCTTCATATCTATTTTATAGGTGCCTGCACTCTGTGCCGCATCGACAATAAAGAGTATCCCCCTCTTTTTAAGCTCTCTTCCGAGCCACTCAACAGGAAGCACGGTACCGAAAACATTCGACACCATAGTACACACTGCGGCGGCAGTGTTCTTTTTTATCAGCGAAAGAAAGCTTTCTACCGTTTCCCTGTCACTTAAGGGATTGACTTTTGCAACATCATAGGTAATAATTCCTTTCTCTGTCAGCTTATGCACAGGCCTGAGGACAGAGTTATGCTCGAGGCAGGAGATTATAACATGGTCATTCTCTTTCAGCACACCCTTTATAGCAGTATTCAGTGCCGAGGTGCAGTTACACGTAAATATCACCCTTTCGCTGTCGCACCCGAACATTTCTGCCGCCCTCTCTCTGCAGGCATAAACCATTTCACCTGCTCTTGCAGTTTTTCTGTGTCCGCCTCTGCCTGCATTGGCGCCCACATATTTCTGAGCATAAGCCATTGCATTTATGACGCATTCAGGTTTCGGATAAGTTGTAGCCGCATTGTCAAGATATATCATAGTCTGTCACGGTAGCTTTCCACACCAAGATTTTTTATATGGTGCTTCGTAATTATTTCATAGGCTTCCCATATATCCGAGTAAACAAAAAGAGCAAAATTACAGCCCTCTTTGTGGTTGGGATTGGGATTTCTCTTAAGGCGTGATTTTATGCCGTGTTTATTTAAAATGGCTCTTGCTTTTTCGCCGAGAGTCTGACTTTCGAATTTAATATATGTGTGAGTCAAAGGTCACTCCTCCTTAGTATAATATCTCCCTACATTATATGATATTGTCGGAATTCGGGACACAAAAGCCAACAGGATAATAATCGGCAAAACATTTGACTTTTCACCGTAGAAAATGTAATATAGAGATATAATATTATAAAAGAGGTAATAATTATGGACATAAAAGAAATACTTTCAAAGGTTGACCACACTCTTCTCTCCCAGAGCGCCACATGGGAAGAAATTAAAGCTATATGCGATGACGGTATAAAATACGGCTGTGCAAGTGTATGTATCCCACCCTCATATGTAAAACCGGCTAAAGAATATGTGGGAGACTCACTTAAAATCTGCACGGTTATCGGCTTCCCCAACGGTTATAACACCACTGCAGTAAAGTGCTTTGAAGCTTCTGAAGCGGTAAAAGAGGGCGCAGACGAAATCGATATGGTAATCAATATCGGTATGCTCAAGGATAAGAGATATGATGAACTTCTCTCTGAAATCAAAGCTATAAAAGAAAGTTGCGGCGGAAAGCTCCTTAAGGTCATTATCGAAACCTGCCTTCTCACCGATGAAGAAAAAATCAGGATGTGTGAAATTGTATCAGAAAGTGGTGCAGACTATATAAAGACATCAACGGGCTTTTCCACCGGCGGTGCAACAAGAGAGGATATTGCTCTTTTCAAAGCAAATGTGAAACCACACCTCAACATAAAGGCTGCCGGCGGTATTGCGAGTATAAATGATGCTGAGGATATGCTTTCCTTAGGTGCAAACCGACTCGGCACCAGCAGAATAGTTAAAATAGTAAAAAATGAAGAGAGCTTCGGCTATTGAGAAAGGATGAATATTATGTCAGTATCAACACCTCATATCAATCTCCCCTATGGAGAGAGTTTCGCTATGACGGTGCTTATGCCCGGTGACCCCTTAAGAGCTAAAATGATTGCGGAAACTTTTTTTGAAAATCCCACTCTCATAAATAACATCAGAGGTATTCAGGGCTACAACGGCACCTATAAAGGACACAAGGTAAGTGTTATGGCAAGCGGTATGGGTATGCCCTCAATAGGCATTTACTCCTACGAGCTTTATAATTTCTTCGGAGTTGAAAATATTATACGTGTGGGCTCTGCAGGAGGTCTCAGCGATGAGGTAGAGCTTCGTGATATCGTTGCAGGTCTCGGTGCCAACACCAACTCCAACTTTGCTTCGCAGTTCGGCGTTACGGGTACTATTGCACCCACCTGCTCCTATGAGCTTCTTACTGCCGCTGTGGACTCTGCCGAGGAATTGGGTCTTAAGCTCAAGGTCGGCAACCTTTTCTCGAGCGATACCTTCTATGACGCTGACCCCGACTGTCACAAAAAATGGACAGAGGTGGGCTCGCTTGCAGTTGAAATGGAAGCAGCTGCTCTTTACCTTACAGCTATGAAAGCAGGCAAAAGAGCTCTCGCCATCTGCACTATATCAGATATACCCTCCAAAGGCATAGGCTGCACTGCTCAAGAGCGACAGAATACCTTTACAGATATGATGAAGGTAGCCCTTGAAACTGCAATCAGAATGGACTGATTTTATGATTAAACGTGTATTTTTAATAGTTCTCGACTCCTTCGGTATAGGCGAAATGCCCGACGCCTCATATTACGGCGACGAGGGAAGCAATACACTTAAGTCCTGCTATATTCAGGACCTCTTCAGTGCACCTAATATGGCAAGACTCGGACTCTATAATATCGACGGTGTAGACTTTGCTATGAACTCTGCCGACCCTGTCGGTGCCTACGGAAGAATGACTGAAAAGTCAAAGGGTAAAGACACTACAACGGGGCATTGGGAAATTGCAGGTATCATATCAGAGAAGCCTTTTCCCACTTATCCCGACGGCTTTCCCGATAAAATAATAAGTGAATTCGAAAAG
This sequence comes from Acutalibacteraceae bacterium, assembly GCA_045532695.1. Lineage (GTDB taxonomy): Bacteria > Bacillota > Clostridia > Oscillospirales > Acutalibacteraceae > UBA6857. Next base: position 6,738 of record JAZSGK010000173.1, read on the forward strand.
ACGACAGGAAGAAAAGTAATTTGTAATAAACCTTATTCAGGCACTAAGGTTATTGAAGATTACGGCAAAGAGCATATGGAAACAGGTGCACTTATTGTCTACACCTCTGCTGACAGCGTTTTTCAGATTGCAGCTCACGAGGATATTGTGCCTACAGAAAAGCTTTATGAATATTGCCAAATTGCAAGAGATATCCTCAAAGGCGACCACGCTGTAGGCAGAGTTATTGCAAGGCCCTTTGAAGGCGAATATCCCGACTTCAAACGTACGCCCAGACGCCACGACTTCTCACTTATACCGCCTGAAACCACTCTCATAGACGAGATGTCAGCTAACGGATTAGATGTAATACCTATCGGCAAAATATATGATATTTTTGCAGGAAAGTCCCTTAAAAAGGCGACACCCACCGAAAGCAACTCTCACGGTATGAGTCTTACAATGAAAGCCCTCGATGAGGATTTCACAGGGCTTTGCTTTACTAACTTAGTTGATTTCGATATGGTCTACGGCCACCGCAATGATGCGGCAGGGTACGCTAAGGCAATCAGTGAATTTGACCTGTGGCTTGGTGAATTTATGGGTGGACTCCGTGATGATGACATACTGATGATTACTGCCGACCACGGCTGTGACCCTCTGACAGAGAGCACCGACCACTCAAGAGAATACACTCCCCTTCTGGTTTACGGCAAGACTGTAAAAAGTGTCAATCTCGGCACAAGAAACTCCTTTGCCGATATAGGCAAGACAATAGCCGATATTTTCGGCATCGACTCCGGAATCAGCGGTGAAAGCTTTAAAGACAAAATATTGGAGAAATAATATGACAGAACTCGAACTTATAGAAAAAGCAAAACTGGCAGCTATGTACGCATATGTACCCTACTCTTCTTTCACGGTGGGTGCGGCTCTGCTGACATCCAACGGCGATGTTTATACGGGCTGTAACATCGAAAATGCCGCCTACTCCCCTACAAACTGTGCTGAAAGAACAGCTTTTTTCAAAGCTGTAAGCGAAGGCGAAAGGCACTTCGAGGCTATTGCTATAGTCGGCGGAGACAAGGGTGATTTCAAGGATTACTGCACTCCCTGCGGTGTCTGTCGTCAGGTAATGAGTGAATTCTGCAGTAAGGATTTCAGAATAATCTTAGGCAAAGACAGTAACGAATTCAAGGTAATGACTCTCGGTGAATTACTTCCCGAAAGCTTCAGTCTGAGGTGATATTATGAGAATTTACGATATAATTGCAAAAAAGCGTGACGGCTATGAGCTAAGTGATGAAGAGATAGGCTTCTTTGTCCGTGAGCTGACAAAAGGCAATATCAAAGACTATCAGGCAACTGCTCTTCTTATGGCAATTTATATAAGAGGTATGTCTGACAGAGAAATGATAACCCTCACAAAGGAAATGGCCGTTTCGGGTGACACTCTCGATTTAAGTGAGCTCGGTATCACTGCCGATAAGCACTCAACAGGCGGTGTAGGCGACAAGACAACTCTCATTGTCACACCTATAGTAGCTTCGCTGGGAATAAATGTTGCTAAAATGTCGGGCAGAGGTCTCGGTCATACAGGTGGTACTGTAGACAAATTAGAATCAATCGAGGGATTTCGTGTCAGTCTCACACCCGATGAATTTATAAATCAGGTAAAAAATGTCGGTATTACCGTTGTCGGACAGACAGGTGAGCTTGCACCTGCGGATAAGATAATCTATTCCCTTCGTGATGCAACTGCAACCGTCGGCAGTGTACCTCTCATAGCTTCAAGCATTATGTCGAAGAAGCTTGCTGCAGGGTCCGGGACTATTGTTTTAGATGTAAAATACGGCAGCGGTGCCTTTATGAAAACTACTGACGATGCAGTTTCTCTCAGCCGTAAAATGGTGGATATCGGCAAGGCATCAGGCAGAAAAATGGCGGCTGTTATCAGCGATATGGATACGCCCCTCGGCAGAAACATCGGCAACGCTCTCGAGGTTAAAGAGGCAATTGAAGTACTCCTTGGCGGTGGCCCCGATGATTTAAAAGAAGTCTGTCTCACCCTTGCGGCAAATATGATTTCCCTGTCTCTCGGTATAGATATAAACGAGGCTTTCAGCAAGGCTGAGGGTGCACTCAAAAGCGGTAGGGCCTATGAAAAATTCAAGGAATTCATTTCGGCTCAGGGCGGAGATATCAGCAGGATAGAAAACCCCGACACGCTCCCCAAGGCAAGTATAGTTTATGACGTACTCGCTCCCGAAAGCGGATATATAACCGGAATGCAGGCTGAAACTATCGGCTCTGCAAGTGTAATTCTAGGTGCAGGCAGAGAGAAAAAAGACGATATCATCGACTACTCGGCAGGTATAGTGCTTCTGAGAAAGACAGGCGACA
>JAZSGK010000057.1:0-2252 GCA_045532695.1 Acutalibacteraceae bacterium
GCGAGCTTCAGGTCACGGAAAAATACACCGTTGAGGTTGTAGTCATAATTCTGACCTGTATGAGCAAGAATGCAGTCGAAGTATTTACGGCACTTCTTTATCACAGCGGAAAGTCTTATGATTTCGGGGCGCGTGCCGACGATAATCAGAAGCTTGAGCCTGCCGTTCTCTTCAAAACTAATATCGGAATAATCGAGTTTAATTTCCATAATATCACCTATTAAACCTCTTCGAAATATGTATCGGGCTTACTTTCGTCAAAGGGCTCATTGGCCCACATAAGGGTAACCAAGTTTTCCGTCTCAGAGAGATTTTTTATACTGTGAGTGTAGCCGGGAAGCATATACACAGCCTGCAGCTTATCGCCGCTGACGGTGTACTCTGCCGTCTCATCTGAGCCGATTTTTCTCATTTTGATGAGTGCCTTTCCGGAAACCACAAGGAAGATTTCCCACTTACTATGATGCCAGTGGTTGCCCTTGGTTTCACCGGGTATGGACACATTTACACTGAACTGACCCTTGTCTGCACTTTTCATAATCTCCGTAAAAGAGCCACGTGAATCGCTTTTTGTATTGTAGCCGTGAATTGCCTTATCAGCGGGGAGATATGAAAGATATGTGGAATAGAGCTTATAAGCGAAGCTGTCTTTTTCTATTGACAGCATCATAAGAGTTTCGGGAAAAGCTTTAAAAGACTCAAGAAGCTTTACAATCTCACCTAAAGTCACCTTATGACTTACAGGCACCTCGCAGAAGCGGCTGAACTTTCTCATTTTATGTTCCTTACCCATAAGGCAAAGGAGCATTTCTTCTATAAGATCATCAATATACAGGAGTTCAAGCTCTGTGTTTTCATTATTGACTGTTATGGGCAGGTCATTTGCTATGTTATTACAGAAGGTAGCAACAGCACTGTTATAGTTTGGTCTTGCCCACTTACCGAAAATATTCGGGAAGCGGTAAATAATAACCTTGGCTGAGGTGTCCTCGCTGTATTTTATCAGCAGGTCCTCCCCTGCTTTTTTGCTGATACCATAGGCACTGTCAGCAAATCTGCCCTGAAGTGAAGCTTGAATTGAGCTTGACAGTACAATGGGGCAATTGTTGCCGCAGTCCTTGAGTATAGTGAGCACTTCATTTAAGAAGTCACAGTTGCCTGCCATAAACTCACTTTCATCTTTAGGTCGGTTGACACCCGCAAAATTAAAAATGAAATCAGCATCAGCTAAATATTTCGGCAGGGTACCCTCGGGAGAATCTATATCATAAGACATAATCTCATCAATTGTAAGCTCGGGATACCGTCTGTCCTTGCCGTTTTTTTTATTTTCAAGGGCACATATAAGGTTTTTGCCAACAAAGCCCTTTGCACCCAGAACAAGAATTTTCATTTATTTATTCTCCCAGTTTGCAAGTTCTTCTCTGATGTAGCTAAGGGAAAGAAGCTTTTCTTTTACCTGCTCAACATCAAGAATCTGAGTGTTGTTGGAGTTGAATTCTGTGAGCACATTTCTCTCGGTGTCACCGTGGGAGAAGTATTTGTCATAGTTGAGGTCACGCTTATCAGAGGGTACACGGTAGAAGTTGCCCATATCCTCAGCCTTGGCACATTCCTCGTTGGTAAGAAGAGTCTCATACATCTTTTCGCCGTGACGGATACCGATAACCTTGATTTCGTCTTTACTGCCAAAAAGCTCCTTGACAGCCTGAGCGAGAGTCTCAATAGTGCAGGCAGGAGCCTTCTGCACGAGAATGTCACCCGACACGCCGTTTTCGAAGGCGAAAAGCACAAGGTCAACTGCTTCTTCGAGAGCCATAATGAAGCGAGTCATCTTAGGCTCGGTAACCGTAATGGGCTTACCGCTTTTAATCTGCTCAATCCAGAGCGGAATAACAGAGCCTCTCGAGCACATAACATTGCCGTAGCGTGTGCAGCAGATTTTTGTTTTATCTGGGCTTATGGTTCTCGATTTTGCAACTATAACCTTTTCCATCATAGCCTTGCTTGTACCCATTGCGTTTACGGGATACGCCGCCTTATCGGTAGAAAGACAGATAATCCGCTTTACACCTGCCTCTATTGCGGCGGTAAGCACATTGTCGGTTCCTAAAACATTGGTCTTCACCGCTTCAACAGGGAAAAATTCGCAGGACGGCACCTGCTTTAAAGCCGCAGCGTGGAAGATATAATCCACACCGTACATAGCATTTCTTACACTCGCAATATCCCTTACATCGCCGATGAAAAAC
>JAZSGK010000081.1:0-2893 GCA_045532695.1 Acutalibacteraceae bacterium
ACGGCGCAAAGAGCGTTGAATGCTGCACTCTTCTTGATAAACCCGAAAGGCGTAGTGCTGAGGTTACTGTCAAGCCGAGGTATGTAGGTAAGGTTATACCCAACGAATTTGTTGTGGGCTACGGACTCGACTTTGACGAAAAATACAGAGAGATACCTTATGTCGGCATTCTCAAACCCGAAGCTTACGGCGGTTAAGCCGATAAAATAGATTTAGGAGATGACTAAATATTGGATAACAATACCCCGAACAATGACAATAAACCCGTGAAGGCGCCTGTCGGCATGCCGAGTAAGTGGGGCAATCTGCTTTATATTATTGTACCTGTACTTCTCATTATCGCCATCGCTTCCTTTATGGGCACTCAGACAAAGAAAGAGGCACCCAAATACTATGAGATTGTTGAGCAGTTCAGAAATGCTCAGATTACCGAGTATACATTAAATCTTTCAAGCGGTGCTCTCGAGTATAAGGTCAGCGGCAACGACGAAACACAGAAATATGTCGTACCCAATGTTGAGATTTTCCTCAATGATGTTCATAACTACATTACTGAATATAATATGGAAAATCCCGATTCAAAGATAAAGTATAACTACGAAAAGGGCACAAACGGCTCTCTTTGGGCGAGTATGCTTCCCACACTCTTTATGACAGTTATGTTTGTGGGCGTAATGTTCTATCTTTATCGCAGAATGGGTCAGACAATCCAGAATGAAAACAACCATGCTATTACCTTCGGCAAGGCACGTATCAAGCTCGGCAAGGACCTTAAGAGCAAGACTACCTTCAAGGACGTTGCAGGCGCTGACGAAGAGAAGGAAGAGCTTGAGGAAATTGTTGACTTCCTGAAAAATCCTGATGAATACAACAAGCTCGGTGCAAGAATTCCTAAAGGTGTACTTCTTGTGGGCCCTCCGGGTACAGGTAAGACATTACTTGCAAGAGCAGTTGCAGGTGAAGCAGGCGTACCTTTCTTCTCAATTTCAGGTTCAGACTTTGTTGAAATGTATGTCGGTGTCGGTGCTTCAAGAGTAAGAGACCTTTTCGAAAGAGCAAAGAAGAATGCTCCCTCGATTCTCTTCATTGATGAAATTGACGCTGTTGGACGTCACAGAGGCGCAGGTATGGGCGGCGGACACGACGAAAGAGAGCAGACTCTCAATCAGCTCCTTATCGAAATGGACGGCTTCGGTCCTAACGAGGGCGTAATCATTATCGCCGCAACCAACAGACCTGATATTCTTGATCCGGCTCTTCTGAGACCCGGACGTTTTGACAGACAGCTTACAGTCGGCAGACCCGATATCAAGGGCAGAGAAGAAATTCTCAGGGTACATGCGAGAAATAAACCTCTCGGCCCCGATGTTGACCTTAAGACTATTGCAAAATCAACAGCAGGCTTCACAGGCGCTGACCTTGAAAACCTTCTCAACGAAGCTGCACTTTTAGCTGCAAGAAGAAAGAAAAAGGCTATCACAATGTCCGAAATTGAAGAAGCGACTACCAAGTGTGTTGTTGGTACAGAAAAGAAATCACATAAGATCAGCGACAAGGAAAAGAAGCTTACAGCTTACCATGAGGCAGGTCATGCCATTGCTTCATACTATACAGAGGGTCAGGACCCCGTACACGAGATTTCCATTATTCCGAGAGGTATGGCAGGCGGCTATACAATGTATCTGCCTGAAGAGGATAAGAACTATATTTCAAAATCCGATATGCTCGGTGAACTTGTATCACTTCTCGGCGGTAGAGTTGCGGAGGCAGTAGCTCTCGGAGATATTGCAACAGGTGCATCTAATGACCTCGAAAGAGCAACTTCACTTGCAAGAGAGATGATAACCATTTACGGTATGAGCGACAAAATCGGCCCTGTTTCATTTGCTTCAGGCGACAGAGAAGTTTTCCTCGGAAGAGATTACGGCAGCACTAAGAACTACTCTGAAAAGGTCGCAGCCGATATCGACGCTGAAATCAAGGAAATCATTACTGATGCCTATAGCAAATGTGAGAATATTATCAGAACTCATCAGGATAAGCTTACTGTTGTTGCAGAGTATCTTATTGAGAATGAAAAAGCCGACAGAGAGACCTTTGAGGCTCTTATGAATGGCACATATGTAAAGTCTGATGCTGAGAGTGAAGGAACAGTAACTCCTGAAGAGACTCAGACCGCAACAGAAGAATAATGCTGATTCCCTCAATCACTTTTTAGTGGCTGAGGGAACATTTTTGTAGTCAGAAATTAATTTTATATCTTGTTATAAAGAAAAGTTTATGATATAATTAAACTCGAATTGATATGTGATTTTCTCTTTGGGAGGTAATTGAATTGATAGAATACATTAAAATGATAATTCTTGCTGTTGTATGCGGTTTTATGGCACCTCTGCCTTCATCTGCTTCAGCACATTTCAGCCTGCTCAGCAGTGCGATGTCACTTTCTACTGACGAAAAGAAGCTGGGCTTTTATTTTGCAATATTCAGTCTTGCTTTTTCATTGGCGGTTTTTCTTTGCCTGAGAAAAATATATATCAAGAGTATAAGATCTCTTTTTGTCAGAAAGTCTGTCAAGGGAGAAAATCTCAGAGTATACAGAAACGTAGCTAAAAACATTTTGCTTACCGTGCTTCCCATGGCTGTGCTTTTCATACCTGTAGGTGAGGGTACTCTTCTTATTGACTATTTCGATAAGTTCTTGACAGGTAACGGCCTCTATCTTACGGGTATCGCCTGCATAATCAATGCACTCATTCTTATTATTGCAAGATGGTATGCAAAACAGGCAGAAAGAAAGCTCAGGAGAGTTTCCGGCACAGCGGGTGCAATGAGAATGTCGGTTTATCAGCTTGTCAGCTTTGTTGTGCCGGGATTTTCACATATTTCATCA
>JAZSGK010000119.1:0-5380 GCA_045532695.1 Acutalibacteraceae bacterium
TTCGTTATACTCTCTGTCGGTGGTTTTGACAACACTTATTTCGTCAAGTGAAAGGAAATTGGTGTATGTTATCATTGAGTTGTCAGCGCTCTGACGTTTTTTATCGAGGGCATGGGAAATAAGAATATCCTTTTCGTTCATGTTTTCACCTTAAAAGACAAGGTGGCAGATAAAGTGCCACCCTGAAAATTTAAACTGTTTCGTAATTGTAGGTCTGCTGAAGCATCATATCTTTTATCTTGAGAAGCCTTGTTGTGTTGCTTCGCTCAGCTTCCTCAAGCTTCATAGTGATATATTTTATGGTGTCCTCATAGTCGGGAATCATAACATGCTCGAGAGCGTTTACTCTTCGGCGTGTTTTTTCTATTTCTGAAGCTAAAAGCTGACAGGTCTTTTCCGTTTCTGCAAGACGAAGCATCAAGGGCATTATGTCTGCAAAATCTTTTATTGCACCGTCTAAATCACCGCTTGTAAAGCCGAAGCCGTAGGAATAGATATCGCCTTTATCAGCAGTCTTGAACTTCATATCGTACTTGGGCACCATTACACTCATAATGTTTTTTTCACTGAGCTCGAGACTCATTTTCTGACTCGGCATCATAAGTGCAACATCGAGACTTTCGTCACTCATATCACCGCAAGCCATTGCCATATGGGCGTTGGCTCTTTTTATTGCTTCTTCAACCTTTTTACGCAGAGTTTTATTCTCTCTGACGAGCTCGAGAAACTGTCTCATCAGCTCATCACGCTTATCCTTGAGAAGCTTATGACCTCTTCGTGCGGTAATAAGCTTCTTTTTTAAATCCGTAAGCTGCATTCTCGTGGGATTTACATTCATTACCGCCACTTATGTCACCTACTTTTCAATATAGTATTTATCCAAGAATTCGTCTGATATACGTCTGAGCTCGCTTCTCGGGAGTATTGATAGAAGCTTCCAGCCGATATCGAGGGTTTCCTCTATGCTTCTGTCGGTTTCGGAACCCTGGGAAACATACTGCTTTTCAAATTCATCTGCAAACTTAGCGTAAAGCTTGTCGATGTCTGTAAGAGCCGCTTCACCGAGGATAACCATAAGCTCCTTACAGTCTTTACCTCTTGCATAGGCTGAGAAAAGCTGATTCATTGTGCCTGAATGGTCTGCTCTTGTTTTACCTTCACCGATACCCTTATCCTTAAGTCTGGAAAGTGAGGGAAGAACGTCAACAGGAGGCACGATGCCCTTTCTGTGAAGCTCACGGGAAAGAATAATCTGTCCCTCTGTGATATATCCCGTAAGGTCGGGAATGGGATGCGTTTTATCGTCTTCAGGCATAGTAAGAATGGGAATAAGAGTGATACTGCCCTTCTTGCCTGCCTGTCTGCCTGCTCTTTCATAGATAGAAGCGAGGTCAGTATACATATATCCGGGATAACCTCTTCTGCCGGGTACTTCCTTACGTGCAGCTGAAACCTCACGAAGAGCATCGGCATAGTTGGTAATATCCGTTAAGATAACAAGCACATGCATACCCTTGTCAAATGCAAGGTACTCTGCCGCTGTAAGAGCCATTTTCGGTGTAGCAATACGTTCAATGGCAGGGTCATTTGCAAGATTAGAGAACATGACAGTTCTGTCAAGTGCGCCTGTTTCCTTGAAGGACTGCACAAAGTAGTCGGACTCCTCAAAGGTGATACCCATGGCGGCAAAAACAACTGCGAACTCTTCTTCCGTACCTCTAACCTTAGCCTGTCTTGCAATCTGAGCCGCAAGTTCAGCATGAGGAAGACCTGAAGCTGAGAATATGGGGAGCTTCTGACCTCTTACAAGAGTATTGAGACCGTCAATAGCACTGACACCTGTCTGGATAAACTCCTGAGGGTATCGTCTTGCGGCAGGGTTCATAGGAACACCGTTAACGTCAACTCTCTTTTCAGGGATAATTGACGGACCGCCGTCTATAGGTCTTCCGAGACCATCGAAAACTCGGCCGAGCATATCTTCTGAAACTGCAAGCTCCATCTGCTTGCCTAAAAATCTTATCTTGCTTTCGGCAAGGTTGATGCCTGCACCTGACTCGAAAAGCTGAACAAGCACATTAGTGCCGTCGATTTCAAGAACTCTGCATCTTCTTCTCTCGCCGTCTTTAAGCTCGATTTCACCGAGCTCATTATAAGCAACGCCGTCAACGCCTTTGACGAGCATGAGAGGTCCGGCAACTTCACTGATGGTTCTGTATTCTTTTGGCATCAGTCCTGACCTCCTTTACTCTCTTTGATCTCTGCTTCAAGCTGAGTCATAATCTTTTCGAATTCTTCCTTAGTCATATTCTCGGCAGTGTACTTGAATCTGCCGATTTTTTCTCTGACAGGAAGCTTGACTAACTCTTCTATATCCTTACCCTTTTCAATGGCATCAAGGCCTTTTTCATAATATTCAACAACGAGTTTCATCATCATATACTGCTTTTGAGATGAAGTATATGTGTCAACCTCATGGAAAGCAAGCTGATGAAGGAAGTCTTCACGGATTGAGCGTGCTGCTTCCATCTTAAGTCTGTCAGCAGGTGAAAGTGAGTCCATACCGACAAGTTTTACCATTTCTTCGAGCTGTGCTTCCTCTGAAAGAAGTGCAATAATCTTACCACGAAGCGCTGTCCACTCGCTGTTTACATTTTCGTTAAACCACTTGCCGAGGGAATTAGCATAAAGTGAATAGCTTGTAAGCCAGTTGATAGCCGGGAAATGTCTCTTATACGCGAGAGCTGAATCAAGTCCCCAGAAAACCTTGACAATTCTAAGGGTTGCCTGGCTGACGGGTTCGGAGATGTCACCGCCTGCAGGTGAAACTGCACCGATAACGCTGAGAGTACCCTCTCTGCCGTTTTTACCGATTGACACTACCCTGCCCGCTCTTTCATAAAACTGAGCAAGACGGCTGCCGAGATATGCGGGATATCCCTCTTCACCGGGCATTTCCTGAAGTCGGCCTGACATTTCACGGAGAGCCTCTGCCCAGCGTGATGTCGAATCAGCCATAAGGGCTACATTATATCCCATATCACGGAAATATTCTGCTATAGTGATACCTGTGTATATTGAAGCTTCGCGGGCCGCAACGGGCATATCGGAAGTATTGGCAATAAGCACTGTTCTTTCCATAAGGGATTTGCCGGTATGAGGGTCGATAAGCTCAGGGAATTCATTAAGTACATCGGTCATTTCGTTACCGCGCTCACCGCAGCCGATATATACAACTATATCGGCATCTGCCCATTTTGCCAACTGGTGCTGAGTTACTGTCTTACCGCTGCCGAAAGGCCCGGGAATAGCTGCAACACCGCCCTTGGCAATGGGGAAAAGTGCATCAACTACACGCTGACCTGTTATAAGAGGATTGTCGGGTGACAGTTTTTTTGCATATGGTCTCGGCACTCGTACGGGCCACTTCTGTGTGATACCGACGCCGTGCTCTGTGCCCTTTTCATCGAGGACTATTGCAACAACATCTTCAACTGTGCAGGTACCGCCGGTAATTTCCTTGATGATACCGCCGAGATTCGGTGAAAGCATAATCTTATGGCGCACTACATCTGTTTCCTGAACATAGCCGATAATATCGCCGCCGTATACTCTCTCGCCTGCTTCAACACAAGGCTCAAACACCCACTGCTTTTCTCTGTCGAGAGCAGGTACATCGATACCTCTTGTAAGGCTGTTGCCAACCCTTTTCATAATCTCTGTGAGAGGTCTCTGGATACCGTCAAAAATGCTTCCGATAAGACCCGGACCGAGCTCAACGCTGAGAGGCGCACCCGTTGAAACAACCTTTTCGCCTGTCTTAAGACCTGAGGTTTCTTCATATACCTGAATCGAAGCCTTGTCCTCGTGCATTTCAATAATTTCACCTAAAAGGTTCTGCTCACTGACTCGCACAACGTCAAACATATTTGCATTTTTCATACCCGAGGCCACAACAAGCGGACCCGAGATTTTAGTTATAACTGCATCGTTCATATAATCAATCCTTTACTAATCAAGTATTGATGAGCCCACTGCTCTTTCAATGGATTTCATAACACTGCTCATACCCTCACCTGTGTTTCCCGATACCCCGGGAATAAGGATAATTGCAGGAGTAATCACTCTTGAATACTTTTCAATTACCTCCGAAGCATCCTTTGCAAGAGCCTCGGTAATGTATATAACTGCATAATTTTCTTCTGCGAGCTTTTTTATAAGGCCTTTTGCCTCATCGCCCGAATATGCAGGATAAATATCTAAACCTAAGGACGAAAAGCCGTATACGCTTTCTCTGTCGCCTATAACTGCGATTTTATACATATAAAGCTCTCACCCTTTCTTTTATGTCGCTTTTATCTGCGCCTGACTTAATGCCTGTAAGGATAATTCTCACGCTCTTCATTTCGGTGAGCTTTGCATAGTAATAGGCACAGACCGGGTCAAAACCAAAGGCTGTGAAGCCTGATTTTTTAGCTATGGCTATTACTTTATTGTCGCACCATTTTTCGTACTCTGCCGCAGAACTAAGGTAAATCTCTGCACCCTCACGGTAAAAAGTCTTGGCAAGGTACTCAGTAAGCGAGTCTTTACCCTTTAGAGTAGCTTCGACTAAATCCTTTCGCGGAAAAGCCTTGCACTCTCCTATTGCAGTTTCCGTAAAGTCACGCTTCTTATTTGTCTCAGCACATCTGAAAGCAATTTTAATATTTGCTGTATCGCAAAGAAAAGCAGAAATCTCACCTGTCACGCTGTCACCTTTTTTATCGGCATAGCGCTTCATTTCGTCAATGCAGGCTCTGTCTATAATGATATCTGCATTCTGTCCGTTTTCAGTAAGGCAGGCCGTTTTATAGCTTTCCTCAGCGCACTTTCCTTTTACTCCCTCAATAGCAGAAAACTTATGGGAAGCAACTTTTTCAGAAAGCTCCTTAAGATTAAGGGTTGTAGGCTGAATGTAATAAGCAAACGGGTCTTTGTTTGTGAAATGACACTTGACCGCTGCCTTTATGTTAAAGAAATCGTTGGTGACACATAAAATATCCAGCTCTTTTTTGTCGGGTACACTTTCAGAAAGAAGCTCCCAGAGTTTTTCGCTCTGATACTTTAAACTTTCAGTGATACTGCCCTTTTTACTGAGCCATTTTTTATCAATAAGATATTGCTGCGCGCTGTCATAGCTTTTACATTCGAGCAATTCTGATAAATCCTTATCCTTAAGAAGATATCTCTCGTTGGCACGTATTCTCGCTACGCAGTAGGCATAATCTGTATCTCTCATTTTTGCCTCCTATTAAAACAGCGCAGTGCTGAGCATATCCTTGAGTCTGTCCATATTTTCATCGAAAACCGCCTTTAATGTGCAGTTGATTTCGATATC
>JAZSGK010000224.1:0-6992 GCA_045532695.1 Acutalibacteraceae bacterium
ATTATTTATGTCCATTTCATTAACGGAGTATCTTGACACTATTCCTCAGGGCCGTCTCGGCATTATTGCTATGAAGGGCTGTGAGGACATTGCAAAAAGAGTAAGCGATCAGATTCTTGAGTGCCGTGCTCAGTTTGAGAAGGAATCAGACACAAATCTTCATCTTAAGGGTTATCACAGAGAATCCTACATCATCAAGGCTAACTTCCCACGTTTCGCTACAGGTGAAGGCAAGGCTGTGATCACAGAATCAATCAGAGGATATGACCTTTTCATTATCTCGGACTGCTTCAACTATAACGTAACCTACAAGATGTATAATCTCAAGGACGCTGACGGCAATCCTCTTCAGGTGCCTATGAGTCCCGACGATCATTTTGCTGATCTTAAGAGAGTTATCTCAGCCTGCGCAGGTAAGGCAAAGCGTATCACAGTTGTAATGCCTATGCTTTATGAGGGCAGACAGCACAGAAGAACAGCAAGAGAATCCCTTGACTGTGCTCTTGCACTTCAGGAGCTCGAAAATATGGGTGTAAGCAATATTATCACATTTGATGCACACGATCCCAGAGTCCAGAACTCAATCAGAATCGGCTTTGAAAGTGTTGCTCCCACATATCAGATGATCAAGGCTCTCGCTAAGAGTCAGAGCAATAACATTAAATTCTCCCCTGAAAACACGATGATGATTTCACCCGACGAGGGCGCTATGGGCAGATGTGTATATTACGCTCAGGTTCTCGGTGTCGAGCTTGGTATGTTCTATAAAAGAAGAGACTACGCTACTGTCATCGACGGCAGAAACCCTATCGTGTCCCACGAATTCCTCGGTGACAACGTTGAAGGCAAAGACGTTATCGTTGTTGACGATATGATCTCAAGCGGTGACTCAATGATCGACGTCTGCAAGCAGCTTAAGGCTCTCAAGGCAAAGAGAATCTTCGTATTCTCGTCCTTCGGCCTTTTCACCTCGGGTCTTGAGCGTTTCGATGAAGCTTATGAAAAGGGTCTCTTCGATAAGATCTTCACAACAAACGTTATCTATCAGACACCGGAGCTTCTCACAAGAGAGTGGTACTATTCGGTTGATATGTCAAAGTATATGGCGCTTATCATTGATACTCTCAACCACGACCGTTCCGTAAGCCCCTTCCTTAACCCCATTCAGAAGATCAACGATTATTTAGAGAGATATAACCTCAAATAAAAAAACAAGACACCTTTTCCGATTTGGTTAAGGTGTCTCTTCTGTTATAGGAATTATTCCTCCGAAATCCGTCAGCGGAAAATTCAGAGATAATATTTTGCAGCCGTGCTTCTCAATGAAGGCGGCTATTTTTTTATAATCTGTATGCCTTGTGATATCACCGAAGAACAGAACCTCTGTCTTTGATATTTTACCTGATGCACCGCCGATAAAGCCGTATTCATGTCCCGGCAATGAAACATCACCTTTAGAAACAAGAAGGCAATCTACGCCGTTTTTCAAAGCGATATTATAAATGGACTTATCATCGGTTATGAGTGCATTTTCGTTTATCACCAGACACGAACATTTGCAGTAGCCTTGCTTTACTTCTAATCTGGTAAGGTTTTCCGTAAGAGAGAAAAGTTCAGAGGCTGCAAATGAAAACCTGCCCATTATCTTATCACCGAAAATAGTGAAATTAAGCTTTATATCTTCAGGGTACTCCCCTGCTATCTTTTTATCTGTAGTACATACATCAAAGCCGATTTCTTTAAGCGTCTTACGCAGCTTAAGCTGACCTTTGTCAATAAGGATTTTATTTCCGCCTGAGTGTATAACCGCCATATCCGCATGATGTTTTACAGCAGGATCTATAAAATCATTAGGCATAGTTGCTATTTGTCTGATACCTTTTGAATCAAGAAAAGCCTTAAGCTCACAGCAGAGTTCACCACAGATGACAGCTATGACTTTTCCCTCAGGGAGATTTGGCTTTTCGATAAATCTTATCATAAAATTATCGCCTCAAAGGCTTCTCTTATGGTTTTAACACCGACAATTTCAATGTCCTTTTTAATTGAAGCCGAGAGATTCTTAAGATTGCTCTTTGGAATGATACACCTTGAAAAGCCGAGACGGGCAGCTTCCTTTATACGCTGTTCACAGTGGGATACGCCTCTGATTTCACCTGCAAGACCAATTTCACCGAAGGCAAGTACATCGTCACGAAGAGCGTAATCTTTAAGTGACGACACAAGGGCCATAACAATTGTCAGGTCAAGCGCAGGCTCTTCAAGCTTCATACCGCCGACGATATTGATATAGGCGTCCATACCCCCGAAGAAGTATCCGCCTCTTTTTTCAAGTACAGCGATAAGCATTGCAAGTCTGTTGAAGTCGAAGCCGTTGCTGATACGTCTTGGATTACCGAAGCCTGTCGAGGTAACCAGACCCTGAATTTCAGCTAAAAGGGGTCTCGATCCCTCCATAACGCAGGCTACACAAGAGCCGGGAGTATTCTTCGGTCTGCCGGAAATAAGCATTTCAGAGGGATTTTCAACCTCTCTGAGACCCGTGTCAAACATTTCAAATACACCTATCTCATTAGTCGAGCCAAAGCGGTTTTTAACTGCACGGAGAATTCTGAAAGAAAGATTGCGTTCACCCTCAAAATACAGAACCGCGTCAACTATATGTTCGAGAACCTTCGGTCCTGCTATGTTGCCGTCTTTATTTACGTGACCAACCATTATTATAGGGATAGACAGACTCTTTGCAGTGCGCATAAGAAGATTTGAGCACTCTCTTACCTGGGTGACGCAGCCGGGAGAAGAATTGAGCTCTGTGAAGTTCATTGTCTGTATAGAGTCGATTATAACAAGATCGGGAGTTGTTGCCTGAATATGTTCACAGACAGCCTGAGCATCGGTTTCACAGAGGATAAAGAGATTTTCGGTTTTAACCTTGAGTCTGTCAGCACGAAGCTTAATCTGAGAATAGGACTCCTCACCCGAAACATAGAGAATCTTCAGCTTTTTACCGAGACACTGACAAATCTGAAGCAGTATAGTCGATTTACCGATACCCGGATCACCGCTGAGAAGCACTAGTGAGCCCTTTACAATACCGCCGCCGAGGACTCTGTCAAGCTCACCCATTCCCGTTTTATATCTGAGCTCATTGTCGGGAAGTATTTCCTTCAAGGGCATAGCTTTTACGCTTTTGGTAGCCTTGGCGGGAGCAAGTCTGTTTTTAGAAGCAGTTTCAGCTACCCTTACCTCTTCTTCAAGAGTTGACCATTCACCGCATTCGGGACATTTACCGAGCCACCTGGCTGTTTCATAGCCGCAGTTACTGCAGACATATACTGTTTTGGATTTTGCCATTAGAATTCCTCATTTCTTAAGGTTACATATATTCTTCGAGTCCTGCCGCAATAGCAAGAGAGATTTTTTTCTGATATTTGCCGTCGGAGAGAAGCAGTGCTTCACCGGCATTGGAAAGAAAACCGCATTCCACCATTACTGCAGGTGACTTAGCGTGATATAAAAGATAGATATCCGTACCCGACTGCTTTATCTGCCTGTCATTTTCAGACTGAATAAGCTCTCTTAAATTTGTCTGTAGACTTTCAGCAAGAATCTTGCTTTCTTCGTTATTCTTTGAGTAAAAAACCTGAGCACCGTAATATTTACTCTCAGCAAAATGATTCTGATGAATACTCAGAAAAACAGCCTCAGGATAGCTTTTCATAATACTCATTCTATAGTGAATGTCACTGACCTTTTTCTGCCTTTGCTTTACGGCGCCGCTGTCATAGTGAAGCGTATCATCAGTCCTCGTATAAACGACAGTATACCCCAAAAGCTTCAGGATATTGCCTGTTTTCATTGAGATATCAAGGTTTATATCTTTCTCAAGTACCCCTGCCGAGGACTGTGTACCTCCATCTTCGCCGCCGTGACCCGCATCAACAATTACGGTTTTACTCAAGTCGATTGCAGTGCCCGATGTCGTGACATCTGCCATATTGACGCTGAGCACAACGGAAAAGACGAGAACTATCCCGAGAGTAATACTCAGAAAACGGTTGAAATTAAAAGACAGAAACAGACCTTTTTTCATAAAAATCACCCATTGGATTTTATGAAAAAGCCGAACTAAATATAACTGCAGGTCATATTTAATCCGGCAGGGTACGCTTATCAGAAGCCCTCGAAGGTCATATTATTCTTTTTCATTACATCTTCATTTGAAAGCACTGCACCGGCTGAGGGAAGATTCTTAGCCTTATAGCGTGATGCCTTTACAAATTCGCCTTCATTATAGTCACGAAGGGCAGAGATTTTCTGATTTTTCTTTACAGTTACGCAGGCAACACCCTGAGTATCCTTCATTGCCTTGGGCGAAACCTGAGCTGTATCAAGAAGAAGATATCTTCCGCCTGTTGTCTCAATTACAACCTGCTTATCCTCTTTAAGATACATAATTCCGTTAAGTGGTGACTTGTCAGAGTAAGCCTTAATGAGCTTTTTACGGTTTGTCTTTGTGGCGTAGGAATTGAGATTTACCTTAGCGGCCTTACCGTTATCGAAAAGGAAGAACATATAGCCGTTGTAGTCATTGGTAACAACCATGTAAATTGCGTTTTCGCCCTCTTCCATTTCAAGCTTTGAGGGTATATATTCACCAAGGACACTTGCCTTGGAGTCTGCAAAATCGTTGACTTTAGCTTTGTATACCTGACATTTATCCGTAAAGAAGAGAAGATCATTGTTATTGGTGGTTTCAAAGCTCTGCATTATCTCGTCGCCGTCTTTGAGCTTATGGTCACCGCCCATTCGAAGTGAAAGAGGTGTGATTTTCTTGAAGTAGCCCTCTTTTGTGAAGAAGAGATTTACAGCGTAATCGGGAATTTCCTCGGCCTCGTCTTCGTCTTCGGCGCCTGTAACATCAACAATTTCACTCTGTCGTTCTTTGCCGTACTTTTTGATTACGTCCTGAAGCTCACCGATTATAATCTTTCTGACTCTGGTCTTTGAGGAAAGAATATCCTGCATATCCTTGATTGTCGCTTCAAGGTTTTCGATGTCCTTGAGGCGCTTGAGAATATACTCTCTGTTAAGGTGACGGAGCTTTATTTCAGCCACATATTCAGCCTGGATTTCGTCTATTCCAAAGCCTATCATAAGGTTGGGGATAACTTCGCTTTCCTCATCGGTTTCGCGGATAATTTTAATGGCCTTGTCTATGTCAAGAAGTATCTTTTCAAGACCCTTGAGAAGATGAAGTCTGTCCTGAGCCTTTTTGAGCTCGAAGGAAACACGTCTGAATACACACTTACCTCTGAAGCGTATCCACTCAATAAGAAGGTCACGTACACCGAGGACTCTGGGATAGCCGTCAATAAGCACATTGAAGTTACAGGAGAAGGAATCCTCGAGAGGAGTCATCTTATAAAGCTTCTGCATAAGCTTATCGGCATCGGTACCGCGCTTTAAGTCAATTGTGATCTTAAGACCTGACTTATCTGTTTCGTCACGGATGTCGGTAATTTCCTTTATTGAGCCTGCTTTTACCTTTTCGATAATCTTATCGATAATAGCTTCAGCAGTTGTTGTAGGCGGAATCTGCTTGATATCAATGCAGTTGAATTCCTTGTCATACTCATACTTAGCTCTTACTTTTACGTTGCCGCGGCCTGTACGGTAAACCTCTGCCATAGCATCTCTGTCATAAAGTATCTGACCGCCGCCGATAAAGTCGGGAGCAGGCATGGTTGTGAGGCAGTCATGCTCTTTGTTTTTAATAAGCTCGATAGTTGTTTCGCAAAGCTCCTTAAGGTTAAATGAACAAATACTACTTGCCATGCCGACAGCGATACCCAGGTTGACGTTAGCGAGAATTGACGGGAAGGTAACAGGCAAAAGAGTAGGCTCTTTCATTGTGCTGTCATAGTTATCAACAAAGTCTGTTGTATTCTTATCAATATCTCTGAAAAGCTCGTTACATATACCTTCAAGTTTAGCTTCGGTGTAACGGGCAGCAGCGTAGTGCATATCTCTTGAATATGCTTTACCGAAGTTACCCTTTGAGTCAACAAAAGGATTGAGAAGTGCCTCATTGCCTCTGGAGAGACGTACCATAGTCTCATATATAGCGGCGTCACCGTGGGGATTGAGTCGCATAGTCTGACCGACGATATTGGCTGACTTTGTTCTGCCGCCTGAGAGAAGTCCCATCTTATACATGGTATAAAGAAGCTTTCTGTGAGAGGGCTTGAAGCCGTCGATTTCAGGGATAGCTCTTGAGAGAATAACGCTCATAGCATAGGGCATAAAGTTTATTTCGAGAGTATCGGTAATCTGCTGCTCGATAATCTCGCCGGCATTTGCAATATGGGTATTTTCAAGGAGATTTTTCTCTTCATTTTTCTTGCTTTTATCAGTGCTTTTCTTTCTTGCCATAAGGTTACCTCCTCTCAGCTGACATCGGTCATATCAATATATAAGTGGCCGTATTTTTCAATGAAATCTTTTCTGCCTGCAAGGTTGTTACCCTCAAAAAGATCGAACTTCTCTGCCATAAGCGAAGCCTCGGCAGGGTCGATTTTGATAAGTCTTCTTGTGGCAGGGTTCATAGTTGTAAGGTTCATCATTTCAGCCTCGTTTTCACCGAGACCCTTTGAACGCTGTATTGTATATTTCTTGTTACCGATAGCCTCGAGTGCATCGGCCTTTTCTTTTTCTGTATATGCGAACCACGTCTCATTACCGCAGGTAATTTCATAAAGGGGTGATTCTGCGATAAACACCTTACCCTCTCTTATAAGAGTTGGTACAAGACGGTAAATCATTGTGAGAATAAGAGTACGGATCTGATAACCGTCAACGTCGGCGTCGGTACAGATAATAATCTTGCTCCAGCGCAGATTATCCATACTGAAGGTTGACATATTCTTCATACTCTTGGCGTGAACCTCGACACCGCAGCCGAGTACCTTCAGAAGGTCGGTGATGATTTC
>JAZSGK010000259.1:0-19961 GCA_045532695.1 Acutalibacteraceae bacterium
AACGATGCTCACCAGGCTATCGGTGAATACATCCAGGGTGCATTAGGTGCTGTTGGTATCAATGTTGAGCTTACAAACCAGGAGTGGAACACATTCCTTGAGACACGTAAGAACGGTGACTACTCAGTAGCACGTAACGGCTGGCTTGCTGACTACAACGATCCCATCTCATTCCTCGATATGTGGACAACAGTTTCAGGTAACAATGACGTTCAGTTCGGTAAGGGTGCTCACGTAAATCTTGCTATGTACGACCTTGATCTCACAGGTTACGGTATCGATTACAAGGTTGAAGATGCTACATGGGCTGACACATATGATAAGCTTATCACTGAAATCAAGGCTTGCGACGATACAGAAACCAGATATGAGCTTATGCATCTTGCAGAAGATCTCCTTATGTCAACAGGCTGTATCACACCTATTTACTACTACACAGACATCTATATGATTGATGACAGTGTAGACGGTTTCTTCTGTAATCCTCTTGGTTATAAGTACTTCATGCACACATCAATCATCGGTGAATAATAATTTCTATGAAAAAAGGCGTCATATGACGCCTTTTTTGTGTATTTGCAGTCTGATATAGAAACAGCAGGCGGCTCCATAAATCACCTTCGGTGATTTCCGACGAAAATTCGTCGTGTCGAACCTTGTTCGACAATGGAGCCGCCGCAACTATCTTCAACAACTTACTGTATTTCCTGCATTAAAGCCTCAGCTTCCTCCCATGCGAGCATCGCTTCTTCAAGCTCAGCCGAAACACGGGCAAGTTCATTTTGCAGTTCACCAAGCTTAATATAGTCGCTCTGGTTGTTTTCATCGGCAAGAGCATCTTCTAGAGCTGTCATTTCTTCTTCAAGTTTTTCGACTGTTTCCTCAGCTTTTTTGAGAGTTCTTTCTCTGCGTGATTTTTCCTTAAGTGGGGTTGTGAATGTCTTTTTAGGGGCTTTTTCAGCGATTTTAGCAGTGTTTTCCGTTTTAGGTGAGGGGAGTGCCTGACTTTCAAGATATTCCTCATATCCGAAGCGGTAAAGTTTAGTGCCGCCATTCTCAAAAGACAGAATCTGCTGTGCAACTTTCTTAATAAAATATCTGTCATGAGATACAAATATAAGAGTTCCCTCATAGTCCATCAGAATATTTTCAAGAACTTCTTTACTAAGAATATCCATATGGTTAGTGGGCTCGTCAAGAATTAAGAAATTGGGCTTTTTGCCGAATATTTTGCAAAGTGCAAGTCTGACTCTCTCGCCACCTGACAGCATATCAACAGTTTTAAAGACATCGTCACCGCTGAATAAGAAAGCTCCAAGGGCACTACGAGCCTGAAAATCGTCATATGCAGGGAATTCATTACGAAAATCATCAAGAACAGTTTTTGTGCTTGAGTACTGAGCCATCTGCTGATCGAAATAACCTATTTTTACGCTGCCGCCGATTATAAATTCGCCGCCAAGAGAGGGTAGTGTACCCACTAAAGTTTTCAGTAAGGTGGATTTTCCGAGACCGTTGCCGCCGATAATACCTATATGTTCGCCGCGTTTTATATCAAAGCTTACTTCGGAAAGTACTCTGTCATAGCCTATTGCAAGATCCCTGACGGTGAGTACATCATTTACTGAGCGTACTGTCGGTTGGAAAGCTGCTTTAAAGGTCTTATTATCATAGGTTTCGGGAGGTTCAATGATATCCATTCTCTCAAGCTGCTTTAGCTTAGATTGGGCCATAGCAGCTTTATTTGCTTTATAACGGAATCGCTCAACAAGCTCGGTCAGGCGTGCAATTTCCTTTTGCTGAGCCTCATAATCCTTTGCTTGCTGCTCGCGTAGAAGCTGCTTCTGAATGACAAATTCCGAATAATTTCCATTGTATTTATATGTTTTACCTCGCTCGATCTCATAAATAATTTTTACTGTTTTATCGAGGAACATTCTGTCATGAGAAACAATAACTACAGCCTTTTTATACGTCGAAAGATACTCTTCAAGCCATGTGACTGCATCAACATCAAGATGGTTGGTCGGTTCGTCAAGGAGAAGCAGATCGGGCTTTGACAGTAAAAGCTTAAGAAAAGCTATTTTCGTACGCTGACCGCCTGAGAAATCAGAAAGAGGCTTATATTTTTCCTCTTCAGTAAATCCGAAACGCTTAATGGCAGCTTCATATTCTCTTTCAAAGTAGAAACCACCTTCATTTGTAAAAATATCGAGTAGGGTAGTATACTCGCTGATTGCGTCAGGGTTTTCACCGTCACTCATTGTAAGCTGAAGTTCATCAAGACGCCGCTTCATATTAATAATATTCTGATAAGCGCTTCTTATTTCGTCAAGAAGAGAAACACTGTTATCTTTGAAGGCCATCTGACTGAGAGTGCCGATAACAGGTTTACCAGAAATCATAAAATTGCTGTTTGCCTCGGGGTTATCTTTTGAAATCTGAAGTTCACCTGCAATAAGACGAAGCAAAGTTGTTTTGCCGCAACCGTTTCGGCCGACAATACCAATTTTACTTTCTGTATTAATTTCTACATTAACTTTCTTTAGTATCGGCTCGCCGGACAAATCCACGATGCCGTTCTGAATTACAATCTGCATTATTACAAAATCCTTAAATATATATATTTCTACCAATTCTATCACATTATATTGAAATTTACAATATCAATGGACTTACTTGAAAAAATTATGTTTTTTACTGAAGGAGAGAGTATTATTATATAACTGTAAAATTTTATAGTCTACTATACAAAATTAATATTTTGTATAGTAGAGGCGAGTGTATAAGGTTGATTTTTGATTGAAAACACAATTATGACCGTGAGCCGATAAATGTAACCTGATGTTTATAATTTATGAAACCGTTCAAATTTATATCAAAATAAACATCTAAACATTATAGCCAGGATAAATGAGTTGATATAATATTAGATATATAAGATGTTCTAATGCAAAATATAATATTCATATATTCAAATAATTTGTTTTCAACTAAATCCATTTATTTTACGTTTTATTTTTGTAAGCGTTGTTTCATACCGTGACATTGAAGCTTTACGATTAGTTATCTTTAAATTATGCGAAAAGTCATTTGATAGATTTTTTCTTAATGATCAACTCATCATTTGACAAAAAATTAAAAAATACCGTTTGATGGAAATTTTTGAAATGACCTGAGCATCGTATGGGAAAAATCCATCAAATGATATATTCGAAGAAAATGTGTTTTATTGCATTAACAATCAATTTTATTCAGCATTTACATCTTATAACCATTTTAATATACAAAAGTTTAATATATAGGAAATTAAATTCAAAATTTAATATATAAATAGAACTCCATAATTATCTTTAGAATTAAATAAATATACAAATCAACTATACAAAATAAATTTTGTATTGACAATTAATCTAAAGTTTTGTATAGTAGATATAGTATTACTGAATTGATGAATTATAAGGAGTTTTTCTTATGCTTGATATTGACAGAAATCTTTTACCACCGACAGTTGACGAATATATCAGCGAGCTTCTGGTTGTTAAGGCACGTTCTGAGGCTACGGTCAATCAGTACATAACTGACCTGTATCTGTTTTTCTGCTATATGGAAAACTATGATACTACCCTGTCCCCCGGTCAGGACAGAAAAATTTATGATCTTACTCATATTGATACAGCATATATTGATAGAATTACATTAAGAGATATTAATAATTTCTTAATATTTTGCAGTTCAGACCGTGCAAACTCGGCTAAAACAAGGGCTCGCAAGGCTTCATCAATACGAGGATATTTTAAATTTGTATCAGAAAAAATGAACTATATCGACCATAATCCTTCTGCTCAGCTCCAGGTTGCACCACCTAAAAAAGCATTGCCGAAGTATCTGACCCTTGAACAGAGCATCGCTCTTCTCAACAGTGTTAAGGGCGAAAATAAAGAACGTGATTACTGTATTCTCACACTCTTCTTAAACTGCGGACTTCGTCTTGCAGAGCTTTGCGGACTCAATGTAAATGATGTTAACTTTGAAAACGAAACTCTCATTGTAACGGGTAAAGGTAATAAACAGCGCCTGGTTTACCTTAATGATGCGTGTCTTAAAGCACTTAAGGATTATCTTCTCGTAAGACCGGCCGGTTCACTGAAAGGAGAAGACAGAAAAGCTCTTTTTATAAGCCGACTCAATAAACGTATCGGCAGACAGGCAGTTCAGCTAATGGTTTACCACTATCTTGAAGAAATCGGTCTCAACGGTCAGCATTATTCAGTGCACAAACTCAGACACACTGCCGCAACCCTTATGTATCAGCACGGTGAGGTCGATGTTCTTATTCTTAAAGATATGCTCGGTCATGAACAGCTTTCTACAACTGAGATTTACACACATCTTGAAAACAAACAGCTCCGCGACGCAGCAAAAAAGAATCCTCTCAGCAAGCAAAAAGCTGATAAATAATCAACCGAAATCAAATAATGATGAAAAGCTGATTACAGTCAGAAAATCAATCAAAGATGATAATATAATCAGAAAAAGGATAAAGAGTCCTCTTAAGGTGAATTTTCTGAACTCTACTCCCCCTTCACTTTTGTTTCTGATGCTTCTGTTTATATCAGTAGACATTACATAACAATTCTGTGTCAGAAGTATCATTGCAAAAATCAAGAGTATTTTACCCGGAAAGAATACAAGAAGACAGTATTCGATGCCTCTTAGCGCAAATGAATCATATATGTATGTTGTAAGCATTCCAAGGCCAAGTGATTTTGTAAAGCTGAGAAAAAATACGGCAGGGGTACCGAAAACACACAGAGCACAAAACAGCATTACAGAACAATAAGCAAGATTCTGCATAACAAGTCCGAAAAAAATCTCGGGCTTGTTTTTGTTTGCAAAATCAGTCGAAAAGCTTATAAAATAATCCCATAATTGATTTTCAAGAGATTTTTCTGATAGTACATATAAAGCGGTACCGACCGTAATGCCCACTATAATTATTGAAGCTGAGATCATAGCCGAGGATTTTGCCGGATTCGACGAAACAGACGGTCTTTTAATTACTGCACTTAGTTTCAATATGAATTCTCCTTCATCTTCTGTGCCTTTTATTTACAGCGATAATGCCACCGACTGCTGAGGATAAGAATAAAAGTAATGCTGATATTATAATTGTTGCATCAGCTTTAAAATCGGCAAAAAACAAAGAAATAAGCATAGTCAGCGTATTCATTGGTATAGAATAAACAATTCCCGCAATAAGACCGTTTTGTCTGAGCTTATTACCGGCGTAAAAACCGGTAATAAAGCTACATAGCATAAATATCAGTACAGAAAAATAATAATCATATTTTTGTGGCAGGTCGGCAACCAATGCAATTAAAGAAAAGATAAGAAAAACTACAATGTAACAACCTACACTGAATATCTGCACATTAATAAAAGTTGTTATCGCCGTATTTTCTGCTCTGGTTTTCTTTGATCTTGGCTTTGATTTTTCCATAGAAAAAGCCTCCCATATTTCATCTGTTAAATGAATATGAGAGACTAAATGTTTTTATGACGGATTATTCAGCGTCCTTCTTGCCTTTAGCAGCCTTCTTTTCAGCCTTTGCCTTTTCAGCAGCAGCCTTAGCAGCTTCTCTTTCAGCCTGAAGTCTTTCTGTTGCTGTGTTGTTCTGCTGAACAGCCCAACGTGTGATCTGCATTCTGTTTCTGTCAGCGCCGGTTTCAATGATGAGGTGCTGTTCCTTAACGATTACAACCTTACCGCAGATACCGCCGATTGTTGTGATTTCGTCACCAACTTCAACAGCGTTACGCATTTCCTGCTCTTCCTTCTGTCTCTTCTTCTGGGGACGGATTGTGAAGAAATACATAAGAGCAAAAATACCAACCATCATAAGGATCATTGACATATTGCCGCCTGCGGGAGCTGTTTCTGTTAAAAAGTTCATTTGACTTTCCTCCTGAATATAAAATAACGTTAAATATTATAACAGATAATACATCTGAATATCAAGCAATATTCAAAAATTTTACACAATTTTCATATACGTGTATCAAGCAAATCAACATATTTGTCGTGGAATTCACCGAAGCAGTGGTTATCGAGGGCTTCTCTTATTTTTTCCATAAGCGTATTGTAAAAATAAAGATTATGGATAACGCAAAGTCTCATTGCGAGCATCTCTTTCGCTTTGAAAAGATGTCTTATATATGAGCGTGAGAAGTTTCTGCAAGTCGGGCAGTCGCACTCAGAATCAATGGGAGAGCTGTCTTTTTCGTATTTCTTGTTGTTGATATTGATAATGCCGTTCCAGGTGTTGAGATGGCCGTGACGTGCATTTCTCGAGGGCATAACACAGTCAAAAATATCTACTCCCCTGCTGACACCTTCAATTATGTTACCGGGGGTACCGACGCCCATAAGATATCGGATTTTATCCTTGGGCATATAGGGTTCAACAGCTGAGATTACTCGGTACATATCTTCCTTTGGCTCACCCACTGCAAGCCCGCCGATAGCATAGCCGTCAAGGTCAAGTTCTGCAATCTGCTTCATATTTTCAATACGCAGATCATCATAGGTACAGCCCTGATTGATACCGAAAAGAAGCTGTTTTTTGTTTATTGTATCGGGAAGTGAGTTGAGTCTGTCCATCTCTGCTTTACAGCGCTTGAGCCATCTGACTGTACGCTCGCAAGACTGCTTAGCATATTCGTACTTGGCGGGATTTTCAACGCACTCATCAAATGCCATAGCAATGGTTGAGCCGAGGTGTGACTGAATCTGCATGCTCTCTTCAGGTCCCATAAAAATTCTGCGGCCGTCGACGTGTGAATTGAAGGTGACGCCTTCTTCCTGAATCTTGCGGAGCTTTGCAAGGGAGAAGACCTGAAATCCGCCGCTGTCTGTGAGAATAGGGCCTTGCCAGCGTGTGAATTCGTGAAGTCCGCCCATTTCTTTGACAAGCTCATCACCGGGTCTTACATGAAGGTGATAAGTGTTGCTAAGCATAATCTGACACTTAATTTCCTTTAAGTCAAGTGCTGAAAGTGCACCTTTGATTGCGCCGCAGGTCGCAACATTCATAAAAGCAGGTGTCTGCACGGTACCGTGAACTGTTTCAAACTCACAGCGTCTTGCAGTGCCTTCGTTTTTTATAAGAGTTAATTTAGATTTCATAGTCACCTCAGAAATACTGCATCGCCGAAGGAGAAGAATCTGTACTTTTCCTCAACAGCAGTTTTGTAGAAATTCATTGTGTTATCATAGCCGCAGAAAGCACTAACGAGCATTATAAGGGTACTTTCAGGCAGATGGAAATTAGTAATAAGCGCATCAATACACTTAAATTCATAACCGGGGTAAATAAAGATATCTGTCCAGCCTTCACTCTCTTCTATTTTACCCTTGAAGGTGCCGACTGATTCCAGAGTACGGCAGCTGGTGGTACCGACAGCGATAACTCTGCCGCCGTTTTTCTTCGTATTATTAATTAAATCAGCTGTTTCCCCAGGTAACCAATAATGCTCAGAGTGCATAAGATGAAGTGAAATATCCTCTTCTTTTACGGGCCTGAATGTACCAAGCCCCACATGAAGAGTAACATAGCCGATTTTAACGCCTTTAGCTTCGATTTTTGCCATAAGCTCCTCAGTGAAATGAAGACCCGCTGTGGGTGCTGCAGCTGAGCCAAGCTCTTTTGAATATACAGTCTGATATCTTTCGCCGTTTTCGAGCCTTTCTGTGATATACGGAGGCAAAGGCATCTGACCGATTTTATCGAGTACATTATAGAAATTGCCTTCGTAGAAGAACTTTACAAGTCTGTTTCCGCCGTCAAGAACTTCTTTAACCTCACAGGACAGTATTCCGTCGCCGAAAGTAAATTCTGTACCAGGCTTTGCTCTTTTACCCGGACCGACTATACACTCCCAAGTGTCATCGCCCTTATTGGTAAGAAGCAGAAACTCAACTCTTGCACCGGTGTCCTTTTTGATACCGAAAAGACGTGCAGGCAGAACTCGTGTGTTGTTGAGTATGAGACAGTCGCCTTCGTGAAGTTCATCAAGTATATCGTAAAAATGCTTATGCTCAATTTCACCTGACTGTCTGTCAACGGTCATAAGGCGTGAAGCATCTCTCGGTTCAACAGGGTGCTGAGCAATTAATTCTTCAGGTAAATCATAATAAAAATCTGACTTATTCATTAAAACTTGCTTTATCCTTTCAAAATTAGAGAAAACCTTGCTTTTTCTCAAAAAAATAAGAAAATTAAATTGACTAATCACAAAATAAGTGATATTATATAAAAGTTATTTTATATTATAGTGCATATTGCTGAATTTATCAACAGTTTTATGCAAAATAATTGAATTTAAAGAGGTGTTTTAAAATGAAAAAGTATAAGGTAGGTATTATCGGTGCCACAGGTATGGTAGGTCAGAGATTTGCAACAATTCTTGCTGATCATCCCTGGTACGATGTAGTTGTTCTTGCAGCAAGCTCACGCTCTGCAGGTAAGACTTACAAAGAAGCTGTCGGCAACAGATGGAGAATTGCTGATCCTATGCCCGAAAAGATGGCTGACCTTGTAATCAAGGACGCAACCGCAGATATCAACGAAATCGCTTCAATGGTTGATTTTGTTTTCTGTGCAGTTGATATGAAAAAGGACGAGATCAGAGCACTCGAAGAAGCATATGCTAAGGCTGAATGTCCCGTTGTATCAAACAACAGCGCACACAGAGGCACAGCTGATGTTCCCATGGTAGTGCCCGAAATCAACGCTGACCATATCAAGGTTATCGAAGACCAGAGAAAGAGACTCGGCACAAAGAAAGGCTTTATCGCTGTTAAGTCAAACTGCTCACTTCAGAGCTATGTACCCGCTGTTTATCCTCTCGATAAGGAATACGGCGTGAAGGAAGTTCTCGTTTGCACATATCAGGCTATTTCAGGTGCAGGTAAGACATTCGAAAGCTGGCCCGAAATGGTAGATAACGTAATCCCCTATATCGGCGGCGAAGAAGAAAAGAGCGAACAGGAGCCTCTCAAGCTCTGGGGTACTGTTGAAGACGGCGTAATCAAAAACGCTACATCCCCTGCTTTCACTGCTCAGTGTATCAGAGTTCCCGTATCTGACGGTCATATGGGTGCAGTATTTATGCGCTTCGAAGATGGTAAGAAGCCTTCAAAGGAAGAAATCATCGATGTATGGAACAACTACTCAGGCAGAGCTCAGGAATTAAATCTCCCCTCAGCTCCCAAAAAGTTCCTTCACTATTTCACAGAGGACAATATGCCTCAGACAAAGCTTAACCGTACTCTTGAAAACGGTATGGCTGTTTCAATCGGCAGACTCCGTGAGGATACACAGTATGACTATAAGTTCGTTTGCCTTTCACACAACACCCTCAGAGGTGCTGCAGGCGGTGCTGTTCTTCTTGCTGAACTTCTCACTGCAGAAGGCTATATGGACTGATAAGCAATAACAATTCAATAAGGAGGTCTTTTATGAACTCTGTCTTTGTCGGTGCCGGCGTAGCCATTATCACACCCTTTGACAAGGACGGTCAAATCGATTTTGAAAGATTCTCAAAGCTTATAGAATTCCAAATTGCAAACAAAACTGATGCTATTATTGTTTGTGGAACAACAGGCGAAGGCTCAACGCTAAGCGTTAAAGAGAGACTGAAGTTGTTTTCCCACGCCGCAGAGCAGGTTCACGGCAGAGTACCTGTCATAGGCGGCACAGGCAGTAATAGCACTTTTTTTACCCTTGATTTAGCCAAGGAAGCAGAAAAAACAGGTATTGACGCTCATCTTATGGTGACACCGTATTATAACAAAACCTCTCAGCAGGGACTTGTCAGGCATTATACTTTCCTTGCCGACAGACTGGAAAAGCCGATTATGGTATATAATGTACCGTCAAGAACAGGTATGAATATTATGCCGGAGACCTATGAAAAACTGTCACATCATAAGAATATCATCGGTGTTAAAGAGGCTGATCCGAATATTTCGAAGCTCCTGAAGTCACTGTCTCTTTGCGATGGAAGGCTTGACTTTTACATCGGTAACGATGATCTGATAACAACATCAGCTTATCTCGGCTGTAAAGGTGTCGTTTCGGTGCTTTCTAATATATTGCCAGAGTTTACTCACAATATGACTGTGTCCGCAATCAGCGGTAAAATCGGCAAAGCTAACGAGATGCAGTCAGATTGTCTCGAACTGATTGATGCTATTTTCAGCGATGTTAACCCTATTCCCATTAAGACTGCAATGAGAATTCTCGGATACGATATCGGTTATCTGCGCGGGCCTTTGTGCGATATGACATATCAGAAGAAAAAGCTTCTGGAAGAGGTGCTGTATAAGCATCAGGGACTCATTATGAGAGAAAACAGAGAAATGCTGCTGTAAATAATAAAGACATCACCTCAGTGAAGAAGTGATGTCTTGTTTTTTAAAATCCGATCAAACCTAAAAGTCCGTAGGAAAGTATTGATATAATAATTCCTGCAATAAGTACTCCTGCTGCGATTACCGGCAAGGAATGCTTTATTCTGATATCAAGCAAATCTGCAATTAATGCACCTGTCCAGGCGCCTGTACCCGGTAACGGAATACCAACAAAAAGAAGCAATCCCCAGAGTCTGTACTTTTTTACATTGTCAGCTTTTCTGATAGAGCGAGCTTCGAGTTTTGCTATTACCTGCTCAACACTCTTAATCTTCTTGAGCCAGCTGAAAATCTTTCTGATAAACAGTAATATAAAGGGTATCGGCAGCATATTTCCGACAAAACATATTGCAAAGGCCTTAAAAAACTCAATGTTCATAAGCTTGGCTGCAATAAGGCCGCCTCTGAGCTCAAGTATCGGCAACATAGAAACTATAAAGGCTATAAGCTCAGGAGAAATCTTTCCGCCGAGGTGATTAACAATATATTCGGCAATAGTTTCGGACATATTATTACTCCCCTATCTTATAGTTTTCATCAAGATACTTTTTAGCTTCAATTAGAATCAGCTTGTCATTTTCGTAATTCAGAGTAGACATTGCCTTATCATAGGTGAACCAACCACATTCCTCTATTTCTTCAACCTGAAGTGTGTAGCGGGTTTCGTTGGTTTTTGCAAGGAAAATAGATACCGACTTCTCAATCTTGCCCTGAATGGTGTAATCAGACTTCTTTACAAAGCCCGGCAGAATATCTATGTTGAGACCTGTTTCCTCGAGTACCTCGCGCTTTGCTGTTTCTTCGTCAGTCTCACCCGGCTCAACATGACCTTTAGGGAAGCCCCAGTGTGCACTGCGGCGATTGCGGATAAGAAGATATTTCAGCTTATCGCCGTCTTCTCTGAAAACTACAGCACCGCAGGATCTTTCAAAAAGGCAATCAATAGTGTAACCGTTTTTTCCTTCGGCGAAATCGATTGCCGTTTTAATATCATTTACAATAAATCTTGTGCTTTTTGGTGCAACGACCCAAACGACACCCTTACCGCCGTTTCTTTTAACAATTGCAATAACACGTCCGTCAAAATTTCTTACAGGATGGTTGATACCCATAATATAAGCGCACTGAACGGTGTTTTTTCTTGTCTTGTGGTCTTCAATAATGCCGTAATTAAGCTTATATTTGAAGCCGAAACGATTGTTATAAGAGTACATCGGAGAGGTAACACGTACTTTGACGAATCTACCTAACATTGTGTATCCCCTTTTACAAAATGCAGCTTTAATCAGCACTAAAGGGTAACCCCATACTAAGCTGCACAGAATATAATGAAAACATTATACAGCTTTTTAAGCAGTATTTCAATAGATTTTTTTAAAAAAAGTAAACTGTAACAAAAGATTTTATGTTACAAATTGTAAATAATAATATAACTTTATAAAAAGACAGTTGTCTTGTAGTATACAAAGTGATATAATGTGTTTATCATTTCCGGATTGTATTTATGGAGCTTCTATGAAAACACTTTATCTCAGCGATTTAGACGGCACATTTTTAAACAGCAAGGGTGAAATATCTGAGCGCTCAGCCGAAATCATCTCAGAACTTACCCATAAGGGAGTTCTTTTTACAGTTGCAACTGCACGTACATATGCAACTGTAATGAAGATGTTCAGCGGCGTTTATCTGCCCTGCCCTCTTGTACTTATGAACGGAGTTACTATATATAATCCCGAAAACAAGTCGATTATATCGAGCCACCCTATCCCCACTGACCTCGGCAACAAAATACTGGGAGAATTCAGATGCAGAAATGTCGAACCGATGCTTTATTTTCAGTGCGGAGATACTCTTGAGATTTATTATTCAGAGCTTACAAATGACTACCAGCGTGAATACGTCTCTCAGCGTACAGAGTGCAGCGGTAAAAAGTTTATCCACTCCCCTGAGCCCGTATCAATCGAAGGAAGAAATCTCGTATATATCGTATGCCTTGACAGATATGAAAACATCAAGGATATCTATGATGCTGTGTCAAAACTCGATAATGCTCACTGCATGTTTTATAAAGACAACTATTCAGATATGTATTTCCTTGAAATTATCTGTAAAACTGTCTCAAAAGCAAGTGGTGCCCTCGAGGTCAAGGAAATAGTCGGTGCAGATAAAATGGTTGCTTTCGGAGACAATCTTAATGATATTCCGCTGTTTGAAATAGCCGACGAAGCATACGCCGTAAGCAACGCCGAGCCAAAGCTCAAGGAAATCGCTACGGGTGTCATCGGTTCTAATGACGAAGATGCGGTCGCTTATTTCATTCTTAAAGAATTTAACAGCAGTAAAATTGCTGATTAAATAAAAAAATACCGCCTTTACATAAAAGACGGAAACATATTAAGGAGAAAAAAATATGAGAAAAATGGATGTAAGAGTAATACGTACTTATGAACAACTGACAGCAAGCCTTGTTTCCTTGCTATCCACAAAAAGCTTTGAAGAGCTTTCTGTATCTGAGATATGCGATCACGCCCAGGTACACAGAGCAACCTTCTATAAGCATTTCGACGACAAATATGAATTTCTCAGTTTTTGCTTTGACAACGAACTTTCAAAAATCAGTTTTGATGTTCCGCCGTCATCTGCTACAGTAGAAAATATCAAAGAAAACTTTATGCACTTTATCAGACTCACATTTGAATTTATTAGCAGTAAGAAGGCAATTTTTTCTGTTATTCTTTCAAAAAAGTTTTCTGTATCCCTCGGTGCAACCTTTGTTTCTGCTGTTCACAACTATTGTCTTGAAAAAATTAAGATCATTCTTCCGGGTACCGACGATGCAAGAGCTGAGCTTTTTGCAGCTTTTTACAGCAACGCCTTTATAGGTGTCGTAGCACACTATGCAAAGAATCCAGATGCATATGCCCTTGAAGAGATTTATGATTTCCTCGAAAACAGAGTTGACGAGCTTTGCTCAACTTATATAAAGCAGTTCACTCAGAAATAATCTTTTGGTCATAGTCATCGAGAAAGCTGTATTTATCATCGC
Source organism: Acutalibacteraceae bacterium (assembly GCA_045532695.1). Lineage (GTDB taxonomy): Bacteria > Bacillota > Clostridia > Oscillospirales > Acutalibacteraceae > UBA6857. Next base: position 13,524 of record JAZSGK010000259.1, read on the forward strand.
CTTTGTGATAGCCGATGACAGTTTCAAGATTTACATTATGCACGCTTTTAAAAATATTCATATCAATATACGGGCTGATTTTTCTGAACTGAGAAATCAGCTCTTTCATTTCTTTGCGCTTTGAAAGAAGCTCCCGGTCAGACTGCTGCTGATTTTTCGCTGTAAAGCTGCAGGCGCACTCAAGAAAATGAAGATCATTATAGCGTACCCAGGCCTTTATATCAGCCTCGCGTACCATATAAAGAGGTCTTATAAGCTCCATACCCTCGAAATTAGTACTGTGGAGCTTCGGCATCATTGTCTTAATCTCGGCGCCGTAGAGCATACTGAGAAGTATAGTTTCGATTACATCATCAAAATGATGTCCGAGAGCGATTTTATTGCAGCCGAGCTTCTGTGCGCTTTTATAGAGATGTCCCCTTCTCATTCTTGCACACATATAGCAGGGAGAGTTTTCAATATCAACAACATAGTCAAAAATTCTTGCATCAAATATTTCAATGGGTACGTCAAGAAGCTTTGCATTATCTATGATTCGCTGCCTGTTTTCGGGTGAATAACCGGGATCCAGCACAAGATATTTAGCCTCAAAGGGGAAATCACTGTGTTTCTGCAGATGCTGGATACACTTTGCAAGAAGCATAGAGTCTTTACCACCTGAAATGCAGACGGCGATACAGTCCCCTTCCTCAATCATTTTATATTCATTTATACCCGCGATGAAACGCTTCCATATATCCTTGCGGTATTTTTTATATATGCTACGTTCAACCTCAATATGTTTTTCCATAAAGTTCTCCTATTAAACAAATGCAGATGGAAGACCACCTGCATTGCTTATTTTAGTTGTCTTTACCGTTAATTTTGAAAATTACTCTGAGTATTCCTCTTAAAGCTTTGGGACTCCATACAACTACCTTCATAAAATACCTCCGTCAAGCACTATCTCTGGCACGATGTTACGCCTAAGATTACAAGCATTACTGCAAGGATAAACAGCATTATCTTCACAGGAAAGCACAGTGCAAGCAGTATTCCTGCGCCAAAGGCTGTAAAAACAAGACCTTTAGGGCATCCTCTGTTGTGAGCCATGCTATCATCCCCACCCGATTATTAAGCTTTTAAAGCTCAATATCATTATACGGAAAAGAGGAATTTTTGTGATAAAAGTATCAGACATTCCATTTTTTATTATCTTTTATTTCCGAAAGAATTGTTTTATAGCTTTCGTGTCTGCTTTTGCTGATTTCGCCTTTTTCAATCAGTTCGCAGATTTTACAGCCCTTGTCACCTAAGTGACGGCAGCCTGTAAAGCGGCACTCGCCGATATAATCTGAAAACTCTCTGAAATAGTATTCAAGCTCATCAGGGTAAATTCTGTTGTCAGTTGTAAAATCAATACTCGAAAAACCCGCAGTATCAATTACGAGACCCTCTCCCACCGGAAATACCTCAGCCTGTCTTGTGGTGTGGCGGCCTCTGCCTAGCTTATCGCTGATTTCGCCCGTCTCAAGCATCAGATTATCACTGAGAGCATTAATGAGAGTTGACTTACCGACACCTGAGTTGCCCGTAAAAGCACAAAGACAGTCTTTAAGCTCTGCTTTAATAGCGTCGAGCTCTCTGTGATCCTCAACGGAAAAGCTGTAAACATTGTATCCGGTTGTTTCGTATACAGCTCTGAGCTCATCGTGGCTTGCAAGATCAGTTTTAGTAATTACGATTACGGGAGTTATATTATTCTTTTCCGCAAGAACTGTCATTTTGTCAATAATAACAGTGTTCGGCTTAGGCTTAGCTGCTGATACAACGATAAACAGCTTGTCAATATTTGCAACAGGAGGACGGATAAGGAAGTTTTTTCTTTCGTGAATTTCGTCAATGGTATTTTCTTCGTCGTTTCTTATCGTAACAGTTACTCTGTCACCTGCAAGGGGAGAAATTTTTTCCTTACGGAATTTACCTTTCGCCTTGCACTCGAAAACACCATCTTCAGTTCTCACGTAATAGAAACCGCCGATACCCTTAAGGATTACGCCATCAGTAGTCATATTCTTCATTATCGTCTTCAGTAGGAACTATAATTGTCGGCTCGATAACCTCTGTGTCCGGCTCAGTTGTAGTAGGTTCTGTTGTTGTGGGCTCAGTAGTTGTCGGAGCAGTTGTAGATTCTGTTGTAGACTCAGTTGTGGAAGGCTCTGTTGTTGGACGCTTGGTTGTTGTTTCTTTAGTTGTTGAAGGCTTGGTTGTCTTTTCGGTTGTGTCCTCTGTTGACTCTTCCTCTTCGTTGGTTGACTCTTCGTCAGTTGTTTCCTCGGGAAGCTTACCTGTACTTACGTAAACAGCAATGCTTGTACCGGGCTTAACCTCTTCGCCGATAAACTCGTGGCCGATAATTCTGCCTACAGGTTCAGCACTTGCACGGTATTCGGTACGTGAAGAATCAAGATAAAGGCCGAGTTCCTCGAGCTTTTCTTTAGCCTGAGCTATTGTAAGACCGACAAGATTCGGTACCTCAACGGGTTCAGTCTCTTCATTAGTTGCAACATAAATAGTAATCAGTGCACCTTTTTCGACCTTCTTTTCTCTTGCAGGTGAAGTTCTGATTACTGTGCCGATATCTTCGTCGCTGTATTCTTTTTCGATTTTTACTTCAAAGCCCTTGCTCTTGAGCACATTTGAAGCTGAAGTTGCTTCATAGCCGTAAACATCAGGCACTTCTACAGTTGAATCAGAGCCTGAAATATACACCACTATCCGATCGTTAATACCGATCTTGCCTGAGCTGGGCTCCTGCTTGATAATAATACCTGATTCTTCTTCACTGTCATAATCAATGACAGGCTCAAAGTTATAGTCTGAATATTTACTTGCTGACATAACCTCGCTATAGAAATTGAGTCCGATAAGCTTTGGAACATCTATCTTATCCGATGCGGGCTTGAACATAACAATAAGCGCAACAGCAAACACAACCAAAGCTGCAAGAACGCTTGAAAGTATTCCGATTGTTCTCTTTTTATTCTTATCGTCAAAATCGAGTTCGTCATCATATTCGTTGTCATCGACAGGCTCAATTGCAACAGGCTCTGCAGAAACATGCTCATTTACATTGACAGAAACAGGTTCCTGCTTCACTGTCTGAGCAGCATCGTTAAAGCTGTAACCGAAAATAACAGAAGGATTATTCTTATATTCGTTTATATCAGCGAGCATTTCGTTAGCGGACTGATATCTGTCTGCAGGAAGCTTCTGCATAGCGTGAATAATGATTTCCTCGAGAGCTTCAGGGATACTGCTATTGATTTCACGGGGTCTGACAGGATTATTCTGAAGCTGCATAAGTGCAACCGATACAGCGTTGTCAGACTGGAAAGGCAGCTTGCCTGTGAGCATTTCATAGAGAATAACACCTGCGGCGTAAAGGTCAGTTCTTGAATCGGTGAGACTGCCCTTAGCCTGCTCAGGACTTATATAATGTACCGAGCCTATTGCACCGTCAGTCATGGTACGGGTAGCATTTTCGCTGATTCTTGCAATACCGAAGTCGGTAACCTTGATGGTACCGTCAGAAATGAGAAGAATATTCTGGGGCTTGATATCGCGGTGAACAATACCTTTATCATGAGCGTGCTTAAGAGCGCGGAGTATCTGCATAATGAAATAGAGAGCTTCTCTCTGGTCAACTACGCCCTGCTGTGTAATATAGTTTTTAAGTGTGATACCTTCAACATATTCCATAACAATATACTGAATAGCATCACCGAAGCTTACATCAAACACCTTAACGATGTTGGGATGTGATAAAACCGCAACAGCCTTTGACTCGTTTCTGAATCTGCGCTTGAATTCTTCATTTGCAAGATATTCTGACTTGAGAATCTTGACTGCAACTATTCTGTGATCAATATTGTCAAATGCTTTATATACAACGGCCATACCGCCAACGCCTATGACCTCCATAATTTCGTATCTTCCGTCAAGGCGCTTGCCTACATAATTTTCCATATATCCGTCACCTTACCCTTTCATCGCAACGACGGTGATGTTGTCATAACCGCCCTTGTCATTTGCTGCCTTTATGTATTCGTCGCAAAGCAGCTCAAAATCTGTACTGTTATAAATATCAAGTATTTCTTCGTCGCTTAAAAGACCGCTGAGGCCGTCGGTACAGAGAAGAAGAACCTCGCCCTCTTCAACAGATGTAAAATCAAAATCAATTTCAACCTTTTCATCGATACCCAAAGCGCGTGTAATTATATTCTTTTTGGGGTAATTTTCAAATTCTTCTTCCGTAATCTGACCGCTGTCAAGCATTTCCTGAGCAAGAGAATGGTCTTTTGTCAACTGAGTTATGCCTTCGCCGCTCAGTTTATAAACTCTGCTGTCACCAACGTGGGCAATGCAGGCCTGCGTATCTTTAACAATAGCCGCAACAACTGTTGTACCCATACCCTGAAATTCAGTATCAGTGAAGCTTCTGTCATTTACAATTACATTTGCTGTTGTGATTGTGGATAAAAATATGTTTTCAAATGAATAAACAGGCATTGATTTATTGTAGCATTTTCTTATTTTATCGCTCACCATTTCCGTTACGAGTGAACTGGCAATTTCTCCGCCTCTGACACCGCCCATACCGTCACAGACAATAGCCCAGGCTGTGCCGTCATCAAAAGTACCGAAATCGAACCCGTCCTCATTGTTCTGGCGGACTTTGCCTATATCCGTACTGCCTTTTATTAACATACAATCACTCCTTGTTATTTTGGTCCTTCACCTCGTCTGAGCTGACCGCATGAGGCGTTTATATCACTGCCGAGAGTCCTTCTGACAGTTACGTTGATACCGTATTTTTCGAGTATTTTTATAAATTCAGCAATTCTGTTGTCGCTGCTCTTTTTGTAATCTCTTTCCTTTACACTGTTGACGGGTATCAGATTAACATGACAGAGCATACCTTTGAGTCTCTTGCCGAGCTGTCTTGCACATTCGTCTGAATCGTTGACACCGCTTATCATTGCATATTCGAATGAAATTCTTCTTGATGTTGCCTTTGTGTAGTCACGGCAGGCTCTGAGCAGTTCGTCAACATTCCATCTGTCATTGACAGGCATTGTTCTGCTTCTGATTTCATCATCAGGTGCGTGAAGTGAAACAGAAAGAGTCAGCTGCAGTTTCTTGTACATGAGCTTATATATGCCCGTCACAACACCGCAGGTTGAAAGAGAAATATTTCTCATTGAAATGTTAAGTCCGTTTTCATCACTGACAAGCTCAAGAAACCTCATAACGTTATCAAAATTATCAAGAGGCTCACCGACACCCATCATAACAATGTGAGAGATTCGTATGCCTAAGTCTCTTTGTGCCGTATAGACCTGGGAGAGAATTTCAGATGGTGTCAGATTTCTTACGAAGCCAGCAATACCCGAGGCGCAGAATTTGCAACCCATCTTGCAGCCGACCTGACTTGAAACACAGATTGTGTAGCCATATTTATATTTCATAACGACAGATTCAATGAGCTCGCCGTCATTTAATCTGAAAAGATATTTAACTGTTTCATCATACACCGAAACTAACTTTTTTTCAATAGTGCAATTGTAAATATCATACTTTTTTTGTAATTGAGACCTTAAATCCTTTGAAATGTTTGTCATTTCATCAAAAGACACTGCACCGTGCTTGTGAAGCCAGGAATATATCTGTCCCGCTTTGAAGCTTTTTTCGCCCATAAGCGCAATTTCTTCTTTAAGTTCCTGCAAGGTCAGGGATTTTATATCAGTCATTTTTATCAACTCTTTCAAAACAAGCTATGAAAAATCCGTCGCTTTGATTTTTTTGAGGCATAAGCGTTATGCTTGTACCGCTGCCGCTTTCAGAAAACACAGGTGCAGCCTTAAAATCCAAGTGATTTTCGAGAAATTTCGCTACTATATCTTCGTTTTCTGCCTTAGACAGAGTGCAAGTCGAATAGAGAAGTCTGCCGCCGTTTCTGACGTATTTCGAAGCATTGTCAATAATTGAATACTGTATCTCAGGTAAGTCTGACAGCTCTTCTTCACTTTTATATTTGATTTCGGGCTTTCTTCTTATTATGCCGAGCCCTGAGCAGGGTACATCGCACAATACTTTATCAGCAAGACCTAATTTCGGATTAAATACACTTGCATCTCCGACCTTGCCTTCAATTGATCTGAGTCCGAGTCTTTGTGCACCCTTTAAAATAAGGGAAACTCTGTTTTCATATATATCGAAGCACAGAACCATGCCCTTGTCATTCATCGTCTCAGCAACTGTATATGCCTTACCGCCGGGAGCTGAGCAAAGATCAAATACAGTGTCGCCTTCATTTGCTCCGAGAGCTTTTGCACAGAGCTGAGAAGCCATATCCTGCACATGAAAGTAGCCTTTTCTGAATGAATCAAGCCTTTC
>JAZSGK010000020.1:0-11658 GCA_045532695.1 Acutalibacteraceae bacterium
ATTCCGCCACATCCGCATATTGCTCTTATTTTTACACGGCAGAGCGACCGAGGCGGAGCTTATTACTTTCAGCTTAATCCGCATATGACTGTCAGCGACAGCTCAATTATATTATCATAAAATGTCAGTTTAGTCAATAGAAAATCAGTCGAAAATCAAAATTAGTTTTGCATGCTGCCCGGTTCAGGGAATGTTGTTCTTTTGTTGTGATTGAAAGAATTCGATGGAATTCACTGTTCATAATTTTGTTATATTTCTGTGGGGTTTGTCCGAGTTTCCTTAACAAATTAATAATTTTTAATTTTTTTATTGAATTGAATAAAAGGTATATGATAGAATTCACCGAATGCATCCGGAATGACACGGAACGGTTTATAAAACACATATGTTTCGAGCTTCAGAGACAGCTGCATTGATAAAGAGAACCACCTTATATAGGAGTGTAAAAATGAATAATGTAAAGAAAAAGGCTTCCGTTGAAAAGCCCTGGCTCAAATATTATCCCGAAGAGCTCCGCAACTTCGTACCCTCTGAGGATACACTTGCTGACTTTATTTTAAAGCACAACGGACAGCCTGACAAAGAAATAATCGAATATTACGGCAGAACATTTACTCTCAGTGAGATTTTAACTGAGACAGACCGTGTGGCAAAGGCTATGGTAGCTTTGGGCGTGAAAGAAAGGGACCGTGTGCTGGTTTTTCTCCGTGCAGTGCCCGAGTTTATTTTTATACTGCTTGCCGCTGAGAAAATCGGTGCGGCAATAGTTTGTCACGATGGTGAAGCTCAAGAAAGAGCTGCTGCAATTGCTGATGCAAAAGCAAAGGTTGCTTTTTCCTTTGACTTTCTTCCTTCAAGAGAAGAAAGAATTTACTATGACAATTCAACCCTTGAGCATCTTGTACTTATTTCACCCTATACCTATGCGAAGCGTGAAGAGATACCCGATTATATCGGAAACAGTATCCGAAAGCTTTATGCGGAGAAATCCGCTTGTGATGAAAGAAGTATTTACTGGACAGGATTTCTTGCCTGCGGTGATGAGCTTTCAAGAGATGTATCTGTAGCAAAAAATCCCGACAGACCTCTTTACTGCTCATATACCAGCGGCTCAACAGGCCCCTCAAAGCAGGTGCTTCATACTGCCCGTACCATGAACGGCGTACTCGGACAGTTGGTTATCCCCGGTGGTATCGGTTTTACTCTTCGTGTACTCCATACGCTGTTACCGCCTGCACTTGTTGCTATTGTAAATTCTATCCTTCTTTATAATATCGCATCGGGCAACTATCTTATTCTTGACGCCTTCTGTGAGGCTGAGGATATCGATCTTGAGTTTATGCGCTATAAGCCAAATCAGATGATTGCTGTGCCTATGATGGCTGATATTCTGATGAAAAGCAAACGAATCCCCGAAGATTATCCTATGAATGACCTTTATGTTATCGGAGGCGGAGCTGACCCGGTACACAATAAGTGGCTGGATAATATTCAGTCTTTCCTTCGGAAACACGGCTCACCTGCTGTATTCTCAATGTGCTACGGTCTCAGCGAAGCAGGTTCGACGGTGGCTAATCCCCATCCTGATCAGGACTTCAGAAACTGCGGCGGCGGTGTACCTATGAGAGGCACCACAATATCAGTTTTCGAGCCTGGCACACAGAATGAGCTTGATTACGGTGAGATAGGCGAAATCTGCACCTACGGCCCCTCAAGTATGATAGGATACGGTACGGCTGAGGATACTGCAAAAACTCTGCAGCGACACCCCGACGGCAATATATGGGTACACACAGGCGACTACGGATATATGAACGAGTCCGGCGAGCTTTTTGTTTACAGCCGAGGACTTAACAAGCGCTTTGGCGGCGGTTATCTGTTTACAACCGTAATGGAAAATAAGGTAGTTGAAACCGAAGGGGTAGAGGACTGCTTCTTTGTTATTCCTGCCGATAAAGACCACGAGGGATATTTTGTACCGTATCTTTACCTCGTTCTTGCTGAGGGCGTAAAGCTCGAAGATGTTGAAAAGGAAATTCGCAGTAAGCTCGAAGAGCATGAACAGCCTGTGGAAATTTTCCTCACACCTAAAAGAGAGTATTTCCACTTCAAGACCAACAGAAGAATACTCGCTGCAAAGATACTTGCAGGTGAACACTAAAAATTATAAGACGGCAGATTCAAATGAACTGCCGTCTTAATTTAATAAGAGAGATATTATTTTGTCATTTCCAGATACTCATCAATGAGCTTTAATATTTTCTTTGAGGCACGGTCTCTGTGGTGCTTTAATACAAATTTGTGCACAACCGGTGTAATACCCATACCGATAAGGCCGACTATACCAATAATTATTCCCGAAGTATAGATGCGGTCTTTAAGACAAAGGGTAAGACCAACACCAAAAATCAAAGTTGCAGCAATGCCTACAGCAATTGAAATTATAGTTGTTGCTGTCTCGATGTTTTTGTCCATCTGCTTGATTTTGTCTGCAGGGGATTTTGTCCTACTGTCAGCATTGTCAACTATGTATTTTTTTCGTATCTCTTCGATCTCCTGACGCTCTTTAAGAGAATAAGTAAATGAAAAATTTTCGCTCATAGACACAGCCTCCTTTGTATTTCCGTAAATTATAAACCGTTAATGTTAAAATAATAATAAAGTTATGTTTTTGAAAGGTTTACTATCTGTATTTTTTTAGGTTTCTCTGTGTAAAGGCAGTGTAACGGTGAATTTTGTACCTCTGCCGAGAGCGCTTTCTACAGATATTTCTCCGCCGACTATATCTATAACTCTTTTCACAAGGGCAAGCCCCAATCCGTTGCCCTGAGTTGAGCGTGAGGTGTCGCCCTGATAGAATTTCTCGAAAATATGCTTGCCTGTTGTTTCGCTCATACCGCAGCCTGTATCGGCTATAGTAACAACAGCTTTTTGTTTGCTTGTGTAAAGCACGAGGAAGATACTGCCGTCATCTTTGTTGAATTTAATGGCGTTGGAGAGTATATTGCACCATACTGTTTCAAGCAGCTCGCTGTCGCACTCGATAAATACATCGTCCTGCAAATCTGTGTCGATAGTGAGATTTTTCTTTTCCCATTCATCTTCAAAAATCAGCATACAGCTGCAAAGCTGCTCTGTAAGATTATAGCTTTTGTTGTTGGGAAAAATCTGCTGATTTTCCAGCTTGTTGAGCTTGAGTATATTGGAAATCAGACCTTCCATTCGTTTTGCAACGTCCTGCAGATTCTGAGCGTATCTTATTCTTTCTTCTTCTGTAAGATCAGGATCCTGAAGCAAGGTAGCATAGTTCTGTACCGCCGCAAGGGGAGTCTTGATTTCGTGGGATACATTCGAAATGAAATCGGTCTTGAGAGTTTCCGTTGTTGCAAGCTCCTCAATCATTTTGTTGAAGTCCTCAATAACTATATCGAATTCGTCCTTGAGCTTTTTTGAGTGGATAGGCTTGATTCTGACAGAAAAGTCGCCGTTGGTAACCTTGTGGGTTGCATCGAGAATTCTGTTGAGGGGTCTTCTCAGTGTGTATGACTTTTTAACCGAGTCGATAATGCTGAAAACAATACAGAAAAACAGAATGTTTCCGAGAGTAGCAAGGGCTCTGGAGCTTATGGTGGTTTTCAGAATAACAATATCCATTTCGGGATACCGCCCCTGACTGAAAAACAGAAGGAAGTTACAGGTTACGATAAATCCGATGAAAATAAAGTAAAACAGGAACTTTCTGACACTGAAAAGAGAATTCTTTATTCGGGAGTCTTTTGGTTTCGAATTGATAGAAAATTTAGGCTTCATTTATAACCACCTTGTAACCGAGACCGTGTACGGTGAAAATATCAAAGTCTTCGCATTCTGAAAGCTTGTCCCTGAGCTTAGCTATATAAACGTCTACTGTTCTGGGGCTCGAAGTGGTGTCGCTGTCCCAGAATTCGTCCATAAGCTGACTGCGGGTAAAGGTCTTCTTGGGGTAGGAGAGGAACTTATAAAGAATGTTGAACTCTCTTGCTGTGAGTACTATATCCTTGCCTGCGAGCTTTGCGGTTCTCTCGTCCATATTCATTTCGAACTCGCCGACTGTAAGCTTTTTACTTGAAGCAATCCTGGCTCTTCTGAGGAGAGCCTCAATTCTGAGCACGAGCTCGCCAAGGTCAATAGGCTTTACCATATAATCATCTATACCTGCCGAAAAGCCCATCTGCTTTGAGGTGAAATCGTCTCTTGCAGTAATAAAGAGAATGGGAGTTTCTTTGTCCGTTGCTCTAACGTTTTTTGCAAATTCATAACCGCTGATATCGGGCAGCATTATATCAGAAATAATTATATCAAAGATGTTGAGCTCCATAGCACTGTATGCTTCTTCGCCTCTGAAGGCACCTGTGCAGCTGTAACCGTTTTTTGTCAGATACGAACAGACGGTTTTGTTCAGGTCCTTATCGTCTTCTAAAACAAGAATTTTAAACATAGTTATCCTCCTTGACTGATTTCTACGGATTATATCATACGATTGTTAAATAATTGTTGAATTTGAAAAACTTTTATTTGTATTGACATAAAAATTACATCATTATATAATGAAAAATAAGAAAATCCTAGGAGAATGAACTATGTATACTAAGTATCTTTTCTGCTATTTTACGGGAAATGAGCCCGAAAAAGAATCAATAAACTATGCTGTGAGCGAAGACGGATATCACTTCAGACCTCTCAATGATAATAAGCCTTTTCTTTTTAACAAAAAGGGTACAAAGGGAATAAGAGATCCCTTCCTTTTCAGAGCTGTTGACGGCTCATTCTATATTATCGGCACTGATATGAGAAGTGAGCTTGGCTGGGCATCAAACCACGCTTTATGTGTGTGGCACAGCGATGATCTTGTGGGTTGGGAACAGTACGACAGCATTGATATGGAAGACTACGGTCTTGAGGGCAGTGTGCGTACATGGGCACCCGAGGTTTTCTATGATAAAGAAAAAGAAATGTATATGATTTACTGGGCAAACGCTCAGCACAATAAGGAGACCGATGAATGGTCAAATACAGTTATGTGGTATGCTTATACCAAGGATTTTAAGCACCTTGAAACAATGCCTCAGCTTCTCTATGCACCTCCCTGTAAAAAAGATGCAATTGATGCAGACATAATAGAAAAGAACGGCACTTTCTATATGTACTATAAAGATGAAAACGAAAAGTATATCTGCTATGTTTATTCCGATTGTCTTATAGGCCCCTATAAGGAACCCGAAAAGAAAAATATCACTGTTTTTGACGAGCATACCGAGGGCTGTTGTATGTACCCGCTCAGCGGTACGGATAAGTGGATAATGATTATGGACTCCTACACCAAGGGAAGATATGTTATGCAGGAAACAACAGACTTCATAAACTTCACAAAGGTCGATGAAAAAGACTATGACCTTGACTTTTCACCAAGACACGGCTCAATGCTTCTCATAAGCGACGAAGAGTATGAGAGAGTGACATCACATTTTGAAAAGTAACTGAAAGAGGAATACACTATGAAACTTAAAGACGGTGCAGTAGATTTTTACGAAATCAAACAGCAGAGCAAGGTAATGGACTTTATGCCCGGTATACCCTTTGATGAATATCTTTATGACGAAGCTCTGCCGAAGGAGTATGTAAGCATTGAAGCTTTCGGTGCTGATGTGTCGGCAGGGTACGAAGAAAACACAAAAGCAATCAACAGTGCCATAGACTTTGTAAATAAAAAGGGCGGAGGTACTGTCCTTGTACCTGAGGGAACATATATCTGCTCAAGAATAGAGCTGAAAAGCAATGTTACTCTTTTTGTTAAGGGCTGTCTTAAGTGTATTGATTACGATACAAACAAAAGTGCGGCGGACTCTCTTGCCTTCGGTGAAATCCACGATGTTGCTTCGAGGGCGAGATACGGATTTATTTATGCTGACGGCGCCGATAATATAGCAATCTGCGGTGGCGGACGGATAGACGGCAGCGGTGCAACTTACTGTCAGGAGGCAAAATATCCCGAACTGCTCCTTCCCCTTGAAGGCTTTCACCTGAAAAGCTACATTATGGCATTCAGAGGCAGAATACGCTTTGAAAAACCTGACAGCGGAAGAGTCAATCTTGTTGAATTGAGAAACTGCAAGGGTGTTGACATTCATAATATAGAGCTTTACGAAACAGCCTGCTGGACCTGCAACCTTTTTCAGTGTGAAGAAATTGATATAAGAAATGTGGTAATCAACAGCAACTTCCATGTGGCAAATTCAGATGGCTTTGATCTTAGTTGCTGCAGCAACGCAAGGATAACCCACTGCTATATTGCAACGGGCGACGACGGGCTTTGTATCAAGGCTGACGGAGATAAAAATATTGAAAATATACTTATAAGCAACTGTAAGGTGATGAGTCTTGCAAACTGCTTTAAAATCGGTACAACGGTTTACCGCGATGTTAAAAATGTGACGGTAAAGGATTGCGAATTCTTTATGGGCGCTACTACAGGCGGTTATGCAGGTATATCAATACAGTCAGACTGCGGAGGCAATGTCAGCGATATTACAGCAGAGAATATCAGAATGAGCGGTGTGACCTCGCCGTTTCTTATATGGCTGGGTGACAGAAGAAACATCACCCCCGGCACCCTTAAAAATGTCACCCTCAGAAACATCACTGCAGAAGATGTGAGCCTGCCTTGTGCAATTACGGGCACGGTACATGAGGGCGAGGATATAAGGGTAGAAAACGTAACTCTAGAAAATATCAACGTCTCCTACAGGGACTCTGCCGAGGAAATATATATACGCGACGGCGGGGTAGGGTATGAGTCAATGAAGGACTATCCCGAAATTACAAGGGTTTCGGGCTTTTACAAGGATTCACACGAGCTCTCACCCTATTGGGAATTGCCTGTATACGGACTTTTTGTAAGGCATATCAACGGTCTGAGAGTTAAGAACTTTGTATGCTGCCCCAGAAGCTGCAACACGAGAAAGGCGGATAATATCACAGATGAAGCTGACAGACTTTTCTGTGATAATGTAACAGTAGAATAAAAAGCAATCGGAAACCGTACACAGTGTTGTGTGCGGTTTTCGTCAAAATCGACAAAAATATATAAAAACAGCCTTCTTTGTTGACTTTGCTTTGCCGTAGTGATAATATTCTTAATGTAAAATATTCCAATTCAGGAGGAAACGAATTATGACAAAAACAATGAAAAAGACACTAGCTCTCATTCTCAGCATAATGATGCTTATGAGTGCACTGCCGATGACCTACTCATTTGCAGAGAGTTCTGGCTATTATAACTATAACCGCTCAGGCAGTGAAGCTACAATCACAAAATACAACGGCTCAGAAGCTGAGGTGAAAATACCGGATAATTTCGGTAGTTACGCTACTGTTGTAGCTATTGGTGAATCCGCTTTTTTTGAAAACACAAGTATGACTTCACTTGTAATTTCTGATAGCATTAAAACAATAGGAGACGGTGCTTTTTATAAATGTACAGCTCTTAAAGAGGTCGTTATCGGTAAAAATGTTGAAACAATAGGCAATAATGCTTTTAAATACTGCACAATACTCGCCACCGTAACAATCGGTGCTAATGTAAAGTCAATCGCAAGTAATGCATTTCTTAACACCGCTATTACAACGGTTTATTACGACGGTACCAAAGAACAGTGGGAAACTCTTACCCATGGCATTGATGGTTTCGGTACTGCAACTGTTATCTATACATATGACTGTGAAGAAAACGGACATAAACTCGGCGATAAGACAGAAGCTAAGGCTGCAACATGTGAAGAAGACGGCAATATTGAATACTGGACTTGTATATATTGTCAGGAAAATTTCAGCGATGCAACAGCTCAGACTAAGGCTGAAAGCGTTATAATTCCTGCCGGACACAAATGGACAGAAGCAACTTGCACAACAGCAAAGACCTGTTCAGTATGTGATGCTACAGAAGGTGAAGCACTCGGCCATAAAGAGGTTGTAATTCCTGCAGAAGGAGCAACCTGCACAAAGGAAGGAAGCACTGAAGGCTTAAGATGCGAGGTTTGCGGCACAATAACCAAGGAAGCTGAAACTGTTGAGGCAACAGGTCATAACTATGTCAAGGACGACGAAAAGTCTGTTGCTCCCACTTGCACAGAAGGAGGTATCAACTATACCGTATGTGAAAACTGTGGCGATGTAAAGACCGAAAAGGTCAAAGCTCTTGGCCACAAGAAAGAAGTAATAATTGAGAAGGTAGCTCCTACTTGTACCGTGCCCGGAAAAACCCAGGCTGTGGTATGTAAGGCTTGTAACAGCGTGTTTGAGGTATCTGAAGAAATTCCTGCAACAGGTCATAACTATATTAAAGATGATGAAAAGTCGGTTGTTCCCACTTGCACAAAAGAAGGTAGCAACTACACCGTATGTGAGAACTGTGGCGACGTAAAGACTGAGAAGGTTAAAGCTTTAGGCCACAAGAAGGAAATATCGATAGAGGCAATAGCTCCTACATGTACCGAGGCCGGAAGAACAAAGGCTGTGGTATGTAAGGCTTGTAACAGCGTATTTGAAGTATCTGTAGAGGTTCCCGCACTTGGTCATACAAGAGTTATTGATGAGGCTAAAGCACCCACATGTGAAGATACAGGTCTTACAGAAGGTGAACACTGCTCAGTATGCGGAGAGGTTACTGTTCCTCAGGTAACTGTTGAAGCTCTCGGCCACTCATACGATTGGAGAGAAACCAAGGCTCCCTCCTGCACAGCTCAGGGTGAAGAAACCGGCATATGTACTGTATGTGAAGATGTAGCAGTACGTGCTACAGATATGTTACCTCATAACAAAGTTACTAATCACTCAGTACCTGCTACTTGTCTTAATGAGGGCTATTTTGGCGGCGTTTACTGTACATTATGTGAGCAGTATCTCGAACTCGCAAAGGTTGAGCCTGCACTTGGTCATAATTTTGAAAAGAATACAGAAATGTCATTCGATGCTACCTGTGAAAAAGAGGGCAGACTTTATAAGGAATGCTCACGCGAAGGCTGCGATGCTACAACAGATGAAGTTCTTCCTTTGGCAGACCACAGCTATACTGAGTGGCAGATTAAGAAAACAGCAACATGCACAGCAGAGGGTCTTAAAGCAAGAGCTTGCAAGGTTTGCTTTGATGTAGAAACAGCTGCAATTGATGCACTCGGTCATACATGGAATGACGGCGAAGTTGTTAAAGCAGCAACTTGTGTTGCTAAGGGCGAAAAGAAGTTTACATGTACAGTAGAAGAATGCGGTGCAGAAAAGACAGAAGAAATCGATGCACTCGGTCACAATATAGTTAATCATAAGGCTGAGAAACCCACATGTACAAAATACGGTTGTGATGCTTACGAGACTTGCACAAGATGTGACTATACAACATACCGTAGAATCCCGGCTAATGGCCATACCCGCCAGGTAGTTAAGGGCGTCGCTGCAACCTGTACCGATACCGGTCTCTCAGATGCAGTTGTTTGTACAGTTTGTCAGGTTATTCTTGTTGATTTTGAAGAAACACCTGCTCTTGGTCACGACCATGAAATCGATGAAGATATTTCGGTAGCTCCAACTTGTGAAGAAAAGGGTAGTAATACATTCGCTTGCAGTCGCTGCGATGATACATATACTGAAGAAGTTCCCGCTCTCGGTCACGATCATGTAATCGATGAAGCCGCTTCAACAAAGCCCACCTGTACAGAAAAAGGTATAAACAAGTTTGTTTGCAGCCGCTGTGATAACACTCAGACAGAAGAAGTTGATGCTCTCGGTCACAACGTTACAAACTGGATTACATCAGACACTGCAACCTGCACCAAGGAAGGCGGCAAGGTCGGCAGATGTATTGCTTGCTACTCCATAGTGCGTGAGAAGATAGACAAGCTTGCTCATGAGGATACAAACAACGATAAGAAGTGTGATGCTTGCGGTACTGCTCTGGAAACAGAAGAACCCGAAGATCCCACAAAGCCTTCAGATCCCACAACTCCCGAAGATCCTGAGGATAAGCCGGACACTCCTGATGATCCTGAAGCTCCTGTTGAGCCTGACGAATGCTCATGCTACTGTCACAAAACAGGTTTTCTCAGATTCTTCTTATTTGATATTCCTCTTGTATTCCTGAGAATATTCGGTCTTAACCAGGTTTGCCGTTGCGGCAAAGCACATTATTAATCAATTTACAGCTCCGTTTTATGCGGAGCTGTTTTTTGTTTACGGCTCACTAACCTTAATACCCGTTTTTTATTGTTTATGTTGACAATCCGCCAACGCTTTGTTATACTAATTATTAAGAAATATTTACCGGGATGAAAGGAGAAAATTATGAAAATTGCATCCAGAATATTATGTCTTATTCTCTGCCTCGCTATGTTTGTAACATCTAATGTAGTGTGTGTTGAAGCTGCTTCCGTAAAGGTTGCTGTAACAGAAAAACTCGTTGCAGACAAAGAAACTGCAAGCAGTGTTGAGCTCAGATGGAGAAAGGTAAGCAATGCAACGGGCTATAAGGTTTACCGAGTAGTTGACGGTAAGCTCGAAGCCATTAAAACAGTAAAAACAAACAAATATGTTGTTGAAAATCTGACAGCAAGCGAAACCTACAGATTTGCTGTCAAGACCTATCGCAAGGTAAACGGTAAAACCTATTGGAGTAAAAAGTACAAGTCCGTAAAAGTTACAACGGACAAAATGGGTAAGGCTCCGACTCCCAAGGCAACTGCAACAAAGGATACCGTTACACTTAAGTGGTCCGAGGTTGAGGGCGCAACAGGTTATAGAGTATATCAGTACAGCCCCAGCAAGGATAAGTATGTAGTCAAGGCTTCAATCAAGGGCAAGACTTCTTATAAGGTTACGGGACTCAAGGAAGACACTACATATAAATTCAAGATCAAGCCTTATGCCAAAACAAGCAAAGGTACCGTATGGGTCAAGGCTTCTTCTGCAAGAACTGTTCAGACTGTAGATAAGACAAAGGCTAAGTTTACTGATTATGTTATCGGTACGGATAGCGTTACCCTCAACTGGGGTAAGGTTGAAGGTGCTACAGCCTACAGACTTTATAAGGTTGTTGACGGTAAATATGTAAAAATAGCAAGCGGTATCGACGCTGATGATCCCAGCTATACTGTCAAAAAGCTTAAAAGCGGCAAAAAATATACTTTTGTTGTAAGAGCATACAAGAAAGCTAACGGCAAGATTAGTTGGTACACAAAGAGTAAGCCTCTGACTATCACAACGAAAATTGCAGATAAGCCTGCAGATCAGCCGGATACAGACCCTACCGATAAAAAAGAGCATACTGTTGTTATTGATCCCGCAGTAGAAGCAACCTGTATGAAGACAGGCCTGACTGAAGGTAAGCACTGCTCAGTTTGCAATGAGGTCATCGTCGCACAGAAGGAAGTACCCAAAAAAGCACACGACTATAAATCTTCCGTAACAACCGAGGCAACCTGCAAGACAGAGGGTGTAAAAACGTATAAATGCTCAGTCTGCAATGACAGCTATACTGAAAAGATTGCAAAGAAATCACACAGCTATACTTCTACAGTAACAACCGAGGCGACCTGCAAGACAGAGGGTGTTAAAACATATAAATGCTCAGTCTGC
>JAZSGK010000194.1:0-9761 GCA_045532695.1 Acutalibacteraceae bacterium
CTACAGTTTATCTTGAAAAGGGCAGTAATACCGTTACATTCGAAAACCCGGTTAAATCGAGAATGGACTCTGCAGCACTGCAGTATAAGCTTATGGGCAGAGAGCTTGAGAGAGCTACAAAGCTTTATGCAGAGAAAAACGGCACCGAAGAAAAGCCTATTGTATTCTCGATCTGCGAATGGGGCTGGAATCAGCCATGGAAATGGGGCGCTGAGGCAGGTAACCTCTGGAGAACAACCCCCGATATTCAGGCTAACTGGCCATCAATTTTGGCTTTATATGAACGCACCGTTCCTCTATATAAATACTCCGTACCCGGTGCATGGAATGACCCGGATATGCTTGAAGTCGGCAACGGTAATCTCACTCAGGAAGAAAATAAGGCACATTTCTCTCTTTGGTGTATGATGAATGCTCCTCTTATTCTCGGCAATGACATAAGAAAGTTTATTCTCCCTGACGGCAGTGTTGATAAGGAAAATGCCGTATATAAGATTCTCACCAACAAAGAGCTGATTGCTATTAATCAGGATCCTCTCGGCATTCAGTGCAGAAGAATCAAACACGGTCTTATTGATGTGCTTGTCAAGCCTCTTATGGATTCAAAGGTTGCAGTTTGTGTGCTCAATAAAACAAACAAGCAAAACGGCACAGAAATCAAGCTCAGCGACATTGCGAATCTCGGTTTTGTGAGTCTGCCTAAGAAAAACGGTTACAGTGTGCACGACGTATGGGATAACAAGTTCAGCGAGGGCACAACCACTATCAGTGCGGCACCCGAAGCTCACGGTGTAAAGGTTTATATAATTGAATAAAAGTAAAAGACAGTCTGACATCAGGCTGTCTTTTCGTGTGTGACGGGGAAGTCACTGCAAGAGGGAAGAGGCGGCTCCGTTAAATCGCCCCAAAAGGGCGATTTGCGGCTGCTGTAGCAGCCGACCCGAACGCAGTTCGGGTATGGAGCCGCCGAACCCGCCGAGTATACCGTCAACAAAAAAGAGCAACTTATGAAAGTCGCTCTTAAATTTTATTAATGCACTTTTTAAACAGATTTCACATAACCGTGATAATATTTTATCAGCGACTCCCTGTCGTTCTGACATCTTTCCTCCATAACAGCCTTTAAAAGCTCATCAAGTGCAGTGCCGATGTCTTTTCCTCTGAGCCCGAGCTCAATCATATCAGTGCCCTTTACGGCTAAATCCTTAAGTGAAAAACATTGGTTTTCATCGATAATCTGTCTTGCAATTTCTTCAAGTCGATTATAGGTCTCCTGTCTGTAAAGATAGTCGGGGGAGAGCCCCATATTATCTGCACGCTGAAGCTTTATCAGATCAAAGAAAATATCCTCACCGTATTTCTGCAGCTTTTTCTTTACGGTTTTGCTGTCAGGCTCAATGGGGGTATCGTGGATTTTTACCAGTTTTACAACCTTTTCTCTTGTGGCGTTGTCACAGCGAAGCCGGAGCAGTGCTTCATCTGCCTTGCGTGCCGATATTGACGCGTGGGAGTAAAAGTGTCCTACTCCGTTTTTGTCGAGAGTAAAGCAGTCGGGTTTTCCGCAATCGTGAAACAGTGCCGCAAGTCTTAAGTGTACCGCAGGGTGCACAGAATCCACGACCTTAGCAGTATGATTTAGTACATCGTAAACATGGTGAAAATTATGCTGGTCAAAGCCTTTCATATCTTTGATTTCCGGGAGGGCTACAGCTAAGATGTCAGAATAAAGAGACAGAATTCTGCCTGCATCTTTACCGCAGAGAAGCTTTGTGATTTCGCTATAAATGCGCTCGTGTGAGACAATACTGATCAGATCCTTGCACTTATACATTGCTTTTTCGGTCTCTTCTTCTATATCAAAACCGAGGACAGAAGCAAAACGAAGGGCACGGAGAATCCGAAGCGAATCTTCCTTGAATCTTTCTTCGGCAGTGCCCACACAGCGAAGAATCTTGTTTTCAATGTCACTTCTGCCACCGAAGGGATCGATGATGCCCTTATCGGTGCTAAGGGCAATAGCGTTTGAGGTGAAGTCGCGTCTTGACAAGTCGTCACGGATATTCCTTGTGAAAACAACCTTGTCGGGGTGTCTGCCGTCAGAGTAAGTGCTCTCGGTGCGGTAGGTGGTGATTTCTATGGCCTCGCCCTCGAGCATAACTGTTACGGTACCGTGCTTTATGCCGATGTCGAGAGTGTGAAAGTCCGAAAATACAGCCTTGATTTCTTCGGGTGTGGCGTTAGTTGTGATGTCGATATCGTGGGGCACCTTACCCATAAGCATATCTCTTACACATCCACCGACAAGAAAGCATTCGTAGCCTGCTTTACCGAGAAGCTGAAACACTGTCACCGACTTCTTGGGTATCTCCATAAAATCACCTCTTTTCGTCTTAATTATACATATTCTCTCTGATTTTTGCAATAAGGTTGCAAAATGCAGGATTTTTTGGTAAAATTAAAATGGATTTTTCCGAGCAAAGGAATGAAATTATGATAAAAATTAAAAACAAAATGATAAAATACATAATCTGTCTTACTGTATCGGTTATTCTTATGCTTACGGTAGGTATGGTTTCTTCTGCGGAAAACGATGCCTTTGAAGACAGTATAGCCTCTTTTCCCGAAAGCTATAAGCCATATCTCAGAGAGCTTCACGAGAAGTATCCTCAGTGGGTGTTTGAGCCCTTTGAGACAGATCTTGACTGGGATACAGTTATAGATAATGAGGTTGGCGTAAAGAATCTTGTTGACCATAACGCTTCAAGTGAGAATCTTAAAAGCAAAGAGTCGGGACATTATAACCAGTCTACAGGTGCATATATTCAGAAGGACGGAGGCTTCGTTGTTGCAAACCGTCTTGCAGTTGAATATTTTATGGACCCGAGAAACTTCCTTAATGAAGAGGGAATATTCCAGTTTGAACAGCTGACCTTCAGTGATGCAGTTACTATGGAAGACGTTGAAAGTGTCCTTAAGGGCACCTTTATGTCTGACACGAAGATAACATATTATACATCTGAGGGTAAGAAAAAGACAAGCAGTAAAACCTATGCTCAGGTTATTTTTGAGGCAGGTCAGGAATATGATGTCAACCCCTGCTATCTTGCATCAAAAATCAGAAACGAAGTCGGTGCAGATGGCAGTGCCAGTGTTTCGGGTACCCATTCCGTATACCCGGGTATATACAACTTCTATAACATCGGTGCTACAGACGGCACAGGTGCAATTACAAGAGGTCTTAAGTGGGCCAGTGAAGGCACAACATACAAGCGCCCATGGACAACTCCCGCCAAGGCTATCAAGGGCGGTGCGGCGTATATCGTTGAAAAGTACATTGCAAGGGGGCAGTTTACGGGTTATCTTCAGAAATTCAATGTAAACAAGGCTACGGGCTCTCTTTATTATCATCAGTATATGACCAACCTTACAGGTGCCTGCTCTCAGGGCTATACAAGCTATACGGCTTATGCCAAGACGGGCAGCCTTTATCAGAACTGTGTTTTCTCTGTTCCCGTTTATGATAATATGCCCTCGGAGGATATAAAAAAACAGAAGGCGTCAAATGCTGACAGTCTTGTGCAGTATGCAAAAATAAATACAAGCTCAACAAGAGTCAGAACAGGCCCGTCTACAGGCAATTCCCTGCTTACAGATAAAAACGGTAACAGTATAGTGCTTCCTAAAGAACACGAGGTTAGGATTATGTCAAAGACCTTCACTGATGCGAAGTACTATATCAATCAGCTGAAATACCCCCATTGGGTGCAGATAAAATTTACCTACAATTCAAAAAGCTATACAGGCTATGTGCCTGAGGATTTTGTCGCCTACACTTCATACACCTCGGTGAATACGGGCGAACACACAATAAGCTATTTTTGCGGTGCTGAAACTGAAATGAGTCTTGTTTCCTCAAACAGTGCCATTGCAAAGGTTACTTCAAAGAACACCGTAAACTTCCTTAAAGAAGGAACGGTTTATCTTACTGCTTATGACTCTGTGGGAAGATATGATACAGTTAAATATGTTGTATCAGAGGAGGTCGGCGAGCCTCATAATCTCCATGCGGCATCGAGCGAGACGAGTATTACACTTACACTTGATGAAATTCCCGGCGCAAGCAAATACGCCTTCGGTATATGCGATGAATACGGCAATATTATAACTAACAGCTCTTCTACAGTGCCTGAGATGACCTTCACGTCTCTGAAAAAAGGTATGAGATACACCGTAAGCGCAAGAGCACTTCTTGATAAATCCACAGTAAGTGTTTACAGTATCAGCGCAGTTGTAGACGCTGCTACGGACGGCGTATCGGCGGCTCCCGACAAAATAACCTTCTTCAAGGCTGAAACTGTAGGCAGTGAAGTTAAATTCACCTGGGATGAGGTCAATTACTGTTCAGGCTATGTTATCTACGGCTACAATAATGCAGACGGCAGCTATACTGAAATTGCCGATGCAACAGAAGGCTGGAACAGTATGCTTATAGACAAGTATTCGCTTAATTTTGATGAGTACTATATAAGAGCCTACAGTGACGAGGAAAGCGGCAGAGTCTACGGTGAATATTCTGATGCTGTAATCCTCGAAGAAGCTCCCGCAATACCGGTAAATCTTACGGTGCAGAACGAAAAATCTGATTCATATACTCTCGTATGGGATAAGAGTCCGGGTGCGGATTCCTATGAGATTTACACAATGACGGGCACCAATGCCTCTTTCCTTGCAACATCTGATACAAACAGCTTTACCGTTACGGAGCTTACACCCGGCGAGGAAACAGCTTATGCTGTAGCCGCGGCCAAAAACGGAAATATATCCGAAGTGTCAGAGACAGTGTTTGCTATGAGTCTGCCGGAAAAGGTAAGCGGGCTGAAATTTGACGAGATAACAGATTCTCAGACAGTAATCAGCTGGAGCGATGCCCGGGGTGCAAGCCATTATAACGTATATATGCTCATAGACGGCGGATATGCCGTAATAGGTGAATGCGAAGATGTGACATATACTCTCACAGACCTCAGCGAGTTTACCGATTATGATATAAGAGTTGCTGCAGTGGCAGAGGGTAATTACCTTACACAGACAGGCGAGCAAAGCGAAAGCCTGAAAATTACAACAGCCCTGAGCAAGGTTGAAGATGTGACAGTTGATGATGTGAAGGGCAATAATATTACACTTTCCTGGCAGGAAAATCTCAATGCTCAGAGATATGCCGTATATGTTTACTCCGATTCAAAGAAGGCTTATGTTGAAAAGGCAGTTACAGATGTTGCTCACGCTACAGTAACAGTTCAGTATTATAACAGACCGTATTCCTTTGCAGTTAAGGCTATTGCCGAAAAAGACGGTAAGACTTATTATTCTGATTTCAGCGACAGTGCAGGTGCAATGACAACATACCCCGTGCCTGAAAATATAAAGGTCAGCGATGTAAGGTCCGCTTCATATAAGCTTTCCTGGGATAAAATTCCCGAAGCACAGTCATATAATGTCTACAGACTCAGCAATGACGGCTATGAGCTTCTTGCGGGTATTTCAAACAACTACTATCTCGTAGGTAATCTTTCCTACGGTCAGATAGACAGCTACAAAATAACGGCAGTGTTCAAGGACGGACAGAATAAGATTGAGAGCGACTATTCATCTGAGACTATTGCTGCTACCACTCCTGCAAAGGTAAAAGACTTCAAGGCTACAGCCTACACCCGGACAGTCAAATTTACCTGGAGTGAAGTGGAAAATGCCGACAGCTATAATATTTATATTTACGAAGACGGGCAGTACATTCTTGCGGGTACATCTACAGGCACATCTCATAAGGTAACAGGTCTGTCTGAGGGCACGGAATATGAATTTTACATCAGAGCTTACATCAATCTTACGGATTCGACAATCAAAGGCTCTATGACCTCTGTCAGTGCCGTCACCAAGCCGGGCAAAACCGATTCTATGAGCATAAGCGGCGTCACAACAACTTCTCATACTGTTTCATGGGAAGAAGCTCCCGGTGCCAACTACTATTATGTTTACCGCTATTCCTCAAAGACCAAGTCCTACACTGTTATAGGTAAAACAGCAGACCTGAGCTATAAGGTGACAGGGCTTTCTGCAGGTAAAACCTACAAATATAAGGTCAAGGGCGTACTGATGGAAAACGGCAAGGCAATTGCTACCGGTACAGCGTCAGATGCGTTTAAGTTTTCAACTAATCCTGTCGCTGTGACAAATCTCAAATCATCGGCAATAACGGCAAACAGCTTTAACCTGAGCTGGACCAAGGTCAGCGGAGCCACTTACTATCAGGTTTCAATCTACAGTAAATCCAAGGGTAAGTATGTTACCTACGATACTACCGAAAGCAATAAAATCACTCTCGTAAACCGCAAGTCCGGCACTACCTACAAGGTAAAGGTGAGGGCAGTAAGAGTTGTCGGAGACGATATATACTACGGTGGATATTCACCGGTGCTTTCCGTTAAAACCAAATAACCATATACTTTATTCAGGTGTAAATGGGTATAATGGCTCAAATAGGGTAGTATTTAAAAATTTTTAAAGTAATTTTGCAGTTTTTTATTGACAAATCGAAGATAGATATATATAATGTTATTCGTTAATATGAGGTGAGTTATGTTTATTGAACTTGAAAACATGTTTAATGGCGGTATCACTGAGATACCTCTCGACTTTGAATTTGACTTTTCTCAGGAAGAGATTGACGGTGTGTTTCCATTCACGACACCTGCCCGTCTCAAAGGAAAAATCAGTTCTGTTGCAGAGATTGTATCCATAAATGCCGAAGTAACTTTCAGTCTCGAAGTTTTCTGCAGCAGATGTGCTGAGGGGATAAAGAGAGATATGACAGTGCCCGTTGAGCATATTCTTGTGTCTGAGCTTCAGAATGACGAAACCGATGAGTTCATCATTGTTGAAAATATGAAGCTTGATATAGAGCAGCTCACTTTAGAAGACATTTACTTTGCTCTGCCCAGTAAGTTTCTTTGCAAGGAAGATTGTGAGGGACTTTGCTCAAAGTGCGGTGCAAACTTAAATGAAGGTCCGTGCTCATGCAAAAAGGATATAGATCCTCGCTTTGAAGCTTTGCTGAGTCTATTGGACGAATAAGTAAGTTTAACTTGAATATTATAAAAGGAGGTGCTGAAAGATGGCAGTACCAAAGAGAAGAGTATCAAAGGCAAGAAGAGACAAGAGACGTTCAAATGTATGGAAGCTTGACGCTCCCACACTTGTAAGATGCAAGCAGTGCGGTGCATACACTGTACCCCATAAGGTTTGCGGTGAATGTGGCTATTACAAGGGCAAGCAGGTTGTTGTTAAGGACGAAGACTAAGCCTTTGGAACTTGAGAGGTGGAGAAGCGGCGGCTTTTCTGCCTTTTTTACTTGTTTGCGAGCAAACAAGTAAAAAACGGAGCGTAGCGAGAATTAATGAAAGCTTCAGCTTTCGATTCATGGTGTAACCAATTCATTTAAATCTGAATGAATTGCACTGCATGCATAAATTGACCTTCGGTCATTATAGAAGAAAGGAGTTATTTTATGTCAGTTTTAATAAAAGATGTTATAAAGCATTCACCTGCTTATAAAAAAGGCATAAGGGCAGGGGATAGCCTCATTAAAATATCGGGACACGAAATAACTGACTTTCTTGATTATCAGTTTTACACCAAAGACAGCAAGGTAAGTGTCGCTTATGAAAGCGGCGGAAAGCTGAAAGCGGTATGGATAAAAAAAGATGAAGACGAGGATCTGGGACTCACCTTTGAAACTTATCTCATGGATAAGGAAAGGCACTGCAAGAACAAATGCATTTTCTGCTTTATTGATCAGAATCCTAAGGGACTCCGTGAGTCAATATATTTCAAAGATGATGACAGCCGTCTGTCATTTCTTTTCGGCAACTATATAACTCTCACCAATTTAAGTGAGCGCGACATCGAAAAGATAATTGAGATGCATATAAGTCCCGTAAACGTCAGTGTTCACACAATGAATAAAGAGCTTCGTGTGAAAATGATGAAGAATAAACATGCGGGCGAAAGCCTTGACGTGCTTTACCGTCTGGCACAAAACGGCATTGCAATAAACACTCAGCTTGTCCTTTGCCCCGGTATCAATGACGGTGAAGAACTGAGATATTCCCTCGATAAGCTAAGTGAGCTTTGTCCCTGCCTTCAGAGCATAGCCTGCGTACCCGTAGGTGTTACAAAATACAGAGACGGCTTGTTCGATATGCCTCAGTACGATGAAAAGACAGCAGGCGAAGTTATCGACATAGTAAACGAATACGGTGAAAAATTCAAAGAGCAATACGGCACCAGGCTAGTGTACGCTGCCGATGAGTTTTATCTCAAAGCAAAAAGAGAGCTTCCCGAGGGCGAATACTACGAAACCTACTGTCAGATTGAAAACGGTGTAGGTATGTGGACTTCTCTTAAGGAAGAGTTTATTGATGAGCTTGAAAACACAGAGGAAGGTGACCCTGAAAGTCACGTAAGCATTGCAACAGGCGTAGCAGCATATCCTCTGATAAAAGAGCTTGCAGAAAATTTCGAAAATAAGTATAATAACAGTAAAATAGATGTATACGAAATAGAGAATGACTTTTTCGGTCACAGCATAACTGTCGCAGGACTTATAACAGGTGGAGATCTTATTTCTCAGCTGAAGGATAAGCCTCTGGCTGAAACTCTCCTGATACCGAGTGTTATGCTCAGGAGTGAGGGAGACCTTTTCCTTGACAGCGTCAGCACTGAAGATGTGGAAAAAGAGCTCGGCGTGACGCTTAAAGTCAATGACTGCACCGGCGCAGACCTGTTTTACTCTATGATGAATAAATAAAAAAGAAGGTGAAAGAAATGGCAAGACCCATCGTTGCGATTGTAGGCAGACCAAATGTAGGTAAGTCTACACTTTTCAACAAGCTTATCGGTCAGCGTCTGTCTATCGTTGATGACACACCCGGTGTTACACGAGACAGAATTTACGGCGACTGTGAATGGCTGTCAAGACATTTTTTATTGATAGATACGGGCGGTATCGAGCCCCATTCAGACGATATAATTTTAAAGCAGATGCGCCGTCAGGCTCAGCTTGCTATTGACTCTGCCGATGTAATTGTCCTTGTTACGGATATTCATTCCGGTGTTGTTGCAACTGACGAAGATGTTGCCGCAATGCTCCTCAAAAGCAATAAGCCTATTATACTTTGTGTAAACAAGTGCGACAAAATCGGTGAGCCCCCTCTCGAATTCTATGAATTCTACAACTTAGGTCTCGGCGATCCCATTGCTGTTTCATCGGTTCACGGTCACGGCACCGGCGACCTTCTTGATGCAGTAATGCAGTATCTCCCCGAGCAGGAGGAAGAGGAGACTGACGACAGCACTATCAGCGTTGCGGTTATCGGTAAGCCGAATGTGGGCAAATCCTCTCTCATAAATGCTATTTCAGGCGAAGAGAGGGCCATCGTTTCAAATATTGCAGGTACCACAAGAGACGCTACGGATACCTATATTTCCAATGAGTTCGGCGAGTTTATGTTTATTGATACCGCCGGTCTCAGAAGAAAAAGCAAGGTTGAGGATCAGATTGAAAAATACAGCGTTATCAGAGCTAAAATGGCTGTCGAAAGAGCAAGCGTATGTGTAATTATGATTGATGCCCTCGAAGGCTTTACAGAGCAGGACAGCAAGGTCGCAGGCATAGCTCATGAAATGGGTAAAGCTTGCATTAT
>JAZSGK010000170.1:0-8735 GCA_045532695.1 Acutalibacteraceae bacterium
TCCGTAGTAGTTGGTGGTGAAAGGATAGCTTTCATTTCTTATATTTTCATCAGTAGGAGCGATACCGTCAATGGCAATAGTCTTGATGTTATCGTTTTTATAAAGAGTATCGATGTAGTATCTGTAGGTGTAGCCGAGACTTGCTGTTTCGTTTTCATATTCGGCGACTGCGTCAACAAGCATACCCATACCCTCAATGACCTTGACTTCAATAGGGTTTATCATATCAGCTCCGCCCATAACAAGGTTTTCCATAGCCGTCTGTGAACCCGAGTTCTTTTCTCGCTGAAAGGCTCTTATTTTTTCATTTTTACCGCCAACGTCTTTCCAGTTGGTGATTTCACCTGTGTATATCTTTTTAATCTGATCGACGGTTAAGCTGTCAACGGGATTGTCTTTGTGGGTGATGAAAACAAAGGCGTCATAGCATACGGGAGTTTTCTTAAGCTCTATACCCCAATTATCAGCCAAGGCGAGTTCTTCGTCTGAAGGCTCCGTTGCAATAACAATGTCAACATTTGACATATCGATAAAAGCATCAAGCTCATAGTGGACATAGTTTTCACGTGTGTTTTCTTTATGAATAAGATTTTCATAAGCAGGGTGTGTGGTTGAAAATTGCACAAATTGGTTAGCTGTTGTGTCCTCAAAGCCTAAGTGCTGTCTTGCAAATTCCACTGCCATCGGTACGCAGACAGTTGAGCCGTCTATATGAGGATATGTGCCTTTGTCGCAATAGTTGTCGGTAAAGCCGTCTTCTGTTACAGGTGTGATTTCGCCCAACTTAAACGGTGTGTCAGTGACTATCTGCTTCCAGTCTTCACCTCGCACTACATTCTGATTGATTGCTCCCCATGAGCCTGTTTTGTCGGCGGTACCGGTGCCTCGGTTGACAATATATCTGTTTATATCGTCTTCAAACATAAAACCAACTATGAAAGAGCCAACGCCTATAACTGCTACAAGTATGCCGATGATTATCTGCTTGTATTTTTTCAGCAGGATAAAATCGACTATGCTGTAAATACATCTTATGGCAAAGCTTATGAGGGCGAGCAAAACGAAAACATAGTTTTCACCGAAGAACATATAGTTTTTTTCTGTGCTGTTGGGTTGAATGAGATAAAAGACAAAACAGATTATAACTGCCAACACAGCAGAAATCAAAGTGTAATACGGCTTGATATCAGTTCTGAGCCTGAGGATAATATCTGCTATAAGCGGAAGAATAAAGGGCGCAAAGCACAGAAGCTCGGGCACATCATAGCTGAAAGCGGTTGTGCCGATTGAGAATCCGCCCTCTGCGAGAAGATAGACGCCCATAACGGCTATGCAGTGAAGAATCACCATTGCCAAAGTAATAAGTATACCTTTGGGATTTGATAAATGTTTCTTATTCATATATTTACTCCTTTCGGATTATTGCAATTTCATTATAGCAAGGGTAATATGCTATGGCAATACTTTGGGAGCTAACTTAAGGAAATCGTAAGGTTTAAAAACATAATCACGTTTTTGATTCTTTTTCCGTGATAGGAAGAAGAATGCCCTGCGGCGAGCGTAATAGAAAAGCAGAGTGTAGTTTGTTATTTACACTCTGCCCATTTTTTGTTTTGCAGGGCTTTGCCCCGCCCTCTTGCGGTTCCCAAAATTCATTACGGCTTGGAGCGCCTATGAATTTTGACCGCTGCGCCATCCTCGCCTCGCTTTATGCTTAACAAGCCCGTCCCCCTTTGTCCTGACGGACATTTCCCCCACACTGTGGGGGAATCTTCCACAGGCAGCGCTTCAGCGACGATGCCCCACAAACTTTTGTAAAAGTTTGACAAAACTTCGCTTATTTGCTTTTTTATATGATTTCTGCAAACTTTTCAACAAGCTCTCTTGCAACGGCTACCGTATCTTCACCCTTGCGCTCAGTGCCCTTGTAAGAATAAGTAAAGCTATACTCAAAATCACGGAGCTTCTGCTGAAACTCAGTAGTCTCATAGTCATTTCTTTCGTTGTGGTGGAACTCAGTATCGGAAATATGACTTATGTCTTCACCGAATGAAGCTCTGAGCTCATTGAAGAACAGAAGCCAGCGGGGGAGATAGTAGTCCTTGATAAGGCCTGACCATTCTTTCCACGCATAGTCGAAAAGCTCGTTATTCACATAAGGACCCCAGATAGTGATAAGCGCAACCTCGTTCTGTCTGAAAAGCTCCTTGTGCTCGTCACAGCAAGCATTGGCAATAGCCTCGTTGATATGAGTATCAAAGCTCAGTTCATCTCTTGTTGCGAGAAGTCTGTCGGCTCCGAGGAGTATCTTCTCAAAGAGCGTACAGTTATCTTCGAAAGCGTCTTTATCATTCTTTCTGAAGCTGTCCATTATGGCAAAGTACACTTCTTTAGCCTTGTTGGAAAGCACCTGTCTTAAAATGTCACAGATGTCGAATCTGTAGCCGTCAGTAGCCGCACCCTCAGCTTTAAGAAGCTCTGTAACAGCCGAGAAAAGCACCTTATTGTCATATCTCAGCTCGACTTTATCATTGGGAGCTGTGTGATAGTGAGTGGTTGAAGGTCTTGCGGCGATAATTGAGCTGGTCTCTCTGCCAATGCATTTCGGATTATAGCAGCTGTCTCTGAGAGCGAAAACTGCCTTCTTAAGACAATCTTCCTCACTTCCGTAGCGTCTTTCTGCGTAGTCCTTGAGCCAGGAGTCAAGGTCAACCTTTTTATCCTGAACGATAGTGTGGAAGGCAAGGTCATAGTAAAGGGGATTCTGGAAAAATCCTTCCATAAAAAGACCCGTACCGATTTCTGAAGGGTACTTTTCTTTTCTTACAGCGTACTGATTTTCAGCGAGCAATTCAGCAGAGCCGTGAAGTGAGTTTCTGTCGCCGAAATTATGAAGAGTACCGCAGATGAAGCTATAGCCCCAGAAACCCTTATGAAGCTCACTCTTACTGCCGTCAAGGTCGAGAATCAGAAGTTTATCCTTATCAACTGCCTTGACAATCTCCTCACGAAGCGACCAACCCTGCATAACCCAGGTAGCTTCTTTATCAAAGTCGCTGTACATCTTTGAGATAGTCTTACCTACATTGGCAAGGTACACACCGCCGTCTGTCGGAGGCTCGTTTTCGTGGAAGGGGTCGCAGGCATAGTAATGGTACGCACCGAAAAGCTCCTTCTGTTTTTCAAGAAGTGCTTTGCCGAATATTGCAAAATTCTTATCGAGGGGATCAAACTGACAAGTGCCCGGGAAACCGCACCATGTAGGCAGGTGCTGAAACTCTGAATCGGGAAAAATCTCTTTGATGAATCCGGGTACATGGCCTGCAAAACCCTGCTGAATGGGAGTCATACCAAGCTCGATCTGACGGTCGATTATCTTTCTGCCGAGTTCAAGGCGCTTGTCTATGTATTTTTTGTCGGGGATATGCATAAATGAGTCGAGGTTTGTCATCATCTGCCAGGCGTAATATGAGGGGCCTGCCACAAATGAGAGGGCTTTTTCTTCGCTGATGCCGAAATCAACAAGGGTATAGAAGATGGTAGCCTCGTTACCGATGACGCTAAGAGGCATATTGATGCCGTTCATAGCCATAAAGTCAATTTCTTTTTCCCATTCCTTCCATTGCCATGAACGCATAGAGTAGGAGAGGGTGCAGTAGTTGAGATAAGCTCTTTTTTCCTGATCGATGATATGTAAAGTAGTTTCAGTGGGTAAGGGAGCCTCAGTGACATTGAGCTCAGTGTTGCCACAATGGGCATAGTTTACTCTGCAATACTTTTTCAGGTAAGTGTAATAACCCATAGCCTGACTGATTTTGCAGTCACCTTTTATAAGCACCTTGCCGTCTTTTTCACTTATTTCGTAGTAGTTTTTACCATTTTTTCTGTCTGTTGTTTCGAGCATAAAGCAATCAGCAATGATGGGAGTGTTTCTTTTAATGAGATTAAGCATTTTGTAGCCTCCAAAAAACTTGTTAAATATGATTATATCAAATTTAAAACTGATAGTAAATAGAGTTGTGGGGATAAAGTTAAATGAAGACTGAAATATCTTTGCAGAAAAGAAAAACAAAGTGCATAATAGCACTCCGGTATGAGAAAACTTTATAAAGATCAACTGACTGAAAGGAAAGGTTTCGGGTGGATAGTAGAGGAAAAATAAGACCTTTTGGCTTCAGAGATAAATTAGGTTATCTTTTCGGTGACTTCGGTAATGACTTTACTTTCCTACTGTCTTCGAGTTTTCTTCTGAAGTTCTATACCGATGTTATGGGCGTAAATGCGGCAGCGGTTGGCGCAGTTATGATGGTGGCTCGCTTCATAGACGGTTTTACAGACGTGGCAATGGGCAGAATATGTGATGAAAGCAGATATACGAGGCACGGAAAATTCAAGCCCTGGATTCTTCGTATGAGCGGCCCCGTCGCTATATCTTCGTTTCTTATTTATCAGAGCTCACTTGCCCCGATGCCTCAGTGGGCGAAGATTGCCTATCTTTTTGTAACGTATATTTTATGGGGCTCGGTCTTTTATACTTCTGTTAATATTCCCTACGGCTCTATGGCTTCGGCAGTGTCCGGAAACCCCTCTGACAGACAGTCGCTTTCAACCTACAGAACAATGGGCGGTATACTTGCAGGAGCTTTTGTTACGGCAGTTGTACCCATAGTGGTCTATGACAATATCGGCGGAAAAGAGGTTATGAACGGCAGAAGGTTTACTATGGTTGCGGGTGTGTGCTCAGCTCTTGCCGTTATCTGCTATATTCTTTGTTATACTCTCACAACGGAACGTGTCAGGGTCGACAGAGCCTCAAGCGATGACAGGGATAATCATATATTCGCGCTTATAAAAAGCAGTATTCATAACAGACCGCTGATTTCCATTATTGCTGCTAGTATAGTTATGCTTCTTTCTCAGCTTACAATGCAGCAGATGATAAACTACGTCTATCCCAATGTTTACGGAAATGCGGCGGTGCAGAGTGTGGCGACACTGACAATGGTGGGTGGTATGATTCTGGCGGCAGCAATATCGAAACCCGTTGTCAACCGTTTCGGCAAGGCTGAGGTAAGCATTGCATCAAATTTTTTTGCAGGGATAATGATACTTCTGCTTTTTTTCATAAGACCTGATAATGTGTGGGTATATGTTGCTTTTCAGACAGCTGCATGGATAGGTCTCGGTGTATTTTCTATGGTGTCTTGGGCGCTCATCACAGATGTTATAGACTATTCCGAAATCAGAAACGGAGTTCGTGAAGACGGCGGCGTATATGCTCTTTATTCATTTGCGCGAAAACTCGGTCAGGCGGCATCGTCAGGGCTGACGGGAATTTTGCTTTCGGTTATAGGCTATAGCGAAGAAACTGCATTTGACAGCTCGGTTATGCGGGGGATATTCAATATTTCCACCCTTGTGCCGGGAGTGGGACTTATAATTCTTAGTCTTATACTTTGGCTCTGGTATCCGCTGAAGAAAAAGCAGGTGGAAGAAAACGTAGAGATACTCAGGAGAAAGCGTGAAAGCTCCGATTGACAGTGAGTGCAGGAAACAGCGAGGCGGCTCCATAAATCGCCCCACGCGTGGGGCGATTTGCAGCGACCACGCAGGGGTCGCTGTGCCGAATTCATTCGGCAATGGAGCCGCCGTACCTGCCCTTCGGCAGAAACTACATATTGTTTTTCACAAGCTCATAGAGCTTCTGTTTAAAGCCGTATCTTTCCATCAGAGCTTCAACCTCACTCAAATCAGGTAAACTGCTCTTTTTTAGTTTACAGCGAAGCATAAGATTTTTAGGTGAGTGGGCAAAGTCAACGAATTCGATTATGTCAACCTCATATCCGCACCTTTTGAGAATATCTGCTCTTATACTGTCTGTGAGAAGGGCCGAGAAACGCTCTTTGATAAGCCCGTGGGTGAGGAGTAAATCAAAGTCACCACCCTTTTTGATTGACGAACAGATCTCATGCTGACAGCAAGGGACAGAGAAAATATGCTTAACACCGTGACTTATAGCGTGATATAGAGCAAAGTCTGTTGCAATATCGCAGGCGTGGAGAGTTATTACCATATCCACATTATCCTTGTAAACTTCACCCTTAGTTACATCGTTTACGTAGAATTTAAGGTTATCGTAGCCATACTTTTTTGCAATTTCATTGCAGTTTTTAACCACATCTTCTTTAAGGTCAAAGCCAAGAACCTTAGCTTTGACTTTTTTTATTTCAGTGAAGTAGTAGTAAACGATGAATGTAAGATACGATTTACCGCAGCCAAAGTCGAGTATAGTTACCTCGTCTTTGTTCATCTTCGAAAAACTATCGTCGATAATTTCAATGAAGCGGTTAATCTGCTTATATTTGTCGTACTTGCTGGCAACTACCATAAAGTCCTTGCCGAAAACACCAAGATCAACAAGTGCGGGAATATTCTGACCCTGGGGAAGAATATAGTTTTTCTGTTTGTTGTGCTTTGCGGTTTCAACCTTTGTTATAGCGTTGCCCGTTACCTTGCGCTTGATTTTATCGGGGAATATTGTGTACTGCACAGTTGTGCCCTCGGCAGTGAGACAAGCCTGCTTAAAGCTTTCTTTGCCGGTTGTTTCACACCAACAAAGGAATTCTTCCTCGCTTAAATTTTCGTGAAAAACCTGGTTGTTTTTGTACTTTTCCAGTTGCCATTTTATACCCTTTTTTGTTTCAAAGGGCCTGGCAGTTATCTTTGTGTACTCGTAAGCTTTGTCCTTGCGGTCGCTGAATGCAAGCTTTTTGATTTTGCCTGAAAGAGCGGTTATATCTTCATTTATGATAAACATTTTGCACCTCTTTTATGTTGGTATAAGTATCATAGCATAAAAGATATGAAAAGTACAGAGTTAAAGTGAGTTGACAAAGAAAAAACAGCTAACTATAATTGAAGTATAACTTATAGACGGCAGGTGGAGCATTATGTCAAAAACCAAGCGAAATATCAGTGACGAAGCATTAAATGAAATATTCAGCAAACACTCTTTGGGCAAAATTCTAAAGGTTATTCCGCTCAAAGGAGGACAGTTCAACTCAGTACTGAAAATAACAGTGCAGAGCGGTAAAAACTATGTGATTAAAATAGCACCTTCAAAAGGGACAGATGTACTTACCTATGAGAAAGACTTAATAAAAAGCGAAGTATATTTCTATGAGAAATTCAGCAGCTTAAAAAACATACATTTTCCTGAAATCTATGGCTATGACTATGACAGAGAAAGTGAATATCAATATCTCGTTATGGAGTTTATTGAAGGTAAAACGCTTACAGATGCTAAACTCAGTAAGGTAGACTATGATCAGGTTATGTACGAGTTGGGGTGTGCTATGGCTGAAATTCACAATTTGTCTTGTGAAGAAGGCTTCGGATATATTCAGAACGGACTGTTTGCATCATGGGAAGAGGCATATCTCAATATGACAGAAAATGTAATAAAAAACGCTGAAAGTAAAAACGCTGAAATCCCCCGCATAGACGAAATAAGAAATATATTACTTGAAAACAGAGCTTTACTCAAGAGCGTGAAAAAGCCTTGCCCGGTACACTTTGATTTATGGGCAGGCAATATAATGCTCAAAGATAAAAAGCTGTATGCTCTTATTGATTGTGAAAGAGCTATGTTCGGTGACAGAATAGGCGATTTTATATCTCTTGATTATATCTCGCCTTTTGATAAAAAGAAAAACGAAATGCTTATAGATGGTTACAATTCAGTAGCGAAAGAACCGGTAGTTTTTGACGATAACGAACTTAAAAGATTTTACCTGATGAGGATGTATTTAGGACTTATAGTTTTCACAGAACAGCATTACAGATACAGCAAATTTTCGCCTGTGTTCTACGCAGGGAGAGCGTTTGGCAAAAAAGTGATTACCAATGCAATAAGCAATTACAGAAAGGTCGGCAAAGATGTTTGAAAACTTCGAAAAAGATTATATTATGCGCATTGTAAGGGAAATGGTAAGAATCCTCTTAAAGCTTCTTTTCGGCGTTGACACAACCCGTTCTATGGAAGATGTAATAAAAGATGCCGAGGAAAAACAGCTTCTTGAAAGCCTTCTAACTATGATTGATGAGGGCAAAATCAACGAAGCCGAAAATGAACTTTACAACATAACCGCAGACGGCGACAGAACCTACCTTAAAACTGCCCTTGTTTTCTACTACCATCTTGCCGGTAAAGAGGAAGACTTCCTTTTAAGACACGGCTACACTCAGGAGGAAGTGAAAGAGGGAGTAGAAGACCTGATAGAAAGATACGGCATAAAAGACATTGCAGATATGTTTTTGCAGTAGTAAGTTTTTATTGACTAGTGACGTTTTTTAAGCTATAATTGATATATTACGGAGAAAGGAATGAAAATTATGGAAAAGTTTTCACTCGACAAATCAAAAAAAGTTTTTCCTATAATCCTTATGGTTGTAGGTCTCGGAATTATGGTGGCACAGCTTGCTACAAGGCTTAATCTTGTGGCTCTTGTAGGTCTTCTCTATTGCTGTATTATGTCCGCTGTGATTTTTCTCTCACTTGTTATCAAGAAAAAGGTTTATGTACCGATGCTTTTAGGTTATGCCTTCTCCTTTATCGGTCTTTATCTTTTCCATGTTATCTGGGGTGCAGATGCAGGCTTCGGTGCATTCTGCTCAGGTCTTGCAGGTTGGTCAACAATCGATAACCCTCTCTTTGCAGGTGAGGGCAGTATCCT
>JAZSGK010000185.1:0-3434 GCA_045532695.1 Acutalibacteraceae bacterium
GCACTCATAGCATTACCGCCGTGAGGTGAACGGGAAGTGAAGGCGTATGACAACATACTTTTACCCGGAGCATATTCTCCCGCATCGGCAATGTACTCTGCCGAAAAGCCTGTTTCCTTTGCAACACGCTCTACGAGTTCGCTGTCATAATAGTCATAGCCGAGCTTTTCTGCAACCATTTTGCCGATACTTCTGCCGCCCGAACCGAATTCTCTTGAAACAGTTATAATCTTTTTCTGCATATATACTCCTCCTTTTCACATATTCTGTGATAATTATATTATACAGTTTTCCTCCGGAGTATACAATATAAAATATAAACAAAATCGGGGTTTCATTTTTGTATCGATGCCCTTTTATCCATAAAGGTGTGAATATATTCAGTTACATTTTCAGGTGAAATGCCGAGAGAAAAGGCGAATTCCTCCCTGACTAATTTTTCGGCCGCCGTAAAGAACCCTTCATCGGTGGAGCTGAGTTTTTTACCTCTTTCAGAAAGAGCAGTCTTTCTTTCAAAAAGACAGATGATGAGGGCGATAAGCTCTGCAGTGATACCCGAAGCGAGAATTCTGCCGAAGGTCTCATTTCTTTCCTGGCGGTTTTCAATCCAGCATACAGGGCAGGAGAGGGACTTTTCAAGTAAAGTCTTTATTTCTTTTTCAGTCAGAGGAAGCCTCAGCTTTTTCTGCACCTCTTCATTTCCGACGGGTACATAATAGGTGGAAGAGGGGGAATTCAGAGGTGACAAAACATAATAGGGCCTTTTGGGTGTGCTCTTTGAAAAGGATATGTTTTCAGTTTTAGTCACTTTGCATATGCCGTAGGTGTCATAGACAAGACATGTACCGACCTTGTATTCAGTTTGCATTTTGCACCTCCTCGCGGTGATTATTCTATACACTATAATTTTATCAGAAAATAAAAGGCATTTCAAAGGACATTTTCACTAAGGTTTTATGGGGTATATGTTGTGCATAATATATGATTTAACATTATATTGACTAAACAGGCACTTTCTTTCAGAGTGTCTATTTTATATCAATAAAACAGTCTGAGTGTATGAAAATAGTTAATAGTATTTAGAAGCTTTGATAAAATTGACTCGTTCAATATGTGCAAATTCACGAAAAATTAAAAATTAAAAAAATTTAGTTGACAAAGCTCTGAAGAAATAGTACAATATGTTTGGATTAGATGGGGGATAGTGTACTCTTCTCCCTGCCGAATAGAAATTTTCGAAAGGAGAAACCGCTATGAATTGGGATGCAGTTTTAGGCGTATGGGACGAATTCTTAGCATTCATGGACCGTGTAATGCAGTGGCTTCAGTATGTATTTAAAGTTACTGACAAATGGCCCCCCGATGATTATCCTGATATCAACGCTTGATAAAGATCGTTTTACACCCATAGAAAGGAGAATTTACTATGGAATGGCCCGTATTAGTTGAAAGCCTTTATCTTTCATTTTCAAGAATTTTTGATGGTTTTATTAACTTCTTATACAACATCAAAGATTATCTTGGCTGGTAAGGCACTAAAAGAACAAGAAAGCCTCCCTTTACGGGAGGCTTTTTTATTTTAATTTTTCAGCTTCCGATGAGTCCTTCAAAAAGAGTCACATCATAACCCTGGTCCTTATAGCGGTTATACATATCAACATTGTTTATGATATTTACTATCAAGGATACAAAGTAAGTAAAGCCTTTAAGATACCACAGAGTATTCTTAAAGGTGTGGCCGCCTGCCTTGTCGCTCTTTTCAATCTTGAGAGTATAGAAGTTCTCATTGTCATCGACAGTATACGAGCGAAGGGTCAGAGTCTCATCGGTGAAATCAAGAAGAGTATATAAGGGCTCTTCTGCCTCAAGATAAGTGAAGGCCGCATTTTCGCCGATGGGGGGTACATTGCCCTCGTCATCGAGAAGAGAAGCAAAATTGTTGACAGAGCCTGTTGAAAGGTATACAGTACCTGCAGGGTCTGTTATTTCTTTTTTATCTGCGAGAGCTACTGCTGACTTGTTGGCGTAGATAACATTGGAAACGCTGTAAAAGTGACTGTGACCGTAAAGGCAGAGATCAACACCGTATTCGTCAAAAAGCGGAGTCCACAAAATACGCAGCATTGTGTTTTCAGTGTTGAGCCAGGGCTCTCTTCCGCCGAACATATCGTGGTGCATAACTGCGATTACCCAGGTTGCATCTTCATTTGCCTCGGTAGCCTCTTTGGCAAACTTGTAATGTCCTCTCATTGATGTGTTGCAGGAGTCGAAAACAAGGAAGAGAGCATTACCGTAGCGTACCCAATAGTCTGTGCCGATATAAGACTTAAAGGTGAGGTCTGCCTGATTGGGCAGGAAGGTATAATATTTATAGCCTACACTCTTTCTGTCGTGATTACCTACTGCAGGGGCAAAGGGGATAGTCTTCATAAGCTCAGGTGAGCTCAGAGCAATCAGTTCTTCAGTGAGACCCTCCGAAGCCTGGTCACCGCCCGATACGATAATATCAAGACCGTCAGTTGCATTTTTATTGGCTGCTTCAAGAGTCTGATTGTAGATATATGAGCGCTGAGCAAGGGCGTTTTCGTTTTCCTCTTCAATTGCCATATGAATATCGGAAACATAAAGGGCAGTTACGGTGTCAGTTTTTTCTACAGTAAACTTAAAGCTGTCGCTTGTAAAATCACCGCTGTGGCAGGTGTAGGAATATCCGCCTGCTTCAAGACCCGTGACAACTG
Organism: Acutalibacteraceae bacterium; assembly: GCA_045532695.1. Lineage (GTDB taxonomy): Bacteria > Bacillota > Clostridia > Oscillospirales > Acutalibacteraceae > UBA6857. The sequence goes on from JAZSGK010000185.1 coordinate 2,739, forward strand.
CACCCAGACGGTAACCGCCGTCAGGTGAAGCGACTGCACTTGCCTCAAAGGTTTTGGTATCCTTGCCGTTTTTCAGCTCAACATAGCCGCTGTCGGTATCCGAATACCAGGCGATATATCTTTCGCTTTCGTCAGAGCCTGCGAACATAGTAACAGCAGGAGCGATTTCCTTTTTATAGTCTTCCCAGAGATTATTCCAACTGTCTTCACTTACATCTGCGGCAAAAGCAGTGCTAAGGCAAGATAGAACCATAACAAGGCAAAGAACAAGACTGAGAGTTTTCTTAATAGGTTTCATAGTGATTTCTCCTTTCAGATTCATAGGTTAATTATAGCAAATGAGAGAAATATTGTCTATAAAATTTTGTTAAATATTGGTACGCGGGGGAGTGAGAGCATATCTTTTAGTTTCATACCGCCGAGGAACTTTGGTGAAAATATCCAAAAAAACAGGGCGTTTTTTTATTGTATGTACTCTGATTTTTTGCTGTAATTTATTGACAATTGAGATGTTTTATGGTAGCATATTCTCGAAATTAAACCAAAGTGCGTTTTAGAATGTGCTTTGTGAAAGGAGCAAAACAATGAAAAACACGAAAAAATTCTTATCAATCATCCTCGCAATCTTAATGATTGTGACAACAATGCCTATGGCCTTTGCTGCAGGTGGCGTAATCGAAGTTAACGGCACAGGTT
>JAZSGK010000069.1:0-6345 GCA_045532695.1 Acutalibacteraceae bacterium
CTATCTTAAGGTCAGATGTGAATACTCTGAGAATATACCGCCTTATATAAAAGTTTTAGCTGTCAGCGAAAAAGGACTTGCCCTTTTATCAAAGGCTAAGGAAAACACGGATCTGCCCATAATAACAAAGCATTCCGAGGCTAAAAAGCTCACAGGCAAGGCAAGAGAAATCTACGAAGCCGAATGCAGAAACACCGACCTTTTCTCCCTCTTTACAGAAAAAACAAGAGAGTGCGGTCTGGAAAAAACACACTCTCTTATGATAGTTAAATAATTTCACCAATCAGATAATCCTCATCGGATAACTCAATAATTTTTACATTCACAAGACTGCCTCCCATATCATCGGGCAGTTTTGTTTTTATTTTTACGGGAATATAATTAGCCGTATGACCCATATAGCAGCCGTCTTCGGCTTTGCTCTCAATTATGATGCCGTAGGTCTTACCTATCTGCTTTTTAAAAAAGTCTCTTCTTATGGCCTCAGACTTTTCAATCATTATTTTACAGCGTTCTTCCTTGATTTTTTTATCGAGATGACCCTCAAGCTTTTCAGCTCTTGTACCCTTACGGACAGAGTAGGGGAATACATGTACCTTTTCGAAGGCGATTTCTTCCATAAACTTAAGGCTCGTTTCAAAGTCAGCGTCGCTTTCACCTGCAAAGCCAACCATAATATCCGTAGTCAGCGTACAAGCCTCGAAGCACTCACGGAGCTTTTTGCAAAGCTGTCTGTACTCTGCCGTATCATAGTGGCGGTTCATTCTCTTGAGGGTGCTGTCACAGCCGCTCTGAAGGGATATATGGAACTGAGGGCAGAGCTTTTCGCACTTCGACAGCTCCTCGATAACCTCATCGGTCAGGTGGTCGGGCTCAAGGGAGCCGAGACGGACACGGAGGATACCCTCAGTGTCATTGGCAACCTTCACAGCCTCAGGGAAAGTGCAGCCTATATCCGAGCCGTAGGAGGAAAGATTGATACCGACAAGCACAACCTCTTTATATCCGTTTTCACTGATGTTTTTAAGCTCAGCCTTTATTTCATCGAGAGGCTTTGAGCGTACCCTGCCGCGGGCATAAGGTATGACACAGTAGGAGCAGAAGCGGTTACAGCCGTCCTGTATTTTAACATAAGCTCTCGTTCTTTCCTCAAAGGCGGTTATGGTGTCGCCGCCGAATTTGTCACCTGTTTTATGCTCTTTTACCTCAAAGGCTCTTGAGCCGTATTTGAGATAGCTTTCCAGTATATCGGGAAGCTCCTTATTATTTTTATTACCGAGGACTATATCAGCCTCAAGAAGCTCCTTTGCCTTATGGGGATAAGCTTGGGGCATACAGCCGGTGAGCACAACAATACCTTCGGGATTCTGCCTTTTGAAGCGGCGTACTGCCTGACGGGTTTTACGGTCGGACTCTGCCGTAACAGTGCAGGAGTTGACAATAACAACGTCGGCATTTTCCTTACCGTCAGCTATTTCATATCCTCTTTTTCTAAGGCTTTCGCCTATTGCCTGACTCTCATACTGATTCACCTTACAGCCGAGAGTATAGAATTTAACTTTCATCTTAACTCAACCTTGTATTATAATAGTGACATTATAAAGCAAAAGCCTTTATTATTCAAGATGTTTGTTTTAAATTACCGTTAAGATTCATAAATATCAGTGTAAGAAATTATCGAGGTGATATTTATGAAAAAACTTCTTTCCCTGACTATGGTGTCAATAATACTCATAGGGTGCTTTTCTCTTTGTACCCTTGCCCTCAATGAAAGCGAAATTGAAGTAAAGGCCAAAGCAGCAGTCCTTATGGACGCTTCAACAGGTGAGGTCCTCTACAGCTTCGGTGAAAACGAAAAGCTTTACCCTGCATCGGTGACAAAGATTATGCCCTTGCTTTTATTTATGGAAGCCTTAGACAGCGGTAAAATTGCCCTTACGGATACGGTTACAACAAGCCCCGCTGCTGCAGGCAAGGGTGGCAGTCAGATATGGCTTAAAGAGGGCGAGACAATGACCGTCGATGAGCTTCTCAGAGCAACTGCAATAGGCAGTGCCAACGATGCCTGCACAGCCTTGGGTGAGCATATAGCAGGCAGTGAAACAGGCTTTGTTAAAATGATGAATGACAGAGCAAGAGAGCTCGGTATGGTAAACACCAACTTCGTCAACTGCTCAGGCCTCGATGACGATACAACAGAGCACCTTACAACGGCTCTGGATGTAGCCATAATGTCAAGGGAGCTGCTCAAGCACGAGAGAATAAAAACCTACACTACAGTATGGATGGACTCACTTCGCGGCGGCGAAACTCAGCTTGTCAACACCAATAAGCTGGTACGCTTCTACAGCGGTACAACAGGCCTTAAAACAGGTACCACATCAAAGGCGGGACATTGCCTGAGTGCCTCGGCAGAAAGAGACGGACTTCACCTTATAGCCGTTGTTATGGGTGCAGGCAACAGCACCGACCGCTTTGAGGGAGCAAAAGCAATGCTCAACTGGGGCTTTGCCAACTTCGAGACATTTACACCTGAGATTGACTCTTCCCTTTTCGGTGAGGTGGAAATTATAAGAGGCACAGAGGAAAGCATAAGGCCCGTAATCACAGGCGTAAAGCCCGTTACCCTCAGGGCAGGGGAGAAAAGCAAGCTTGAAACCCACATCGACCTTAGTGAAAATGCCGAGGCGCCCATAGAGAAAAATCAGGTCCTTGGCACTGTAACTCTTAAAATAGGTCAGCAGGAAATTGCAAGATATAATCTGGTCAGTGAAAACAGTGTCGAAAAGACGGATATCGGTCATATTATAGTGAGATTTTTGAGCATTCTTGCAAAAAGTGCATAATATTTATGGTTATATCAGTTGACAAATGGTGAAAATTATATTAAAATACTAAGAAATAGATAAACTATTCCCAGGAGAACAGATACCCATGGCATTACAGTTCAAAGACAAGTATGTTTCAGCTTTTGTAAGCAAAGAGGAATTATATTCCTATCAGGATAAAATCACAAAAGCTCATAACGATTTACACGGCAAAACAGGCGTCGGCAATGATTTCACAGGTTGGGTTGACCTTCCCGTAAATTATGACAAAGACGAATTCGGAAGAATCAAGGTTGCCGCAGAAAAAATCAAGAAAAACAGCGATATCCTTATCGTTATCGGTATCGGCGGCTCATACCTCGGAGCAAGAGCCGTTATCGAATTCATAAAGAGTCAGAATTACAACGACCTTCGCAAGGGCACACCTGCTATCTATTATGCAGGTAACAGCATCTCAGCTTCATACCTCAATGAGCTTATAGAGATCTGCGACGGCAAGGATTTCAGCGTTAACGTTATTTCAAAGTCAGGTACCACAACAGAGCCTGCAATAGCATTCAGAGTATTCCGTGAGCTTCTTACAGAGAAGTACGGCAAAGAGGGTGCTGCAGAAAGAATCTTTGTCACAACAGACAAGGCTAAGGGTACCCTTAAGAATCTTGCCGATAAAGAGGGCTACGAGACATTTGTTGTACCCGATGACGTCGGCGGCAGATACAGTGTACTCACAGCAGTAGGTCTTCTTCCTATCGCTGCAGCAGGTATTGATATAGATGCTCTTATGGAAGGCGCAGCAACTGCAAGAGCCGAGCTTATGAGCACAGATATCGACGAAAACGATTGCTATAAATATGTAGCAGTAAGAAACGCTCTTTATGGTAAAGGCAAGAAAACAGAAATGTTTATCAGCTACGAGCCTTCATTTATAATGATGAACGAATGGCTCAAACAGCTCTTCGGCGAAAGCGAGGGCAAGGAAGGCAAGGGACTTTTCCCCACTTCGGCAGTGTTCTCAACAGACCTTCACTCTCTTGGTCAGTATATCCAGGAAGGCGAAAGAATTATGTTTGAGACTGTTGTCACATTCGCAAAGCCCAAGAAAGAGATATACATCAAGGAAGATCCCGAAAACGTTGACGGACTCAACTTCCTTACAGGCAAAACAATGACCTTCATCAACGAGAAGGCATACCAGGGCACAGTCCTTGCCCATAATGACGGCGGAGTACCCAACATCATTATCAAAAATGAGGACATGACAGAAAAATCACTTGGCTATCTCATTTATTTCTTCGAGAAGGCTTGTGCAATCTCAGGTTATGTTTTAGGCATCAATCCCTTTGACCAGCCCGGTGTTGAGAGCTACAAGAAGAATATGTTTGCACTTTTGGGCAAACCCGGATACGAAAATGAGAAAGAAGTACTTGAAGAAAGACTTAATAAGTGATATAATAAAGGTGTAATTGAATAACAGGAGCCCGAAAGGCAACTGTGAAGCAATAAATAAAAGGAGGAATTATAAATGATTTCTATTATTTTAGGACACAAAGGTTCAGGAAAGACCAAGCGCTTGATTTCCTGCGTAAACCAGGCCGTTGAAACTTCAAAGGGCAACGTAGTTTGCGTTGAGAAAGAAACCAAGTTAACATATGATGTTAATTATCAGGCAAGACTTATTGCAACTGACGATTACGAGATTAAGGGTTATGCTTCATTCTACGGTTTCCTTGCAGGCGTATGTGCAGGCAACCACGACATCACAGATGTACTTGTAGATGCTACACTCCGTATCGGCGGAAGAAACTATGAGGCTCTTGCTGAGTTCCTTGAGCAGATTTACGAGCTCTCCTCAGCACACGAAAAGAACTTCGTATTCACAATCTCAGCTGACAAAGACGAGCTTCCTGCAGCAATCTTCAACTACTGCTCAGTTCTCGAATAAGCAACAAACAAAAAGCTGTCGCGAAAGCGGCAGCTTTGTAAATTATGAATTATGAATTCGGAATTCGGAATTGCGTCAGACTCTCTCAAAGAAACAACTCTCTACCCGCCACTTTCAGTCGGGAGTGAGGAGTTAGGAGTTAGGAGTGAGGAGTTGCGTCATACTCTCTCAAAGAAACAACTCTCTACCCGCCACTTTCAGTCGGGAGTTACTGACGAGGATTTTCAGTCTGATGAAAAAGCAGACAATTCAGATGCAGTTTACAGATTACAACAATTACATTCTGCGGGGAGAAATTCCCCTTCTTATCAAAGCTTGGCGCAATTCCGAATTCCGCATTCCGAATTCCGAATTCCGGGAGAAAAAGCAGACAATTCAGATGCAGTTTACAGATTACAACAATTACATTCTGCGGGGAGAAATTCCCCTTCTTATCAAAACTTGGCGCAATTCGGAATTCCGAATTCCGAATTCCGAATTCCGCATTCCTAATTAAAACAGTGAGGAAACAAAAATGACTTTTGAATACGAAAAACAAGCTCTCTCAGAGGGCTACAACATAGTCTGCGGTGTCGATGAAGCAGGCAGAGGCCCCTTATGCGGTCCCGTATGCGCAGCGGCAGTAATACTTCCTATGGACTGCGAAATCGAAGGCATCAATGACTCAAAAAAGCTCAGCGAAAAAAAGAGAGATATTCTCTATGATATCATAAAAGAAAAAGCTCTTGCATATTCTGTAGTAATGGTTGATGCGGCCACAATAGACGAAATCAATATCCTTCAGGCTACCTTCAGGGCTATGAGGCAGGCAGTTGAGGGACTCAGCATAAAGCCCGACATTGCACTTATAGACGGCAATCAGAAGCCGGGTCTTGAAATCGAAGAAAGAACCCTCATCAAGGGTGATGCCAAGAGCATATCCATAGCTGCAGCGTCAATACTTGCCAAGGTGACACGAGACAGATACTGCCTCGAGATGGACGGGAAATATCCCGAATATCAGTTTGCAAAGCACAAGGGCTACGGCACAAAGCTTCACTATGAAATGATAGCAGAGCACGGCATCTGCCCTGAGCACAGACGCACCTTCCTAAAGAAAATACTCGGCGAGTGAGGAGTTAGGAGTGAGGAGTTAGGAGTTAGGAGTTGCTGACGAGGAAATAAGACTCTCCCTCTCGAAAAGTAGTACCGCTTGCGGTGGATGAGTCAATGAAGCGTAAGCTTCAATTCATGCCGAAGGCAATTCATGACCGCAGGTCAATTCATGGCGTAGCCAATTCATTTGAGCAATTCCTTTTGAAAAAAGCGAGACTGCAAATCAGCAGACACAGGGAGCAACCTTCCCACAACCACAATCGGGAGCAACTATGAGATACTTTGACCTTCACTGCGACACTCTGAGCAGAGCCTATAAAGAGAACAAGTCTTTTTATAACGGTGACCTGCAGATTAATATTGAAAAAGCAAAATCCATAGAAAACTACGGGCAGTGCTTCGCTCTATGGCTCAGTGATGAGCTTCAGGGGGAGCCTGCTTTTTCTTTATGTCAGAAAATGCTGAAACATTACGAAAACA
>JAZSGK010000157.1:0-7041 GCA_045532695.1 Acutalibacteraceae bacterium
ATAGGTTTTCGTAAAAAAATACAGAATATTTTTACCTTTTTTAGTTAGTTTAGACAAACTCCGACACTTTGTTTTTTCATATTTTGTTTTCAAAAAGTGTACATTCTGAAAATTTGTCGGCAACAACCATAATTTGACAAAGATACACCCCTGTGCTATAATGAACCTTAATGATTTTTAACACTTTGTTCTATAGAATATATATTAAGGAGAGAGAATCGTTATGACTAAGTATAAATGGATGAGAACCGACACTGCATCCATTATGTTTTCGTGCCTGAGCAATAAAAAATGGGGCCGTACCTTCAGAATGGCTGCCGTTTTCAAAGACCACGATATAGATGAAACAATACTCAGAAAAGCTGCCGCAGACATAATGCCCCGCTATCCGTCTATGCATACCCGTATAAGAAAAGGCTTTTTCTGGAACTATCAGGAGTTCACTGACGCTCTGCCGGAAATCCGTGAAGAACACAACCGTGTGCTTTTACCAATAGCAATGCGTGAGGACAACAGACCCGACTTCAGAATCGTATATTATAAAAGAAGAATCGCTGTTGAGTGTGCTCACTTCTTAGGTGACGGCAAGGGTGCTTCGGAATATTTCAATGCACTTATAACAAGATATTCTGAGCTTTGCGAAAACCCCGACAGCGAATATATTCTCACTGAGCCTACAGAAGCTGAGCTCAGCAATGCCTTTGCGGAATATTACATTGAAGGCGGAGAAAAGCCCGTGGAAGACGGTATAGAAGCATACCATATCGAAAGTGAAATGGAAAAGGGCTTTATGCAGTTTATTTTTGCTATGATGAAGGTTGACGCTCTTCACGCTAAAGCCAAAGAAAAAGGTATGACAATCACCGAATACCTCGCTGCTGCTCTTATTCTCGGCACCATGCATCACGCCGCAAAACCCGTAGATAAGCCCATTGTTATTGCAATTCCCGTAAACCTTCGCCGTTTCTTCCCCACCGAAAGCGTAAGAAACTTTACAATTCAGAGCAAGGTTGTTTTTGACACCGAAGGCAGAACTGACTGGACCTTTGATGAGGTCTGCAGTAAAATTGCAGGTCAGATAAAGAAAAATACAGCCCCCGAAGAGCTTCAGAAGCAACTCAACAAGTTCGGCGGCCTTGTAAATAATCCCGTGCTTAAGGTTGTACCAAACTTCATAAAGCAGCCGGTACTCCGCATATCACAGAAGAAGACTCACAGCGGCTTCACAACCATTCTGACAAACACCGGCAACACCGAGGTAAGTCAGGAACTTGCCGATAAGCTCGAAAGAGTTGACGGTATCAACGGTGACACAAGCGGATACGGACTCGTAAGCACCTGCTCTGCCGTAAGCTGTAACGGACTTTTCAGTCTTTGCTTCTCAGTTTGCGGACACGATACCTCCTGGCCTAAGGAATGTGTGAGAGTTTTATCCTCTCAGGGACTTGAGATAAGAGTGGAAAGCACCCACGGAAACGGAGGAAACTGAAATGAGATGTAAACACTGTAATGTAGACCTGGCGGAAACTTATACACTTTGTCCCCTCTGCGGCGAAAAGGCAGCAGATGAAGAGCCGAAGCTCGAGGGCATGAAGGTGGCTCCTTATTCGGACTCTGCACCCGTAAAAGAAGTGGGTGTGCCCAAGGCAAAAAAGAACTTTTCCATAGAAAAATTAAAAGCCGTATTCAATCTTTAAGTTTTATGATCACCGCGAATTTTTTCGTGGTGATTTTTCAGTTTGCGGTGAAGGTGGGCTCGGGCGGCTCAGGGAAATCCGCGAAGCGGATTTTCAGCGACGCAGTCGCTGTCTGAGGCTCCGCCGCAGCCTGAGCCGCCCGCCTCCCGGGAGCTGATTTTAAATTTTTCTCTTTCCCACTTGTCAAATCGTGAATAATATTATATAATGTTATGAATGTATATTAAAAGGGAGCGAAGCGGGATGTTCGAAAACATAGATGTAATACCATCTTTCAGAAACACTGTATCTTCAGCTGTTGCATCCGGCAAGCTTTCTCATGCACTTATATTTGAAGGCTCGTCTCAGGAAATCCGTCTGAGTGCTGCCAAGGAAACTGCAAAAGCTATTCTCTGTAAGGGTGACATCAGGCCCTGCGGAAACTGCTCAGCCTGTCATAAGGTAAGCATTGACTCCCATCCTGACCTGCATATTATCTCAAAGCAGGGTGCAATGATAAAGGTTGACGAAATCCGTGACATAAAAGAAAAAGCCAAGGTATATCCCAATGACGGTGATAAAAGCGTTTTCATTATCTGCGAGGCTCAGAATATGAATCCTCAGGCTCAGAATGCACTTCTTAAGATATTCGAAGAGCCTGCAAGGCATGTTTCCTTCATACTCACCTGCCCTTCAAAGTCCTCACTGCTCGAGACTATCACCTCGAGAGCTACGGCATATTTTACCGGTGAAGATACAGGTGAAGAAAACAGTGAAGCAAACGAAAAGGCAAAGGCTCTTGCTTCAGAGCTGCTTATGACTATGGTAAAAGAAAACGAACTGCAGTTCATAAAAAAGACGGCAGTTTTTCAGAAGGACAAGCTTCTTCTGGCTTCAGTTCTCCGTAATATGGAGCCAATACTCCGTGATGCTCTTATACTTTCGGTTGCAGGAAAAGAGCTTATAAGTGACGAAAAAGAAACTGCAGAAAATCTCAGAACTGCTCTGACACAGAAAAAACTTATGCTTTTACTCGGAGAAATACAGTCTTTAAGGGACTCTGCCGAAAGCTCGGCAAATCACAATCTTACCCTGACAAGGCTTTCATCTATACTTTACTCTATAAAATAACACCGATACAGAAAGGGTGATAAACTATGGCAGAGGTTATCTCAGTCAGATTTAAAGAAGTGGGTAAAAACTATTATTTTGACCCTAAAAATATAAAGTTCAGGCGTGGCGACAAGGTTATTGTTGAAACAGCAAGAGGTCTCGAATTCGGTGAGGTTACAATAGGTAACAGAGATATTCCCGATGAGGATATTACAGCACCGCTCAAACCTGTGCTCCGTATGGCAACTGAAAAAGATTTTGCCACTGTTGAGGAAAACAAAGAAAAAGAAAAGGCAGCCTTTGACATCTGTGCTCAGAAGATTCAGCATCACAAACTCGAAATGAAGCTCGTTGATGTGGAATACACCTTTGACAGAAGTAAAATTCTTTTCTATTTCACAGCTGACAACAGAGTAGACTTCCGTGAGCTTGTAAAGGACCTTGCAGGTATTTTTCACACCCGCATTGAGCTCAGACAAATCGGTGTCAGAGACGAAAGCAAAAAGGTAGGCGGTCTCGGCATATGCGGAAGGCCCTTCTGCTGTAACACATTCCTCGGCTCCTTCCAGCCCGTATCAATCAAGATGGCAAAGGAACAGAGTCTTTTCCTCAGCACCACCAAAATCAGCGGTACCTGCGGAAGACTTATGTGCTGTCTCAAGTATGAGCAGGAAGCCTACGAGCATCTTCTCAAGGTTACACCCAAAAACGGTGCTATAGTAGAAACTAAAGAGGGCAAGGGTACAGTTGTTGACTTCAACCTTCTTACAGGTACACTAAAGGTTGCTCTTGACAAAAAGCCTGAGGCTGCTCCCATAGTTGTAAACAGAAAAGAAGTGAAGATTATCAAGGACAGCCAGATTAAGGTTGACAAGAAAGAGCTTGAGGAGCTCAAGGCTATTGAATAAACTTAAAGCGGAGACCTGAGTGGTCTCCGCTGTTTTGTTAAGTTGTGATTTCTTCTTTTGCTTTTAGCTCATTTGCTTCCCTGAGCTTTTCTTTTTCACCGTTTTTCTTTTCCAGACGTATTTCCCACTGAATAAGGAAAGTCAGCGCCGCCCTCAAAAGAATAATTGCACCAAGAAGTAATATCTCGTCCCAGTTTCGCACTATTACCGTACGAAGAAGCTCTCCGCCGATTTTGAAGCCGAGGGACAGCGCTATACCTTCAACGAGATTGAGTCTCATATGCTTATTTTTTCTGAGTATATCGACAACGCCTTTTATAACAGCACCGATAAGCACCAGAACACCGATAAACTCAACAAAAAGTATAAGATATTCCACCAGTATGGTAAAATGCTCTTCTAATACAAAAAGTAAATGCTCCATATATTTTCTCCCATCTGCACTTTCTTATATTATAGCAGATTGCGGAGAATTTTTCAATATGCGGCTAACTTCGGGTGGCGGGGGCTCAGGACTTCGGCGAAGCCGAAGGGAGGGGCGCAGCCCCTCAAAAATCCCTGCGGGATTTTCCTGAGCCCCCGGAGCCGTTTCCTTATGCCGACTTCATTTTAAGCCTCAGCTTATCGCTTATCATTGCAATAAACTCCGAGTTTGTCGGCTTGCCTCTTGTGTTCTGTATGGTGTAGCCGAAGTATGACGATAGCACATCGACATCGCCTCTGTCCCATGCTACTTCTATTGCGTGACGGATTGCCCTTTCAACTCTCGATGGGGTGGTTTTATTGTTCTTTGCAACTGTGGGATAGAGAATCTTTGTGACCGAATGCATAAGGTCGGGGTCTTTTATCGAAAGTGCAATGGATTCTCTTAAGTACTGGTAGCCCTTGATATGTGCAGGTACACCTATCTGTCTCATTATATCGGATATGACAATCTCCAGGTCGAAATCTCCTCTGCCGCCTTGTCTTGCAGGCATCTGCTCTGACCAGCCTGAAATCTGCACCAGTCTCTCCGCCATTATACTAAGCTCAAAAGGCTTTATGAAACAGTAGTCTGCTCCTGCAGATATAAGCTCACTTTCAAAGCGAGGATTATCCCCTGTCAGCATAAGAGCTATGACAGGTCTTTTGGCAAGTCCCGTATTCTTCAGCTGTGCGAGAACTCCCAAGGCATCTACTTTAGGCATAAATGCGTCCATCAGCACAATATCGGGAGAGTTGATTTTGATAAACTCCACTACCTTTGAGCCGTCTTTTGCAACCGTCACTACATCAAAACCATAGTTTTCAAGAAATTTCACCGTATGAAGAGTGTAGTCGCTGTTTTCCTGTACAATCATAATTCTAAGTTTTTTACTCATTATTGTTGCTCCTCTCATTTCAGATGTGAGTACTTGTCACATTTTGCATATTAACATATTTCTTTTGAAATTGCAACAGTTTTTTATCAAATTATAAAATAAAAATATATTTTTCAACTCTGACCCTCGAAAAATACGAATTTATAAAGGATTTTTGATAACCAAAAACTCAAATATTGAAAAATCACCGCTGAATTTGTATTCTCATTATACACACTTCGCCTGTCGCATTTTGTGAAAAAAGCTCACCAAAATCAATTAGTGAGCTTTTTGCTGTATTATTTTTTTACTGCGTACTGTCCCTTTCGCTTTCTTCTGTTGCTGAACTCGAAGATTCCTTAGCATCGGTAGGGGTACCGACAGCCTCATCGGGTGTATCGGGATAGTTTTCCAGTGTCTTTGCCAGAGAGAAGATGTTCACGCAAATGCAGATCATCATTATCAGCTGTATTATTACCATTATTATAGGAATAAAATAAGTAAAATCATCGTTGTCCGTCGATATTCTTACAACTATCAGAATAATATTTGTGATTACCTCCGTAATTATCAAGGCTGTCCTTAGTTTGAGCAGACCCTTTTGCTGAGGACAGGAGTGCTTTTCTGCTATTTCAGCAAGGTTGGTAAATAGCTGGAAGTTGAAATATACCAATATGCACATAATCAGCACCGATATAACAGCAATTGAATAGTCTAAGCTGATAATCTTCATTGCCCATTCTGCTCCGCTGTATATGGCAAGTGCAACTCCCAAGGGCTTAAGTAACTTCGCTGAAGGCACCTGAGAGGCTAAGACAGGCAGAGCCGAAATTATCATCATATAACCTACCCACTTTGGAAGAATGCTGACAGTGCCTATGTTTATGTCGAAAAGTATGAATACAAAGCCCCAGCCTACACGCCTTATTTTATTGCTGAGTTCCTTATAGTCTGTCATTGTGCGCTGCCTCCTTCCGGATAGATTATAAATTCGTCTATAACCTCATCACCTGATTTTATCCATACAGCAATCACCTCTGGGAGCTGATATTCGTCGATGTCTATGCCGCTTCCGCTGAAGCCGCCTCCGCCGCCCATTTTTTCTTCACCGCCCCAATCGGGCTCTATCTCAGCTATATTATACCATGCGGCACCCGATGTATCACTGCCGCCTACGCTTATATATTCTTCATCGTCTCTTCCTATTTTACCGTAATCTTTTTCCTTAGCCGCTGAAAGAGACTCCTGATATTCGGCTTCATATTCCTCTGCGGTACGGTATTCCTTTGATACCATAGTAAAGCTTTTACCGACAGCCTTCTTTATTGTATCCTCATTAGCTTTATAGATACAAAGATATTCGTCTCTTATACTCTTAACTTTAAGATAGGGCTTAAGCTGAAAATCAAGAACATCGTCACTGTTATGTCGGAAAGATGTGTGATAGAAATAAGTAACTTCGCCTGTCTTGCCCTTTGCGGTATAGTCGCGGTTTCTGAGGGTTATATCATACTCAATATCATCACAGATATATCTTTCACCCTCACCTGTCACTATCCAGCCTTTGCCGTCGTATTCCACATAAAGAGGGATAACAAGATAACCTTTGTATTCGTATATTATATTTTCGCTTGCATCCTTCATCTCATCAAAAATGGCATCACTGTACATTTCCTCAAGCTCGGATTTGTCTTCGCCGGTGAGAGTTATTATAAGATCGCAGGAATATTTTTCATCGGAAATTTTAGAGTAGTTATAAACTAAATGAAGAGCTAAAGGGTCACAGTATTTAAATTCTTCACCGCTGCTGTAGTAATAGAGGGTTTCGCTGTCGCCTGAAAGCATAGAGTCAATTATTTCTCTCTGTCTTTCCTCAGATACGGCGTGAAGAAGCATAATGCCGTTTTCGTGTCTGAGTGCCTTAGCATAAGCATCAACTGCAGAGGACACAGTTTTGCATCTCTGAGTTTTAGCTACAGAAACCGCATTGCGGAAGTCCTGTAT
>JAZSGK010000065.1:0-5036 GCA_045532695.1 Acutalibacteraceae bacterium
CTTACAACAACTTCGCTCCCAGCTTCTTCAACAATCTTAAGAATTCAATTGCTACTCTTTTCCAGAAGTTCATTGATGCTATGGACAGCTTTATGAATCTTCTCTTTGGTTGGACAGGCGGTATACTCGGCTAAAACCGAACTGCCGATAAAGGTCCAAAAGCGTGCAAAAGATATAAAACAGAATGTAATTTATACTGTAAAAAAACAAATACTTATACCGTTCAGCGGAACAGCATCGAGCTGTTCCGCTGAAACTTTTGCACTTGCTGTTTTTTCGCCCTCTCGCAGTACCGCAGTACAGCTTCGGAACGAAGAAAACAGCATTTTGGACCGTTCTCAGCAGTTCGGCTGCTTATCCCTGATTTTTTTATAATATTTATCTTGAGATATTCCGATACTTATGGTAAAATAAAATGAAAAACTATGAATAAAGGAGGCGGTAAAATGAAAATTGCAATTATCGGCGGCGGTGCATCGGGACTTTGCTGTGCCATAGCTGCGGCTAAGAAGGCAAAAGGAAAAGATGCTGAAATCGTCATTTATGAGTCCAAAGAGCGAGTAGGTAAAAAAATCCTTGCTACAGGCAACGGCAGATGTAATATGTATAATGCTTTCGCCCGGGCCGATGACTATTCTTCCCCCTCTTTTGTACGCGGTATACTCAGCCGCTATGATGCAGATTCAACCCGCCTTTTCTTTGAAGGGTTAGGACTTTACACCCGTCATGACGAAGAGGGCAGAGCATATCCACTCAGTAATCAGGCTTCAAGTGTACTCGATGTCCTGAGACTTGAATGTGAGCATCTGGGTATAAAGATTCTTTGTGAGTGTGAGATAACAGGTATAAAAAAGCAGGGTAAGGGATTTTTGCTCAGTGACGGTAAAATATATGATAAGGTTGTCCTTGCCTGCGGCGGTAAGGCAGTAGCCAAGAATTTCGGAGGCTATGAGCTTCTGAAGGCTACGGGTCATACTGTGACAAAGCTTATGCCTGCTCTTACTAAGCTGACGGTGAAAGATAATACCTATACTAAACAGCTTAAGGGTATAAGACATAAGGCTATTCTTACTCTCTTTTGTGACGGAAAGAAAACTGCCGAAGAAAAGGGTGAGCTCCTTTTTGCCGATTACGGACTTTCGGGTATAGCCGTAATGCAGCTTTCCTCCCTTGTTGCAAGGCATATGCGAATAAGCAAGACTCTGCCGACGGTGGAATGTGACTTTGTGCCGGATATGAGCTTTGGTCAGCTCTCGGAGAGTATAGAGAGAATATGCCGCTATAATAAAGAAATGAAAACCGAGAATCTGCTGACAGGCTTTATGCCTAAGAAGCTCGGTGAAGCCATAGTAAAAAGTGCAGGGGTACCCCTTAATAAAAATGTCGGGGAACTCTCAGGCAAAGATATAAAGGCAATCGCATCAGCCTGCAAGGGCTTTAAGTTTGAAATTGCGGCTCTTCGGCCCTTTGATGACGCTCAGGTGACCTCGGGTGGTGCAGATCTCAAGGATTTCGACAGGGATACCCTCGAGTCAAAGAAAGTTAAAAATCTCTACTGCTGCGGTGAGCTTCTGGATATTGACGGTCCCTGCGGCGGATATAATCTTCTCTGGGCCTTTTCAAGCGGCAGAGCAGTCGGCGAAAGCCTTATCAAGTGATAGTCGGGAGATAAATATATGATAAGAATAAATGAAGTAAAGCAGGGTCTTGACTCTTCAAAAGAGGATCTGTTCAGAGCCTGCAAAAAGATACTCAGAATTGACGATGAGCAGATAAAGTCAATTACCATTGCCCGTCAGAGCGTTGACAGCAGAAAGAAGGACGATATATTTTTCGTTTACAGTGTTGACGTTGAGGTTTTCGGCGATGAAGAGAAAATCATAAAACGCTGCAATTCAAATAAGGTTATATATACCGAACCCTTCAGATATGAGCTGCCTGAGAATAAGCGTACCTCGAAATACACTCCCGTAGTTGTTGGCTTCGGACCTGCAGGTATATTCGCTGCTCTGACTCTTGCAAGAGCAGGTCTCAAGCCTCTTGTTTTGGAAAGGGGCAGAGACGTTGAGTCCAGAACAAAAGATGTAAACAACTTCTTTGTGAATAAAATTCTCGATGAAACCTCAAATGTGCAGTTCGGTGAGGGCGGTGCAGGTACCTTCTCTGACGGTAAGCTGACAACGGGTATAAAGAGCCCTCTTTGCCGTAAGGTATTTTTAGAATTTGCCAATCACGGTGCACCTGAGGAGATACTCTATTCGGGTAAGCCTCATATAGGTACGGATAAGCTTGCGGCTGTTGTAAAAAATATGAGAGAAGAGATAATCTTCCTTGGCGGTACCGTCAAGTTTGAAGCAAAGCTTACGGATCTGATAGTATATAACGGCTTCATTCAGGGTATATCCTATGAAGAAAAGGGCAAGCACTACGATATGGAAACGGATACGGTTATACTTGCTGTAGGTCACTCGGCAAGAGACACTGTGAGAATGGTATATTCAAAGGGTGTAAAGATGATGCAGAAGCCCTTCTCCGTCGGTGCAAGAATCGAGCACCCCAGAGAGCTTATTGATAAGGCTCAGTACGGTGCCTTTGCGGGCCACAGAGCCCTCGGTGCCGCTGACTATAAGCTTGCCTGTCACGGTGAACACGAAAGAGGTGCCTATACCTTCTGTATGTGCCCCGGCGGTACTGTTGTGGCTGCCACCAGTGAAAAGGGCGGCGTTGTTGTAAACGGTATGAGTGAATGGGCAAGAAACGGTGAAAACTCCAACTCAGCTCTGCTTGTAAATGTATATCCCGAGGACTTCCCCTCAGACCACGTGCTTTCAGGCTTTGACCTTCAGAGAGAAATGGAGCAGAAGGCCTTTATCGTAGGCGGCGGAGACTACTCGGCTCCCTGCCAGCTTGTAGGAGATTTCCTCAGAGGAGAAAAATCAACTAAGCTTTCATTTGTAAATCCCACCTGTCCGACGGGTGTAAATCCCTCGGATATAAGAACGGTGCTCCCGAAGAAGGTGACGGATACTATGGCTGACGCTATAGTTCAGATGGATAAAAAACTCAAGGGCTTTGCACTGCCCGATGCGGTATTGACTGCTCCCGAAAGCAGAAGCTCATCACCGGTGAGAATTCTCAGAGACGAGGTATATCAGACTAATGTAAGAGGTCTTTATCCCTGTGGTGAGGGTGCAGGCTATGCCGGAGGTATTGTATCTGCCGGTGTAGACGGAATAAAGTGTGCTCACGCTGTCCTCGAGGATGAAAGATATTAAAAGAACAATATCGCGTATTGACAAAATAAAAATGATACAGTATAATAAAAATGTAAAAAGAAAGAGCTATCCGATAGACGGCTAGTCTCGAAAGTGTTATTTTATGAAAACAACCGCTTTTTTCGACTCAGGCGGTTGTTTTCTTTATGTCATTTCTTTAATAAAAGAACGATAAAGAAAATGAGTACTAAAACAAGAGTAATTTCTGTCATAGTAATCACCTCTTCTGAATACAAATTCCCTTTCGGGTTTCTATGTAATCAGAGAGTCTCAGTCTCTCTGTAAAAAGACTGCCGCCTACCGCTTTGGATAGCTCCGAAAGGCATTCTATCATATGTGAAATTATTTGTCAATCGTTGACGGTTTATGTGTGTGTTCTATAAGAATAAGGATACACATTTTTTATATCTTCTATTGATATCCGGTTAAATTTATCTTATAATAAAAACATAATACAGCAAAGGAGAGCCGATATGAAAATCAAACTTAAAGCTTATGCTAAAATCAACCTTATGCTCGATATACTCTCACGCCTTGAAAACGGCTATCACGATCTGTATATGATTATGCAGTCTGTGTCTCTCTATGACGAAATAAGCGTAAGTGAAACGGCGACGGGAGATATAACAATCACCTGCGATGTGCCGTCTATACCCACTGATGAAAAGAACATCGCTTATAAGGCGGCAAAGGCTTTCTTTGACTATACCAAAATAGAAAACAGCGGAATAAACATCGACATAAAGAAGAATATTCCCCATGCTGCAGGCCTTGCAGGGGGAAGTACCGACGGTGCGGCTGTTATAGTTGCTCTCAATGAGATTTTTAATACGGGGCTTCGTGAAAAGGATATAATTGCAATCGGCTCGAAGGTCGGTGCCGATGTGCCCTTCTGTGCCCTTGGCGGTACTATGCTTGCTCAGTATACGGGTACTGTGCTCTCGCACCTGCCTGATCTGGAGCTTCCCTATATTATTATTGTAAAGCCCTCTCAGGACGTTTCTACGGCTGAGGCTTATGCTGCTTTCGACTCTGCCGAAAGAGTGAGACACCTTGATAAAACGGCTATGCTTCAGGCTGTAATCGGCGGCGACTATGAAAAGGTATATGAAAAGGTCGGTAATGTTTTCGAGCAGTTTATTGATGTAACCGAAAGAGTGCTCATTAAGGATATTATGAGAAAATACGGAGCCAAGTGCAGTCAGATGAGCGGCAGCGGTCCCAGTGTATTCGGTATATTTGATAATAAAGAAAAGGCAGAGGAGTGCCTGAGTGAGCTTAAAAAGACCTATGAGCAAAGCTATCTTTGTGCTTCTACCGACTGCGGATGTGAAAGGATAAGCTGATGGCAACGGTACTTGTAATAATAATCTATATAGCATATATAAGTCTCGGTATACCCGACTCACTTTTCGGGGCGGCCTGGCCTGCAATTTACGGCGAGATGGGACTGCCCTTGTCCTGGGCTAACTATATTACTTTTATACACGCTTCGGGCACCATAGTGTCGAGTCTTAGCAGTGCATACCTCATTAAAAAGCTCGGTACGCCCAAGGTGACTCTTTTCAGTGTGATTCTGACCTGCACGGCACTTTTAGGCTTTTCACTGTCGGATAATATGCTCTGGCTGTGCCTTAGTGCGGTACCTCTCGGTCTTGGTGCAGGCTCTATTGATACGGCTCTGAATAACTATGTTGCCATCAACTATAACGCCACCCAGATGAGCTATCTTCATTCCTCATACGGTGTGGGTGTAACCAT
>JAZSGK010000058.1:0-3090 GCA_045532695.1 Acutalibacteraceae bacterium
TATCAACCGTTGTGGTATTCATACCCCATATTTCGTCCATAAGCTGTATCCTTGTGAAAATCTTGTCCGGGCTGGAGAGCAGCTTATAAAGAAGAAAGAATTCCTTTTTGGGTAAAGTTGCCGACTGCCCGTTTCTCGTAACCGTAAGAGCACTGTAGTCAAGGACAACATTACCTATTCTGAGCTTTTGCTCGTTAGCGATGTTGGCTCTCTTGAGCAACGCCTTGATTCTGAAGAGAAGCTCAATCTCATCAACGGGCTTTACAAGGAAATCGTCAGCACCGGCGATAAATCCTTTATACATATCCTCGCTGAGCTGTTTTGCCGTAACCATAAGAATTGGAATATTGACACCGTTTGTTCTGATAGTTTCTGTGAATTCGTAGCCATCCATTTCAGGCATCATAACGTCAAGTAATATCAGGTCAATAAACTCATTGTCCAGAACCTCCAGAGCTTCGATACCGTTACCCGCAAGCTTAACATCGTAGCCGGCTTTTGAAAGGACTATCTGCATAAGTTTTGATGTATTTTTGTCATCTTCAACAACCAGGATCTTAAACATAGAACTGTCTCCTTAACATATTTCTTTTCTGAATTTTACGAGCCTTAAATGAACTGAAAATTAACTGAACGTTAAGTTTACAAAATATTTATATTTATCGGAAAATAATTAACTTTTAGTTGTTGGTGAAGTGGTTAAATAGCTATGTAATTATGGTTAAAAAGGGGGAGTATTATGTTTGAAGGCAGTAAATATGCCTACTACGGTATGTATTTAGTCGGATTTGCAATTATGATGGCAGTCAATCTGCGTACATATAAGCGCTATGAGCTCACTAAAAAAACGGCGGTGATTTTCACTCTTATTACATACATTGCCGGAGTCCGCGGAGCTATGATAATGGGTGACTGGTACACAGCTGCGACAGCGAAGTATGAGGCAGGTAATTCTAGCGTTGCTATTTTCGGAGCGGTAATATTTACACCTGTTTTTATGACGGCCGTTTCTTTGCTTGCCGGTAAATCGTGGCGAAAGATTATGGACTTGCTTGCACCGGGAATATTTATCATTCTCACCTGTGCGAAGTTCGGTTGCTTTATGGCAGGCTGCTGTCCCGGAAGAGAGTGCAGCTTCGGTGTTTATAATCCCGACCTTGAAATGACGGTTTTCCCGTCTCAGCTGTTTGAAAGCATAACAATGTGCTTTGTTGTAGCCTTCTGTTTCCTATATGCGGTGAAATACAAAAAGTGTGTGTCGGGCTCGGTTTACCCGGTAACAGCGGCAGTATATTCCGTAACAAGATTTTGCTGGGAGTTTATGAGATACTACCCCAACGAGGAAATGAGACATATGATGTTCGGTCTTACATTCTGGCAGTTCTGGTGTCTTGTAACTATCGCAGTTTCCTGTATATGGATAGCTTTACTGAAGTGGGATAAGATAGCTGTATTGGAAGAAAAGTACTACACTTCCCACAGAGCGCTGATAAAAAGAATATTGGAAAGAAACAAAAAGAACATAGTGCATCACAACAAAAATAAAAAGAAATATCAGAAAAAATAAAACTGCTATTTACGGTTTATTTAAACTTTAAATATAAAAAACCTGTTTGAGGAGGAGATAGTTTTTCAGCTAATGTAAATTATCCTTAGCAATAAGGAACGAAGTACGAAAGTGCAAAAAATAAATTTTTTCAGGAGGAAAAACATGTTAGTAACAAAAAGAGAAGTTAAACAAACTTCAAAAAAGCTCTTGAGTATGCTTCTTGCTGTCATTATGCTTATGACGAGCATGAGTGTGGGCTTTGCTACAGTTGCAAATGCTGTAGGCGGTAACGCAACAGAAGCTCAGTGGACAGCACTTGTTGACGCACTTAAGAACGACACAGTCAAGGGTGCTACCTTTACGGGTACAGCGAATAACTACGAGGTTGACGACCCTGACGGAAAGATTCTTGCAGCTGTTGAAGCTTACTATGCAGTTTTCAACGCAATGTCAAACAAGACTCCCACAAATCAGACCCCTTCCAACGGTTCCAGTGACATTAGCAAAACCGGTGAATCAAGTGATACTGCAAAGAGAACTATCAATCAGCTGAACACCACAATCAAAAACGAGCTCAGCTCAAGAATGGGTGCTGATTATAACACTTATGCTGTAAAGGATTTCCTTGACGGACTCCTTTGCGGCGCAAGTGTTGATGCAGGTACAACTGCTCAGGAGGTCGAAGCTACAAAAACAAATAATACGACCAAACCTGACTCTGACCTCGATGCAATTCCGGCAATAAACCTCAAGGTTAAGCTCGGCGGTGCAGTTACAGGTTACACACTTGAAGAACTCAAGATTCTCACAGACGGCGTTGTTGCAGAAAAGACCTTTACCGTCACTCATACAAACACAAACTATGACTACGCCTATGATTTTACAGACGGCGGTCGTTGTGGCGATGATTCATTCAAGCATACATATTATTACTATTATAATGTAAATGCAAACGTTACTGCTGTAGACGGTGCAAAACAGGATGTATCAGTTATTACAGATGCTGCAGCAACACTTGAAGCAAACAAGGATTATTTCAGCAAGGATATGGATGCTCTTGTAGATACAGATGCAGCTACTCTTACTACTGTAAGCAGTGCAGTATCAACTGCAAAGCAGAAGGTTGTTAGCGCTTTCGGTGGAACTGTATGGAGTCACTTCTTCAACAGTTATGCAGTTGACACTCTTGTAAGCGACATTACAATCGCAAAAGAAATTCAGAACGTAGGTCCTTATGCTATTGCTCTTATGGAAGCAGTTAAAGCAGGCTATGCAGACATCATAGAGAATAAGGCAGCTCTTACTGCTCTCTTATCAGAAATTGATGCAAACCTTGCGGTTTATAATAGTGCTTCACTGTCTGCAAAGACCTATATCAATAATAACGGCTACGATTCAGCTGCGGTTACAACTCTTCGCGCAGGCGTTGTACGCGCAATCGACCTTATTGAGCTTCGTGAGCTTATTGAAAAAGTTGTTGTAGATATGCTTGCTTACGCTCAGTATGACGAAGAAGGTATCGACGAAGGCACAGTAACAAG
>JAZSGK010000199.1:0-30813 GCA_045532695.1 Acutalibacteraceae bacterium
GAAGAAATGATTGAAAAAAACTACGGACTTGTCCATGCCTGTGCCAATAAATTCAGAGGCAGGGGGGTAGAATACGACGACCTTTTTCAGGCAGGCTGTATCGGACTTATAAAAGCTGCAAAAAACTTCGATGAAAGCAGAGGCTTTGCTTTTTCCACCTACGCCGTACCTGTTATCCTTGGGGAAATAAAGCGTATTTTCCGTGACGGCGGAGCTGTCAAAATCGGCAGGAGCCTGAAAGAAAAGTCAAGACACGCTATGCGTATAAAAGAGGATATGGCAACTGAACTCGGCAGAGAACCTACTGTAAGTGAGCTTGCAGAAAAATTAGGTGTTGATATCTCTCAGGCTGCGGAGCTCATTACAGTATCTATGCCTGTTATATCTCTTACTGCCACTGACGAAAAGGGTACTGTACAGCTGGATATTCCCACCCCTGCCCCCGAAGAGGCAATCTCAGAAAGACTTGCTCTTAAAGCAGTTGTAAACTCTCTTGAGGAAAGAGACCGCCGCCTTATTGAGCTTCGCTATTTCAGGGGCCTGACTCAGGTGAAAACCGCCGAGGAATTGGGTATGTCTCAGGTGCAGGTATCAAGAAGAGAAAAAGCTATTCTTATATATATGAGGAAGGCCATGTCCTGAGCTATGGAAATTTATGTAAAAATGTGCTATAATACTCTCACATGTTTTGTGAGGTGTAAAATATGTCGAAATTAAAATATATAATTCCCTGCCTTCTTGCTGCGGTGATTGCGGTTTTTGTTTTCTTTGGCTCGGGAGCTGACAGTGAAAAGATGAACATTTCGGAAAAGGAGCTTCTTGTATCTTCTCCCGTAAAAGACGGCGGCATTTTTTCCTGCAGTGCAAAAACAGATAAAATGAAAAAAATTGCCTCATCGGGTGTCCTTGAAATGTATCTCGATGAAAAGACCCTCGGTGTATGTATACTCGACACTATTTCAGGTAAGCTGTGGAGGTCTTTGCCCGAAAAAGATGAAGACAAAAACGCCGCCAATCTCAAGGTTAATATCATAATAAAGGGCAGAGAGTATACCCTTAACTCCCAGAGCGATTCCCTCTATCTCGGCTGTGCTGACTACAATATAAGCGATGACGGTACTCTCACTCTTGCCTATACTTTCAGAAAAAATCTTGAAAACGGCAGAAAAATTGATCTTACAGTGCCTGTTGGGCTGCGACTCGCTGACGGTACCCTTGCCGTAAAGGCAGCCTGCAACAGCATTGAGGATAAGTCCTCGGCTAAAATATATATAAAATCACTTGAACTACTCCCGTGCTTCGGAGCTGACAATAAAGCAGATAAGGGTGACTACATTCTTCTTCCCTCAGCTTCGGGTGTAATTATGGATATATCCGATGAAACCGACGACATACCGGAAATTATCCTTCCTGTTTACGGTGAAGACCCGGGTAAAAACGCCGGGGCGGAATCCTTTGTGCCCATAGGAGCTTTTGGCATAAAATCCTCAGACAGTGCTTTCCTGTGTCTTATAGACAGCGGAGACGCATCAGCTTCAGTAAAAGCGAAAAAAGGAGACGGAAACACTGTCTGCAGCCGTGTCTGTGCAGAGTTTGAGGTAACATCTTATCTCGTAAAAGACGGTACTATATATCTTTGGAAAAAGCCTTATGAGGGCGTTTTCAGTCTCAATTACAGATTTTTAAGCGGAAATAATGCTGACTATATAACTATGGCAGGAGCCTGCCGTGAGCTGCTCATAAGGCAGGGCAGACTTACTGACGGAGAACCCTCCTCGGGAGAATATCCCTTTAACCTGAGCCTTATAGGCAGTACCGATGAAAAAGGTATAACCACTACTGATGAACAGGCTAAGGAGCTTATCTCCTCACTTACGGCCAAAGGCATCGGCGGTATCAGTATAATGCTCAGTGATACGGAAAAGCGTGATATCGGTATACTTTCGGATTTCGCTTCCAAAAACGGACTGTCCCTGTCATTGTCACAAAGTCTTTTCACATACAGTGAAAAAGGAGATATAAGTTTATCGGGAGATGAAAATATCTCGGGTCTGAGGGTTTCCTCAGCAGAAAAAACAACAGAAGATATAATTAAGCTTATGAGAAAAAATACGGTTGGTGTTTTACTTACGGATTGCGGCAGTGTACTGCCAGGATCTTACGGTAAATCAGGAAGCGCTTCAAGGCACGAGATGCTCGGCAGGGTGTCAGACATCTGTACCACTCTTTCTTCTCATGGAAGACTTACTCTGTCGGGAGCAAATATCTATACCCTGAAATATGCTGACGGTATAATCAATATCCCTGAAAGCAGTCCCCTTGAAGAATATTCCTGCTGCAGCAGTGTACCTTTTCTTGAAGCTGTACTTCACGGTATATGCGATTACAGCTTCACTGCCGTCAATCTCAGCTCCGACCCGGTCAAAGCAATGCTCAGAGCTATCGAATACGGAGCTCTTCCTCACTATGAGTGGTATTTCGGTCAGTATGAAGAAAAGGATAATCTCCACTATATGAATTCTCTTTCTCAGGCGAGACTCCTTTATGAGAATATGAAAAAAATGTTTTCAGACCTGCGTGATCAGAGAATAACATCTCATGAAAAAGTTAAAGAAAATCTTACCCGTACCGTCTATAGCTCGGGTAGCGAGATATATGTCAACTACTCTGATAAGGCTGTGTCATCAGGCGGTATAACTGTCGACCCCTTCGGGTTCCTGCGAGTCAACTGATTTATATACAGAATATTCGTTAAAAAAGTGAATATGCAGTTTTACACTCTCAGATGAATAATCCTCACATATTCCTCACAGTAAATGTTGAAAACCCTGTTAGTAAAGTTTAAAACTTTACTTAAACAGGGTCTTTTATTTCTGAAAAATAAATTGAATGTTGAAAAAACGGAGTTTTTAACTTTTTCAACCCGTTTTTCAACATAGGTAAGAAAAAACCTTTACAGTCAAAAAACAACTGTAAAGGTATATACTTTACGAAAATATTGGTCTTTGAAAGGGATTGATATGCATATTGCAATACATATAGATTATTTTTTATCACGTCTTTCAAAGAAAAACTTATATATATAGGTATTGGTTAAAATGGTGCCGAGTCGGTATTGTCTTTTTATAGTGCAGCCGGCAGAAAGGATAATGCTGGAATTTACGATGATAGAGAAGTATGACCTTATAATATAGAAGTCGGGAGAATAAGAGGGCCATATGTCATAGTTATCAGCTCTGATTGCCATATAAAGTGAGTTTTCATAAAGTGCAGCCATAGACAGAATTACGATAATATAAAGCAAAAGCTTCAGATCGTTCGGCAAGCGATCTGACAATCCGGGATAGACCTTTCCGCCAACTTCGTTTTTTCCTGCCAGTAAAAGAAGCAGTGCAAACAGTATAGCCATAATTACAGTGTAAACTACAGACAGAGTTGTTACTTCCTTGACTCTTGAGAGAACGGTATTATGAGTTTCCTCGAATTCTTCAAAGCCGGGTAAAAAGCAGAAATCATCTCCGAAATAAATGTATATATCAAAGGTATCCCGATAGGAGTCTGCCTGCTTGGTTACATAATCGTTATAGTCTGTTATGCTGCCGTTTTCAAAATAAGGATTGTGTGCGTCCCTTATTGCGAGTATAAAGCGTTCGTCACCGTCGAAAAAGCTTCTTACATTTATTCCGGCCTGGGCATAGCTTATTTCAGGTATGTTGGAAACAATGATTCCGGTGGTGTGATTTACTACGGCAAACTTAAAGTCCTTATAAGAAGTAAGTTCACTGCAGATTAGTCTGTAGTTGTCATCGGCACTGAGTATAGGCGTGCTTTCATCGGTGCTGTCACGGTGATAATAAAGGGAATACTGCATAACATTGTCAATAGCCTCTTCAGCAGCGCTGTTGAGATACACAGATGTTTCATAGTTGTAGTTATCCCACTGTGAATAAACATTTTTAAGTGCCGTACTGTTTTCACGGTATAAAACTGTGTTGGCCGAAAAGCAGGTGCTGAGCTGCCAGGATAAAATCAGCAGACTGAGTACAATAATTACTTTCGATGTAACAGTATAAAAAAGGTTGCAGAATGTTCTCATTTCAAAAAGACTTCCTTTATAAGTTTTCGCAAAGCTCAGCAAGCTCTTCCATTGTGAGCTTTTCAGCTCTGACATTTTCTTCAAGACCGGAATTACGCAGAGCCTTTGCTACCTGAGCCTTTGAAAGCCCCATACCTGAGCTTATGGAGTTGAGAGCTGTCTTTCTCCTCTGGGCAAAGGCAGCCTTGACCATTCTGAAAAATTTCTTCTCGTCGCTTACCTTTACGGCAGGGTACTCTCTGATATCAAGTCTTATTACGGTACTGTCAACATTGGGGGCGGGCATAAATGAGCCTCGGGACACGTTGAAGAGTTGTTTTACTTCAGCGTAGTAATTGGTGCATACGGTAATTGCACCGCTGTCACGCGAACCAACGGGAGTGCAGAGTCTGTCGGCAGCTTCCTTTTGTATCATAACAGTTACAGCTTTAATAGGGAGTCTGCTTTCAAGGAGCATAGTAATTACGGGTGAAGTTATATAGTAAGGCAGGTTTGCACATATCACTACGTCCATACCCTGAAACTTCTCTTCTATAAGAGTGTGAAGGTTGATTTTCATAACATCGGCGTTGACAATTTCAATGTTGTCGAAATCGGCGAGCGTTTCATCGAGAATAGGAAGAAGACGGGTATCAAGCTCGACACAGACTACTTTTTTTGCTATCTTTGCAAGCTCTGCTGTCAGTACACCTATACCGGCACCTATTTCAATTACGCCTGTATTTTTGTCAGCAAGGCAGTTTTCAGCCATTCTCGGGCAGACAGAAGGGTTTATAAGGAAGTTCTGACCCAGAGCCTTTGAAAAGTTGAAACCGTGTTTTTCCAGGACCTGTCGTATAACGGAAATATCCGATAAGTTCTTCATTTTTGAAGTCTCCTTTTTTTATAACAAATTTATATAAACATCTTGAAATATATTCCATTGTGATGTAAAATGAAAACATATCTTATATATTATAAACGAGGTGATTAAATATGTCAATTCTTGTTACAGGCGGTGCAGGATATATCGGTTCACATACCTGCATTGAGCTTATGAATGCAGGCTATGATATCGTTGTTGTGGATAATTTTTACAACAGCAAGAAAGAGTCTCTTAAGAGAATAGCTGAGCTCAGCGGTAAGCAGTTTGCTTTTTATGAATGTGATATACGCGATAAGAAGGGTATGGACCATATCTTCAAGACCGAAAAGATTGATGCAGTTATCCACTTTGCAGGACTCAAGGCTGTTGGTGAAAGCTGTCAGAAACCCATTGAGTACTATGACAACAATGTTAACGGTACTCTTGCACTTTGCGAGGTTATGAAGGATAACGGCTGTAAGAAAATCGTATTCTCATCATCAGCAACAGTATACGGTATGAACAACGTTTCTCCTCTTAAGGAGACAATGCCTACAGGCGGTACAACCAACCCCTACGGTACAACAAAGTTTATGATTGAGATTATTCTCGCTGACCTCTTTAAGTCAGACAATGAGTGGTCTGTTTCACTTCTTCGTTATTTCAACCCCATCGGTGCTCACAAAAGCGGCAGAATCGGCGAAGACCCCAACGGTGTGCCCAACAATCTTATGCCCTATATTACTCAGGTTGCTATCGGCAAACGCCCCTTCCTCAGTGTATACGGCAACGATTATGACACACATGACGGAACAGGTGTAAGAGACTATATCCATGTTGTTGACCTTGCTCTCGGTCACGTAAAGGCTTTAGCAAGAGTTCTTTCAAAGAGCGGACTTGATGTTTATAACCTCGGCACAGGTACAGGCTACAGTGTGCTTGATGTTGTCAAGGCATTTGAAAAGGCAAGCGGCGTAACTGTTGAATATAAGATAGTTGACCGTCGTCCCGGTGACATAGCAACCTGCTATTCTGACCCCTCAAAGGCGTATGAGGAGCTTGGTTGGAAGGCTGAGAGAGGCATCGAGGAGATGTGCGAGGATTCATGGAGATGGCAGAGCACCAACCCTGCGGGCTATCCTGACTAAGAAAAACCAGCGTGTTTTGGTTACTTTTCCACGCAAGGAAAAGTAACGCCTGCCCGGCGAGGGCAAAATATTCATTATTGGAGGCGGATATCATGGCAACAGGCATAGGGGCAATTATTATGATACTTATCTCTCCGATAACTCTGACCATCTATTTGACACAGGGTGTTGAGGGCGTTGAAGATTTCCTTATGAATTTATATGAATCCGGCTTCATACAAAACATGTTGAACCGTATATTCAACTGATTTTAAAAGTCAATACAACATATGTAATAAAACCGAGTTGATTTAAGTCAGCTCGGTTTTATTATTGAAACTAGAGAAAGTTCAGCCGTAGAAACAGAGCATTTTACGCTGTTTTTATACAAGAAAAGGGGGTGCAAAATATTCTGCACCGCCGAAAGCATTAATTTGTTATTCCATCTCAAAAGTACCCGTATAAAGCTGATAATATTTACCGCCCTTGTCAATAAGACTCTGATGGTCGCCTTCTTCGATGATTTCACCCTTTTCGAGAACAACAATATTCTGTGAGTTTCTTACAGTTGAAAGACGGTGAGCGATAACGAATACGGTTCTGTCTTCCATAAGAGCATCCATGCCCTTTTCAATAAGTCTCTCGGTTCTTGTATCAACTGATGAGGTTGCTTCGTCGAGAATGAGAAGGGGAGCGCCTGCTATGGCGGCTCGGGCAATATTGATAAGCTGTGCCTGACCTACGCTGATGTTTACGGCATCAGCTCTGATTTCCGTCTCGTAGCCGTCAGGAAGCTTTTCGATAAACGAGTGAGCGTTAGCAAGCTTTGCAGCGGCGATAACCTCTTCATCTGTTGCGTCAAGCTTACCGTATCGGATATTATCTGCAATAGTACCTGCAAAGAGTTTGGTGTCCTGAAGTACCATTGCCATAGAATGACGAAGGTCATCTTTTCTGATATCTTTGATGTTTATTCCGTCGTAGGTGATTTCGCCTCTGTCTATTTCATAGAAACGGTTGATGAGGTTTGTGATAGTTGTCTTACCTGCACCTGTTGAGCCTACGAAAGCTACCTTCTGGCCGCTGTTTGCTGTTACATCGATGTTCTTTATTACGTCAGTACCCTCAACGTAAGCGAAGGTAACATCTTTCACCTCTATGTTGCCCTTTACGGGAACATATTTATAGCTGTCTCCTTCGGGCACCTTCCAGGAGTACCTGCCTTCCTCTGAGTCAGTTTCTTCCTCTTCGCCCAAAGCGTTTCTGAGAAGTCTTACAAGAGTTGTCTTGCCCTCGTCTGTCTCGTTGGGAGTATCAAGAATTTCAAATACTCGCTCAGCGCCTGCAAGAGCTGATACAAGTGAGCTGTAGGTGCTTGCTATTGAAGCAATAGGTGAAGCATAGCTCTTTGACTTATCGAGATAAGTAATAAGGGTGGCAACGCTCATTTCACCGTTCAGAACAAAGGTTGCACCGAGAACGACAACGATAGCATAGTTGATTCTTGTAATCATAGACATAAGCGGACTCATAAAGCCGCCTATGATATTTGCTTTAACACCGATTTTGCGGTAGTTTTCGTTGAGCTCATTAAAGGCTGCCTTGGTTGTATCTTCATAGCAGAAGAGCTTTACAACCTTTATACCTTTGATATATTCTTCCGTATAGCCGTTAACCTCGCCGACAGCTTTCTGCTGAGCTTTGAAAAGAGGTGAGCACTTTGATGTGATGCCGATAACAACGGTAAACATCAGCGCAATGGCAACGGTAATTGTCAATGTGAGCTTCCAGGAGAAAATAATCATAATTGTGATTGTCATTACAGCCTGGATAAAGGAAGAAATAAGTGTCGGGAAATTACTGCTTACAAGGTCGCTGACACGGCTTATATCGTTAGTGAAGCGGCTCATAATTTCGCCTGTTTTTCTCTTGTCAAAGAATTCGAGAGGGAGTCCCTGAATGTGATTGAAAAGATCACGGCGCATATTCATAAGAGTATATGAGGAAACGTGGAGCATCAGTCTTGAATAAAGAACACTGAAGAATGCTGAAAGAGCATATCCGACAGCCATAACGATAAGCCAGGTTGCTATAGTTTCCATTGCTTCTTCGCCGTTGGTATTATTGCCTGAAATTACACCCTCGAGGACTTCGTAAACGGGAAGCATTGCAAGAGATGAGAGCACACTGATTACTGTTGTGAGTACAACCAGAAAAGCAACAATGATGAGTAAAACTTTATACTTGGTGATATATCTGAGAAGTCTCTTTGTTGCCTGCTTTATATCCTTGGGCTTCTGCTTTTTCTTTGCTTCTTCTTTTTTCTCTCTTTCTTTTCTTTCCTCTTCCGTTTCGTTTTCGGGTATCTTACTCTTTTTTGAAGAAGGAGATTTTTTTCTTTTACCGAGGAGTTTTTTCTTGCCTTTTTCCTCAGACGGTGTTTCCTGAGTTTCGGGAGATTCTTCGGCTTTTACTTCCTGAGCTTCGCTGAGCTCTAATTCTTTATTCTCTTCATTTAAGGGAGCTTTACTCATTGTGCCAACACTCCTTCCTGCTGAGAAACAAAGATCTCATTATAAATTTCGTTATTCTTTGTCAGCTCTTCGTGGGTACCGATGCCGACGATTTTACCGTTATCCATAACGATGATTCTGTCAGCGTCCATAATAGATGTAATACGCTGAGCGATAATGATTTTTGTGGTATCCTTGAAGGCTTCGCTTCTGAGAGCAGCTCTTATTTTGGCGTCAGTAGCCGTATCGACAGCACTTGTTGAGTCGTCGAAAATAAGAATCTTAGCCTTTCTGAGAACGGATCTGGCAATACAAAGTCTCTGTCTCTGACCGCCTGATACAGTGTTACCGCCCTGGCCGAGCTCTGTATCATAGCCCTTTTCAAATTCACTTATGAAGTCGTGAGCCTGAGCGATTTTTGCAGCTTCTATAACTTCTTCGTCAGTAGCACTGAGGTCACCCCAACGGATATTTTCCATAACAGTGCCCGAGAAGAGAGTGCTCTGCTGAAGAACAACGGAAATTTCGCTTCTGAGGTTTTTGAAGGTGTAATCCTTGACATTTCTGCCGCCGATTAAAACTTCACCTTCACCTGCATCGTAAAGACGGGGAATAAGCTGTATGAGAGTGGACTTCGATGAGCCTGTACCGCCGATGATACCGATGGTTTCGCCTGATTTTACGGAAAAACTGATATCATCGAGTATATTTTTTACAGCAGAATCGCTGTACTTGAAGCATACGTTTCTGAATTCAATGCTGCCGTCTTTTACTACTGCATCGGGGTCTGCATCCTTATCGTTAACAGCAGGCTCCTGCTTGAAGATTTCGCCTATTCTGCCGATGGAAGCCTTAGCCATAATCATACTCAGGAATACCATGAGCACCATCATAAGTGATGAGAGCACCTGGGAAATATATGAAACAAAGGTTGTCATTTCACCGGGGGTAAGACCTGTTCTGCCGTCTATAATAAGGTCGCTGCCTCGCCACAAGGCGAAAACCATACAGCCGTAAATAACGAACATAACTGCAGGCGAGAGATAAAGAGAAATCTTCTGAGTCTTTATATTCATCTTCATAACTTCTTTGTTTACCTCAGCAAACTTCTGCTTTTCGTGATCTTCTCTTACAAAGGATTTTACAACTCTGATACCGTTGATGTTGCCTCTGAGCACCCCGTTGAATTTATCTGTGATTTTCAGCATCTTCTTTACAAGAGGCACAGCGATTGCACCCATAATTCCGAGTATTATTACAATAGCGGGCAGGGCAATTGCAAAAGCTATGGAAAGATCCTTGCTGATATTAAGAGCGTAAATCAGTGCGGTAATGAGCATGAAAGGTCCCTTGATGAAAGTGACAATGGTGTTTTTGTAAACATTCTGAATCATAGAAACGTCACTTGTCATACGGGTAATAAGTGAAGAAATCTTAAGCTTATCAATGTTTTCGAAGGACAAATCCTGGATTTTATTGAAAAGCTCTCTTCTTAAGTTTGCACCGAAGCCCATACTTGCAATAGCACTGCAACGGGAAGCTATGTAACCGACAACGAGAGTCAGGGCACAAAGTCCGAGCATTTCAAGAAGCTTAATTATAATTTCTTTTTTAATCTGTGTGGGGTCAATACCCTCAGCACTCAGCTGATAAAGAATATCAACGACACGGCCCATTGCTTTAGGAATTTCAATTTCAATGATAACATCCAGAAAAACCATAATAGGGCAGATCAGAGTTAAGATACGGTATCCTTTAGTAAAGGATAAAAATCGTTTTGCCAAATCAGGCTACCTCCTTTGTTTTATGTTCTGTCTGTTTTGTTTATATAAGCAAAGTCCCGCGGTTCTTAAGACTGCAGGACTTAAGATTTTTCCTTACATAGGAATAAGAGCACTTGCGAATCCGAAATACACAAGAAGCGATATGGCGTCAACAAGAGTTGTAATCAGGGGACCTGCCATAAGAGCAGGGTCAAGCTTGAGAGCTTTTGCAATGATCGGCAGGGTACAGCCGATAGTTTTTGAAACTATAACTACAGCTACTACTGAAAGAGATACTACAAGAATTACGCTGTCTGTAACTTCGTTGCCTGTAGCAAGCCTTACAATCAGCATTCTCAGATAGTTGGCCACGCCGAGAATAAGACCTACAAGAAGTGAAACTCTGATTTCTTTCCAGAGGACTTTGAAGAAGTCCTTGAGCTTGACTTCGCCAAGGGCAAGACCGCGGATAATAAGAGTTGAAGCCTGATTACCCGAGTTACCGCCGGTACCCATAAGCATAGGTATGCAGGCTGTAAGACCGGCAATAGTTGCAAGCTGATTTTCAAAGCCTTCAATTATCTGACCTGTAAAGGTGGCCGTTACCATAAGGATAAGCAGCCAGCCGATACGGTTTTTAGCCATATCAAATACGCTTGTTTTAAGGTATCCTTCTTCTGAGGGTAAAAGTGAAGCCATCTTTTCGAAGTCTTCCGTAGCCTCTTCTTCGATAATGTCTACGATGTCATCGATGGTGATGATACCAACAAGTCTGTCTTCTTTGTCAACAACGGGTACAGACAAAAGGTCGTATTTTTTTGCAAGAGCAGCAACCTCTTCCTGGTCATCCATTGTCCTTACAAAAACCAACTGTTCGTCGTCGCTCATAATGTCTGTTACAAGGGTATCTTCTTCGTTTAAAAGCAAACGGCGAAGGGGAATAGTACCCATAAGGTGACGCTTGTCATCTATTACATAGCAGGTGTAGATTGTTTCTTTATCAACGCCTGTACGTCTTATACTTTTGATAGCCTCAGCAACAGTGAGTCTGTCGTGAAGCTCAACCATTTCAATGGTCATAACGCTTCCTGCTGAATTTTCAGGATATTTGAGGAAACGGTTGATAAGGTCACGTGTTTCCTTATCGGTATTGGCTAAAACTCTTCTTACGATGTTTGCGGGCACCTCTTCGAGGAAGTCAACGGCGTCATCGAGGAAAAGGTCGTCCATAAGTCTTCCGATTTCGCTGTCGGTTATAGACTGCACAATGACGCTTTGCCTGTCAGGCTCAAGGTAAGCAAAAACATCAGCGGAGATATCCTTTGACAATATACGGAATATTTTAACAGCGAGCTTATCGTCATCGAGATCCATGATAAATTCCGCGATATCGGGATACGCCATGTCTGAGAGTTCATCCTTCAGCTCTTTGAGCTGGTTTTTTGCCAGCAGCTTATAAAGGCCGCCGAAAAGATTTTCATTCATGTTTTTCACCGACTTTCTTAGTGCAGAAAGTGCCGATAAAAAAAGGTCATTATGAGTGACACGGCAGGGTCTGCACGAATATTAAATTGCACCCGTTAGGTTTATCGCTACTATCCAATTCAGACCCACCTCCGATTATAATACTTCGTGTTGTGATATTCGTGCTGTCGCACGAGTGATATATCGGCAAAGCCGATGTGATATTTTGGCTACGCCAAAAGTGATATATCTGCCTTTGGGCAAATGTTGTTACAAAGGAAATTGAGCACAATTTCCATACTGATTATTATACTATATTTTGTCTCGTAAAGTCAACTGAAATACGGAAGTTTTTAATTAAGTTTAAGTGAGGCTTTTATTGAGTTCGTGACTGCAGTGCATTCAATGAAAAGGAGCTCCACAGCAAAAAAAGCGGTAAGACAGTACCTTTCAATACAGTCTTACCCGCAATTCATAATTCATAATTTCTGATTATTCCAATTCAAAAGCACCGGTATAAAGCTGATAATACTTGCCCTTCTTGGCAATAAGATCATCATGAGTGCCACGCTCAATAATAACACCGTGCTCAAGCACCATAATTACATCGGAATTCTGTACAGTCGAAAGCCTGTGTGCAATAACAAATACAGTCCTGCCGTGCATAAGTGCATCCATACCCTTTTGCACAAGAGCCTCCGTACGCGTATCAATTGAAGAGGTCGCCTCGTCAAGAATCATAACCGGCGGGTCTGCAACGGCAGCTCTGGCAATAGAGATAAGCTGTCGCTGACCCTGAGAAAGGTTTGCACCGTTGCCCGTAAGCATAGTGTTATAACCCTCAGGAAGTCGGCTGATGAACGAGTGGGCGTTGGCAAGCTTGGCCGCCTCAATAACCTGTTCGTCAGTTGCATCAAGATTGCCGTAACGGATATTTTCCATAACCGTACCTGTAAAAAGGTTGGTGTCCTGAAGTACTATGCCTAATGAGCGGCGAAGATCAGCTTTTTTGATCTTGTTGATATTGATGCCGTCATAGCGTATTTTTCCGTCGGCAATGTCATAGAAACGGTTGATAAGATTTGTGATAGTTGTTTTACCTGCACCTGTTGCACCTACGAAAGCTACCTTCTGACCGGGCTCTGCATAGAGAGTGATGTTATGAAGAACGATTTTTTCTTCGTTATAACCGAAGTCAACATCAAAGAATCTTACCTCGCCCTGAAGCTTTGTATAGGTTGTTGTACCGTCTTCGTGGGGATGTTTCCAGGCCCAGAGACCTGTGTGCTCGGGAGTTTCGGTAATGCTGCCGTTTTCATCGTACTTTGCGTTGACAAGAGTAACATAGCCCTCGTCTTTTTCTTTTTTTTCATCGAGAAGAGCGAAAATTCTCTTTGCACCTGCCATTGCCATAACAACACTGTTCATCTGCTGAGAAATCTGGTTTATGGGCATTGTGAAGCCCTTTGAAAGCTGAAGAAAGGCTGCGACTGTACCTGCCGAGGCGGCAAATATTGAGAAGAACCCTTCTTCCGGTACGGCTCCCGTAGAGGTGAGAACTGCAAGAGAGCAGCCTATAACAGCCAAAATAACATACTGAAGATGTCCGAGGTTATTATTTATGGGTCCGAGCATATTGACGAATTTGTTAGCTGAATAAGCGTTGTGATAGAGTTCCTCGTTTTTTTCGTCGAAGTCCTTTTTTGATTTGTCCTCGTGACAGAAAACCTTGATGACCTTCTGACCTGTTATCATTTCTTCAATATAGCCGTTGATATCACCTAAGGATTCCTGCTGTTTAAGGAAAAACTTACCTGAATTGCCTGCAATTTTACCGGTGAAAAACATCATAACGACTATGCAGAGGATAACCACAACTGTAAGAGGTATGCTTTGCGAAACCATAGCAATAAAGGTCGAAACAATGGTTACGGCAGAGGAAATAATCTGGGGAATGGTCATACTTATCATCTGTCTCAGGGTATCAATGTCGTTGGTATATCGGCTCATAATATCGCCGTGGCTGTTGGTGTCAAAATATTTTATAGGCAGAGATTGCATATGGGTGAACATATCGTCTCTTATAGTTTTGAGCACGCCTTGAGCAACCTGTACCATTATTATGTTGTAGGTATAGGTTGAAACTATTCCCAGAAGGAAAATGCACGCCATTTTAAGGAGCATTGCAAGCAAGGGTGCAAAGTCGCTGCTGCCGGTTTCAAGCATAGGCTTGATGTGATCGTCGATGAGATTGCCGAGAAAAAGGGAAGAGAAAACGGTGGCAATACTCGAAATAAAAATACATATAACAACCAACAGCATAAGGAACTTATATTTTGTTCCTACATATCCGAAAACTCTTGAAAGCACCTTGAAGTCCATTTTTTGTCCGGGTATTCTCATAGGTGCACCCTTTCCGCCGGGACGGGGAGGTGGAGTGAGGTTGATATTCTTCTTTGTCTGAGGATTACTCATTTTCGCTTCCTCCCTTCACCTGTGAAGTGTAAACTTCTTTGTAGATTTCACTTGTTTTCATAAGCTCATCGTGAGTGCCGAAGGCGCTTATTTCGCCGCCGTCAAGGACAATGATTTTATCTGCGTCCTGAATAGAGGAGATTCTCTGAGCAATGATTATCTTTGTAGTTTCGGGGATATACTGTTTAAAAGCCATTCTGATCAGGGCGTCTGTTTTCGTGTCGACAGCACTGGTTGAGTCATCGAGTATGAGTATCTTCGGTTTTTTCAGCAGTGAGCGGGCAATACATATTCTCTGCTTCTGACCGCCGGAAACGTTGGTACCGCCCTGCTCGATGTAGGTGTCATATCCATCGGGCATTTCACTGATGAAGGGGTGAGCCTGAGCAAGCTTGCAGGCTTCAATCATTTCTTCGTCTGTGGCGTTTTCGTTGCCCCAACGGAGATTATCCTTGATTGTGCCCGAGAAGAGAACATTTTTCTGAAGCACCATAGCCACTTCGTTACGAAGAGTATCTAGGTCATATTCTTTTACATCTGTACCACCGACCTTAAGAGTACCTGTAGTGACATCATAAAGACGGGGGATAAGCTGAACAAAGGTGGTTTTTGACGAGCCTGTGGAGCCGATGATACCTACGGTTTCACCTGATTTTATGGAGATGTTTACATTTTTAAGACAGAGATTATCTTCGTTTTTTGCATAGCTGAAGCCCACATTCTCGAAGTCGATACTGCCGTCTTTTACTTCATAAACGGGATTCTCCGGATTGTGAAGATCGGTAACTTCATTAAGTACCTCGCATACTCTTTCGCCTGATGCCTTTGACATAGTGAGCATAACGAAAATCATAGAGAGCATCATAAGGGTGGAGAGAATCTGCATTGTGTAGGTTATTACGCTGAAAAGGTCACCTGTTGTCATTTCTACGGCATTTGAGCCGATTATGAGTCTGGCACCGAACCAGGCGATAAGAAGCATACATAAGTATGAACTGAACTGCATAAGAGGAGCATTGAAGGCAATCAGGCCTTCCGCTTTCTTTGTGTCTGAGAAAATGGTTCCTGATACGGTTTTGAACTTTTCTTCTTCTTTGTCTTCTCTTACAAAGGACTTAACAACTCTTATACCGTGAAGATTTTCATTCACAACGCTGTTGAGCTTGTCGTAGGTTTTGAAAACTCTCTTGAAAACAGGATGTGCGTGAGAAACAATAAGATAAAGTCCCAAGGCGAGAAACGGGATAACACAAAGGAAGATAAGACTTATTCTTGCATTGATGCTCAGAGCCATAGTAAGTGAGAAAATAAGCATAGCAGGTGAGCGCACTGCAATACGGATTATCATCTGATATGAGTTCTGCAGGTTTGTGACATCTGTTGTAAGTCTTGTAACAAGACCTGAGGTGGAGAATTTGTCGATACTTGCAAAAGAGAAACTCTGAACATTGTGATACATATCATGTCTTAAGTTTTTAGCAAAGCCTGAGCTTGCTTTTGCGGCAGCGGTACCTGAAGCCACACCGCTTAAAAGGCTGAGTGTGCAAAGTATAACGAGAAGAAAACCCGTTCTTATAACATAACCTGTGTCACCTTTATCAATGCCGTTATCTATGAGCCAACCCATAATACGCGGAATGAAAACTTCAAGTATAACTTCACAGGCTATAAATATGGGAGCGAGTATAGAAGGAAGCTTATATTCCCTGATACATTTGCTGAGTCGTTTAATCATTGTCTTCACCATTCCTTTCTAAGTTGCTGTTTATCTTGTCAATGACTCTGAAAAACACCTGAAGCTCTTCTTCACTTATGTCTTTTCGCAAATTGTCTTCGAGTCTTTCAAAGGCCTCATCTACTACGCTCTGAACATCGAGGGCCTTTTGGGTGAGGGTGATTTTCTTGAGCCTTGCGTCATAGGGTACGCTTTCTCTCTTTATCAGACCGTTCTTTTCTATAAGGGAGAGTATATTGCTGGCAGTTGAACGGCGGATATTGAATTCCTGCTCAAAGTCCTTCTGGAAAATGTCCTTATCTCTGTTATTAAAAAAGAAGCCTATAGCCCAGCCGTGGGTGCCTGTCATTTTTTCTACATACATCTTTGAAGCGTCATTGTCCATATATCTTTTTACAAGTCTTGATGAACGGTGAAGCTCAAAGCTAAGCTTTCGTGTATACATTTCTGCCTCCTTTATGGATTTGTTAGTCTGCGAACTGTTAGTTTGCTAACATTTACCTTGACATTATAGTATCCTGCATAAAGTTTGTCAATAATGTTGCATAAAAATATCAGAATTTTTAAAAGCTTAACACTGTTAATAAAGTTTAAGGTTTCTTTATGGTTACAAGTTTAATATATGGGCTGAAAAGTGGGAAAATGCGGTGAAATTAACATATTGTTTAAGCATTTCCAACAAAAAACAAACAATGTTTTTGTGCAATAGGCTTCTATTTAATAGTTTGTCTATTGACTTGCAAAATCCTGTATGGTATATTATTAACACTATTAAATTATAATGGTATAGGACTGCGCAAAAAACAGAAGGAGTGATACAGAGTGAGCAATGAAAAACTTATAGAAAAGATATTCGAAACCTTCGACAGCATAAACATTGAAGGCCTTTTTGATAAGCTGAATTTCTCTCTCAAGGGCGAAAATATGCTTATGTCAATCCTCAACAGTCTCGGAGGTCAGAGTACACCGGGGGAGATAATACAGTATTTTGACTTTACTCCCGCAAGACTTTCCGCATTAGTCAAAACCCTTGAGGCAAAGGGATTTGTAAAAAAGGTACATAACAAAAAAGACAGAAGAACTTCTACTATTATACTTACAAGTGAGGGTACTCTTCACTATATGCGTTACCGTGAACAGGCAATAAAAAACGCACTTGTGATAGTTGAACAGCTTGGTGAAGAGGACGTCTGTGAGTTTCTGAGAATTATAAAAAAGGTCTCGGATATTTCAAACAGCGTTTCAGAAAGTGCTTCTCACGATTAAACAGGAAAAGGTGGATTACATATATGATTAAAAAAGGAAGAAAAGTCATCAGCCTGCTGACAGTGATTCTGCTGACAGTGCTCAGCCTGATGCCGGGAGCTCTTGCAGTGACTTACCCTGAGGGCGTAACCAAAGAGCAGATATCGGCTACTATTGATAAGACTGACATAATTATAAAGACTTTTGCTGAGTCTACAGAAGAAGGCTCCCTTGAAAATCTTATTTTACCGCAGATTTACAGGGACGAGGTTTTATCCTCACTTACTGTTGGTATATACTCTGCAGTAGAAGAAAATGCTGACAGTATTTCTTCTCTCGGTCTTGACGTTTCAACCGATGGCGTAGCAAAGAACTTGGGTGCTTATCCCGAAGTTCAAGAAAAGCTTGAAGGCTTTGACAAATGGAGCGAGGTTTCTCTTGAAAATGCTTCCTGGGGCGTAAAGGATAAGGAAAGCTTCATCAAGGCTACAGCTGCAGTGCTTTCACCCTTTAACAACTTGCTCTATGCTCTTCTTTGCGGCGGCAGATACTCAATCAATCCCCTCATAGGCTTTGAGGGTGCAAAGGGATATGAAACATCTATCATCCCGACACTTAAGTCATTGGGCTGTGAGAGCATAACAGACAGCGGAGTTTTCTATGCTGAGGCCAAAGAAAACAAAAATTCAATGCTTGAAAATATTATCGGGGATCTTTTCCTTTTAGCTGAGAGAGCTCTCGACGCTCCCTGTGATGTGCTGACAGATATTTTACCCGGTATTGCATACTTCCTTGAGGAAGGCGGTCTTGACGAGGCAGTTGCGACTCTTATTGAGCCCTTAAGACTCCAGCTTTTTAACATATCAACCTTTATCAAGGTTGAAAATATACTTTCCTTTATTCAGGACAGCGAAAGCTACACACAGAATTTCACTCTCAACTTCAACGATATCCTTGCTTCGACAGGCCTTGAGATAGCAGAAATCGACCTTAAGGAAATTGCTTCCTGCGGTATAGTAAGCGACAGCGGTGAGGTTGTCAGCGATAAGGCTGCTACTTTTACTGTGATTCTGAGATGGATTGTTGATACTGTAAAGGTAAACAGAGAAATCCTTGAAGAGGGTCTTGATACGGACTCTGCCGAAATGAAGAAGATAATCGATAACCTTATGGCTAAGGATACCGATGATATTATAGAACTGCTTGTAAGACTTCTCAACGATACTGAGGGAGAATACAATAATTACGCCTGGGTGTTTACAGCATTTGAGCCCTTGAATGTAAGCTATACACAGAATCTCTCAAAGGAAAAATTCCAGAGAGTCGTTGACGGTATCGATGAATTACTCGATCAGGTTATAGCTGAGGGCGGCGAATATAAAACAGTCAGGGAAGCACTCAGTCACGAGATATATTCCAACAAGCTTGTAAGCACATTGGTATGCGAAATCTACGGTATACTTTCGGGCGAAGAGCTCAAGGCGGTGGGTGCAATTGCAGGACTCGATATTTCGCCTGCTGCTCTTGCAA
Organism: Acutalibacteraceae bacterium; assembly: GCA_045532695.1. Lineage (GTDB taxonomy): Bacteria > Bacillota > Clostridia > Oscillospirales > Acutalibacteraceae > UBA6857. The sequence continues at coordinate 18,793 of JAZSGK010000199.1, forward strand.
ATGAGCTTACAGAGGTGCGTTTCTCAAATACACGATATGCTCTTTCAAAAGCATCGTCATGGGACAAGGTAAATGTAAATTACCTTTCATGGGGTTTCAGAAACGGTGATAAGGACGGTTTTATAAAGGCGGTCTGCGCTGCACTTCGTCCTATGGAAGACATAATTGCAATGGTGCTTTGTCAGGATAAGATTCAGCTTTTAGGCTCCATTGATGTTTACGGCAGCAATGGCTATAATACAGCGGTTATTCCTCTTCTTGAGGCTCTCGGCTGTGAAAGCGACAGCATACTCACCTATGAAGAATATAAAAAGGCTTCAGAAAAAGGAAAGGGTATAGAAGCAATAGCCGAAACCCTTGTGGGTCTTATTGAAAGATTCCTTGAAAAGCCTGTTTATACTTTGACTGAAATTCTTCCGAACCTTATTTACTTTGTAAACGGCGGCGGTATTGAAATCTGTCTGGAAAACCTTATGTATCCTTTTACTGCACTTCTTAAGGAAGTCGGTATGGAAAATATGCTTGATATGTCTGAGATGATGAATATAGATATTGAATCAATACTTTCGGATATGCTCAAGGATAACGAATTCGGTATAGATATCAGCTCTCTCGATATCAACGAATATGCAAAAATGGGCGAAGCTGTGACCGTAAAGAGTAAAAGAACAGTCGGCAGTGAATTTGCTGATATAACATATATAAAAGCTGATCAGACTGCTATTATGGTTTCTATTATGCGTTTCCTTGCAGAAATAATGAAGGATCCCGAAGCTGATATACTCGGCCAGCTTATGGGTGCCGCAGGAGATAATGAAATGGTGGCAAGCTTTGTCGGCGGCATCGGTGAAGATCTTGACAGTATGACGGTCGATGAAACTGTAGAATGGATGTATAAGCTATTCTTCAGGGAAAGACCTATTGTAGAAGAAACTGTACAGGAAGATTATCTGCCTACAATTATTTATGAGCCCGAAAGCAAGCTTGACGGCACAGGAATATATTTCACTTTCCTTTTCATCGCTCTTGCCGAGCTCATATACATCAAGGAAAGAGTCAGAATAAACCGCTTCCTTAAAAGAAGAGTGGTAAACTTCAGAAACCTTAAAAAGCGCATCAATCAGGAGGTGTAAACAATGCTGGTATTAAAGAACATATGTAAAGACTACGTTACAGGCGACACCACCGTAAGGGCATTGAGTGATATAAACATAAATTTCAGAGAAAGTGAATTTGTTTCAATTCTCGGTCCCTCAGGCTGCGGTAAGACAACAATGCTCAATATCATCGGCGGCCTTGATATATATACAGACGGTGACCTCGTAATCAACGGTAAGTCGACAAAGACATTTACCGATGAAAACTGGGATACTTACAGAAACCACTCAATCGGCTTTGTTTTCCAGAACTATAACCTTATTCCTCATCAGAGTATTCTTGCTAACGTTGAGCTTGCTCTTACTCTTTCGGGTGTAACCAAAAAGGAAAGAAGAGAAAGAGCAGTTGCTGCTCTTGTGCAGGTAGGCCTCGGTAAGCATCTCAATAAAAAGCCTAACCAGATGTCAGGCGGCCAGGTGCAGAGAGTTGCCATTGCGCGTGCACTTATCAACAATCCCGATATTATTCTTGCCGACGAGCCAACAGGTGCTCTTGACAGTGAAACAAGTGTTCAGATTATGGAGCTTCTCAAGGAAATATCCAAGGATAAGCTTATTATCATGGTAACACATAACCCTGATCTTGCTTACGAATATTCAAACAGAATTATCAAGTGTAAAGACGGTAAGATAACCGAAGACAGTAACCCCTTCAATCCCGATGATGAAGACAGAGAGCTCGAAAAGGCTAAAGCTGAGGAAGAACTTAAAAAAGGCAAAAAGCCCTCAATGAGTCTCGCAACAGCTTTCGGTCTCAGTCTTCGTAACCTCGGCACTAAAAAGGGCAGAACCATTCTTACAGCTTTTGCAGGCTCTATCGGTATTATCGGTATTGCCCTTGTAATGGCACTTTCAACAGGTATACAGAACTATGTTGATAAAATGCAGAATGATACCCTTATGGCGATGCCTGTCACTATAGAAAAGGAATCTCTCGACATTGACAGTATGATGACAACTATGACCGGTATGGGCGCAACCCTTGCGGACCTTGACCACGACAGAGAAAAGATTTATGTCAATGAAATGGTATCTGAAATGGTAAATAACTTCATTGCCAAGTCAAATGCCAACAATCTTAAGTCCTTCAAAAAATATATTGAAGACAACAGAGAAGCCTTCGACGAAACATGCAACGATATTCAGTACAGATACACACCGCCCATAAACATCTACAGAGCTGATACGGAAAACGGTATCAATCAGGTTAACCCCAGTACACTTCTTGACTCCCTTGGTGCAGGTGAAATGCTCAGTCTTATGGAAGGCTTTATCGGCACAGGCTTCAGCGTATGGGATGAGGTTGTAGGTGATGTTGATGTAATGAAAGAGCAGTACACTCTTGTTTACGGTACATATCCTACAAAGGCTAATGAAATTGTAGTGGTTGTTGACGTAAATAACGAAATCAATGAGCTTATACTTTACGGTCTCGGACTCCGTGATCAGAGCGAATTTACAAACGATATTATGTCTTCTCTTTCCGGCAGCGGTATGCAGCAGACAGTAGCAACCTCATACTCATATGAGGATATATGCAATATAAAGTTCAAGCTTGTTCTCAATAGCGATTTTATGGTAAAGGACAGCAAAACAGGCCTTTGGAAAGATAATCGTTCAGATGCCGACTTCCTCAAGAAGGTAATTGACGACGGACTTGATCTCAACATCGTGGGTATTATCCGTCCCAGAGATGACAATCTTCTTGCTGTAGGTACCGGTTATATCGGATATACCGCAGAGCTTAAGGAATATGTCCTCAAGGGCGCAGAGGAATCTCAGGTTGTAAAAGAACAGCTTGCTTCACCGGACAAAGACGTGCTTACAGGTCTTGATTTTGTAAACTATTCAATCAACGACTTTGATATTAAGGACATAGACCTGAGTCAGATTGATCTTAAGTACCTTGATCTCGAACCCTTTATGAGTTTACTCGGTGAATTCAATATAGGTGAAATGGATATCACAAGTATGCTTTCAAGCACGCTTACATCAGGTTTTGACCTTGGTAATCTTACAGAGCTTCAGAAAAAGCTGGTGGAAGGTTACCTCAACGATGAGCAGGTAATAGCTATCAAGCAGGCTTATATAGACAGCATGAATGCCAAGTGCTCATACGATCAGACAATGGCAACTCTCGGCTATCAGGATATTGATACACCTACATCTATCTATTTCTATGCGAAGACCTTTGATACAAAAGATGATCTTTTCGAAATGATAGATTACTATAACGAGAAGGTTGCTGAAGACGGCCACGAGGAGTATCAGATCGAGCCTACAGATGCAGTTGGTGCACTTCTGACAACCGTCAATCAGATTATCAATATTGTAACGTACGTTCTTGTTGTTTTTGTTGCAATATCTCTTGTTGTATCTTCAATTATGATCGGTATTATCACATACATTTCAGTTCTTGAGAGAACCAAGGAAATCGGTATTCTCAGAAGTATCGGTGCGTCAAAGGGTGATGTATCAAGAGTATTCAACGCTGAAACCATAACCATAGGTTTTGCCGCGGGTACCTTGGGTATACTGTGTACGCTTCTTCTTGAAATACCCATAAATCTCTTGCTTCAGCATTTCACAAACACATATGCGGCGGCAGAGCTTCCCTTCGGCGTAGCGATTACACTTATTTGCATCAGCGTCGGTCTTACCTTTATTGCAGGTCTCGTACCTTCATCAATTGCAGCTAAGAAAGACCCTGTTGAGGCTCTCAGAACAGAATAAAAAAATATAAACTCCGGCGGGGCAGGTATTACCTGCACCGCCGTTTCGGTTTACGTCTTCAAATCGGTCTGCTTGACTGACGCTCACTGTCAGTCTGATATGAAAAGGAGAAGGTGGCTCCGTGAAAGCACCTCGGGGTGCTTTCCGAGGGCGCCTGTAAGGCGCCCTCACGCCGTAAACGGCGATGGAGCCACCGGACTGACTGCTTTAACCGACTAACAAAAAAGGCGTACAGAAACTAATCTGTACCGCCTTAGTCATTATAATGAGCAACTGTCGTGATGATCGTGGTCTTTGATCTTGCCTACGATAGGCTCGGGATCAATGCCCTGTCTTGTGTAATAGTCTGCAAGAGCTGCTTTGATAGCCTGCTCAGCAAGAACGCTGCAGTGAATTTTTACTGCAGGAAGACCGTCGAGCGCTTCAACAACTGCCTGGTTTGTGAGCTTGAGAGCCTCACTGATGGGCTGACCTTTGATAAGGTCAGTTGCTATTGAGCTTGTTGCAATAGCGCTTGCACAGCCGTATGTCTTGAATTTTACATCAACGATGATGTCATTTTCAATTTTAAGATACATCTTCATGATGTCGCCGCACTTAGCGTTGCCGATTTCACCGACACCGTTTGCATCTTCGATTACGCCAACGTTATGAGGGTTGGCAAAATGTTCCATTACTTTTTCACTGTATACCATTGTTGTTTCTCTCCTTAGTTATTCTTTTCGTTTTCAAGTATGTGCTCCCAGAGGGGTGACATATCGCGGAGTCTCTCGATGATAGGGGGGAGTACCTCTAAGATATAGTCAACATCTTCCTCGGTGTTGTTTTCATTAAGGGAAAGTCTCAGTGAACCGTGTGCTACCTCGTGCTTGAGACCGATTGATAAAAGCACATGGCTGGGGTCAAGACTGCCTGATGTGCAGGCTGAGCCGCTTGAAGCGCTTACGCCTTTCATGTCGAGCATAAGAAGTAAGCTTTCACCCTCGACACCCTCGAAGCACATGCTGAAGTTGCCGGGAAGTCTCTGCTCCTTATCGCCGTTGATTCTTGAATGTGAAATCTTGCTTGCACCTTCGAAGAGTCTGTCACGGAGTGCCTTGACCTTGATGTAGTTTTCTTCAAGATGCTCATTCATTTCCGTAATGGCAACGCCGAGACCTACAATGCCGGGTACATTTTCAGTGCCTGCTCTGCGGCCGCTTTCCTGTGCGCCACCCTCTATGAGATTCGGAAGACGTATGCCTTTTCTGCAATAAAGAGCGCCGGTGCCTTTTACTGCATGGAACTTGTGACCTGAAAGTGAGAGCATATCAATATTCTGCTCTTTTACATCAATCTTAAGGTGTCCTACAGCCTGAACTGCGTCTGTATGGAAAAGCACACCCTTGTCATGGCAAAGCTTGCCGATTTCGGCTATAGGCTGCACGGTGCCGATTTCGTTGTTGGCATACATAATAGTCACAAGGCAGGTTTCATCTGTGATTGCCTTTTCAACATCTTCGAGCTTAACAATGCCGTTTTCATAAACGTCAAGGTATGTTACCTTAAAGCCTTCTTTCTCGAGAGCTGCCATAGTGTGAAGTACAGCGTGGTGCTCGAACTTAGTTGTGATAAGGTGCTTTTTACCTTTTTTTGCACCGAGAGCTGCAGCACCCTTGATTGCCCAGTTGTCAGCTTCGCTGCCGCCTGAGGTGAAGAATATTTCCTTTTCATCTGCGCCGAGAGCTGCAGCAACCTGAGCTCTTGCAGTTCTTACAGCGCTTGCGGCCACCTGACCTATACCGTAAAGGCTTGAGGGGTTGCCGTAATGCTCGGTCATATAAGGAAGCATAGCCTCAACTACTTTTTTTGATACGGGAGTAGTAGCGGCGTTATCAGCGTATACGTATCTCATTTTTTCATACACTCCAATCCTGATTTTTCTGATGCGATACTTCTTTCCGCGAGATCTTTAAGTGTTATTTTACTTACAACAGAAATAGTTGCTTCATATATCTGAGTCCAGATAAAGGACGTAACACAGTCGCAGTAATTTTCACATTTACCGTTATCTTCTGCGCAGGCAACGGGAGCAAGGGAGCCTTCAGTTGCCTTCAGAATATCTTCGACAGTAATTTCCTCGGGAGATTTTGTGAGATGATATCCGCCCTTTGCCCCTCGTACAGCTTTTACAAGTCCCTCTTTTGAAAGAAGGTTGATAATCTGCTCAAGGTACTTTTCAGACAGGTGTTCTCTTTCGGCTATATCTTTGAGAGAGATACAGCAGTCTGCGCCGTTTACGGCAAGGTCTGTCATAATACGGAGACCGTATCTGCCTTTAGTGGATATTTTCATCTTAAATCACCTCTTTTGTGATAATTCCTACTTTAATGGTAGTATATCATTATTTTGAATTCATAGCAAGTAGATATGAATTATTTGCTGTAGAAATAAGTATTGCCTGCAGTGAAAATTTTATGCAAGATTGACAAGGGCTGTTTATAGAGTCAGCGGTGGAGGGGAGCACGGTGGCTCCGTGAAAGCACGAAGTGCTTTCCAAGGGCACCCGCAGGGTGCCCTCGCACCGTAAACGGTGACGGAGCCACCGTCCCCACCTCTTCATCAGAACTGAAAAGCACCCCGACTTGCCGCCGGAGTGCTGAATGCTTTACATACCCAATGTTATAATCTCAAAGGGTGAATATTCAATTGTATCGGTTTCGACGATTACTTCCTCAAGCATATTGAGAAGCTTAACCGTTTTGCCGAGCTTTATCTGACCTCTTGAGCCATTCTGTTCACTCAGACGTATAACTGTCATAGTGCCGTCTTCGCTTTTCTTTGCTGCCTGAAGATATAAGGGTTCAAATTTCGGCAGAGTCCACTCACAGTCACTTCTGATAAGAGGCACATTATACTGGAAAGCAATATTATTGATGCCGGCAGAAATAACGTCGCCGCCGTGAGGCATAATCATATAGCAGAAATTGTGCCTGCCCATATCGGATGTTACGTCGGGTCTGATAGTCGCACGAAGAAGAGACAGACCGATAGTGTTTTCCTCAAAGGACGCGCCATACTTGCCGTCATTGATTATAGCGATACCGCCGCCGGTTTCACTGAGATCGCACCATTTGTGGTGACAGCATTCGAAACGGGCCTGCTGCCAGGTGGTGTTACGGTGAGTCTCTCGCTCGATATAGCCTGCACTTACGTCGCAAAGAGCCTTTCTTGTGAGAACATTACATGAGAACTGTGCTTTGGCAAGCTTGTGCTTTTCGTGCCAGTCAACGATATTCTCAACCTCGATGCCTCTGCTTCTTCTGAAGAGACGAATGAGCATCTTCCATTCTGATTTTTCAGTCGCAAGAACTGTTTCAAAGGTAGCACACTCGCCGTCTTTTTCGGTGAGATGTAAAGGAGTCTTAACCCTGACCTCAATCTGCTTGTCCTTATAGTTGGGCAGAATATCCCATGCATCATAGTTGCCGGGGTTGTCTGTATAAATCTTAAGCTTGTTGAAGTCGCCCTTTACCCATTCACGGCAGAGCTCTTTATCATAGAGACTTTCGATTGAGCCGTCATCACGGAACTTCACTGAATAATAAGGAGTCTCAACTGTATCGCATACGTTTATCCACTCATCAGTGTACTTGTTTGCACGAAGGGTTGACGATGAAAGAGCAGGAATATTCGGAACAAGCCAGTTACCCTTTTCGCCGTATCTCGTTGCTGTTCCTTTCTTGTTGGGAACAAAGGTGAGAGCGTCACGCTTCATATTAAGAGTGTTGAAATACTTACTGCCTGTACCTGTGATTTCATCTAGAGCCTTGTCAATTTCAAGATAATCAGCCATAGCATCTTCGTAAACGGGATGAATATGAGAGCCGGGGATAATATCGTGGAACTGATTTATAAGGAACTTCTTATAAAGCTCTCTTATCTTATCTGTGTCAATGTCACTTTTCATTACGCTGAGCATTTCGGCAGTTCTGAACTTGAATTCAAGCACTCTGTTATAGCGTTTGAGAATGCTCTTTGTTGTGAAAGTGCCTCTGTGCATTTCGAGGTAAAGCTCGCCGTCCCAGGTTTCGAGACTGTCATTGTCTTTGAGATTTTTCTCGAGGAACTCGTCGCCTCTTACGTGTTCGCACTTGGGCATAATAGAAAGCTTTTCAAAACGGTGCATAAGCTCTATCATTTCTTCAGTACAGCCACTGCCGCCGTCACCGTAGCCGAACATATTGAGAGTCTGACCGCCTGAGTCCTTGTCTATGTAAGCCTCCCAGTTTTCCTGAATCTGTGAGGGCATATTCCAGGTTATGAAGTGTGTAGGGGGTACGCAGGCAAGAACCTCACTGCCGTCGATACCCTTCCATTTGAAGTTATTATGAGGGAAGCGGTTAGTGTCGTTCCATGTTGACATCTTATTTGATACAAAGTAGTCAACACCGCTTTTTCTGAGTATCTGAGGTAAAATCCATGAGTTGCCGAAAACGTCGGGAAGCCATGCATTATTTACAGTTTTACCGAACATTCTCTTGTAGGTCTGCTGACCGTAAAGACACTGACGGATAAGTGATTCAGCTGAGGGGACATTACAGTCGGGCTCAACATACATAGCGCCTACCGGTTCAAACTGACCGTTTGCAACCTTTTCTTTGAGTTCTTCAAAAACCTCGGGATAATACTTTTCAAGAGTCTCATAAACATAAGGCTGAGTATGAGTGTACTTGAAGTCGGGATACTTATCCATAAGACGAAGCTGAATAAGCACTGTGCGGAGATTTTTCTGTACAGCGTGGATTCTTCTCCAGTAATATGCCACATCAAGGTGTGAATGAGCTATAAGTGCCACATCGCCGTTGCCCTTGTAATTGTCATTGGCATAGATAACCTCGTCTACATATTTTTTAGCTTCAGATACACCTGTGAGCTCATCAGAGTCGAAGTCAATGAGATTCATAGCGTTGCAAAGCTCTTTATTAAGAAAAGCTCTGTAGTCTTCATTGAAAAGCTCACTCTTTGCGATATCTAAAAGAAGCTCAAAGTCCCATACTAAATCCTGCACTTCGTGATTTACTGTGCAGATATAAGCGCCTTCAAAAATCTGACGGCAGCCACGTACGGAAAGAGATTCGGGGTTTCTTTCGTCATCGGGCTTTGAACGGTTATAGCCCATCATTTCGAAGTGAAGAACTTCGTTTTCGTTTATGTAAGGGGAAAGGAGCATTCTTTCTCTGTTGGGGTCAACACCGCCTACATATCTGCCGTTAACCTTAACGCAGATTTCAGCTGCAGTTTTAAGGCTGAACCAAAGCTCTTTACCCTTGAGCTCATCAGGCAAAGTAACGTCAGCTTTAATAAAAGCGGTACCGTCGGGTGTGAAATACATATCGCCCTTGTTGAGAGGTCTGTAGTCCTCAGAATAATACTCAAAGTTCATTTCACTTACCTGACGGGCGTCTCTGATCAGCAGGTTGTCTATTTCCCACTTGGAGGAATAAATGTGTCTTTTAAGCCAGCCGAAGCGCAGATCTGTCCATTCTTCGGGACGCATTGAACGGCGGATAACTTTAATATGTGCCATAGCTATATTCCTCCTTATGTGTCCTGAAAGTAAGGCTTTTTGCGGATAGCTTCAACCCTGAGCGTCTTTTTGAGGTCGTGCTTTATCTGCTCTTCAATCCAGGCTGTGCAGCGGTGAAGTATGAGACACTTGCTGCATTCGCCACGGAAAATGAGGGTGAGTTTATCACCCTCGAGACTTACATATTCCACCCAACCGCCGTCGCCCTGAAGCTTCGGCTGAAGGATGTTTTCAACATAATTCTGAACTGTCATAGTTACCTCTTATTTTATAATGTTATCGATAACGCTCTTGTACTCGGCAAGTCTTGCCTTGGATTCTTCTCTTGTGTCTGCCTGAACACTGTAGTAAACCTTGATCTTAGGCTCTGTACCCGAAGGCCTTACAGCCATCCACGAGCCGTTTTTCCAGAGGAACTTGAGAACGTTTTCCTTGGGAAGATCTGCAATACCCTTACTATAGTCGATAACTTCTTCGAGACCCTCAAAGAGGTCCATGCCCTTATCTCTGAAGTAAACCATAAGGTCGGCAATCTTCTCTGCACCGTCTTTACCCTTGAGTACGAATGAATCAAGGTGATCGAGATAATAGCCGTATTCAGCGTAGATATCCTCAAGAGCATCAACCAGGGTCTTGCCCTTGTTATGATAGTAAGCTGCCATCTGACAAATGAGCATTGAGGAAACAACAGCGTCCTTATCTCTTGCGTGAGTACCTACAAGATAGCCGTAGGACTCTTCATAGCCGATAATGAATTCCTGCTCACCGCTTGCTTCATATTTGTTGATCTTGTCACCGATGTACTTGAAGCCTGTGAGGGTTTCTTCACACTGAAGACCGTAGCTTCTGCCGATGTTTGCACCGAGCTCTGAGGTTACGATAGTCTTTACGAGAGTGCTCTTTGAAGTGAGGGTAGCCTTCTTCATCTCAAGGATAAACTTGACGAGAAGAGCACCTGTCTGATTACCTGTGAAGAGGACATATTCGTCGCCGCTCTTTACAGCGATACCAACTCTGTCACAGTCCGGGTCAGTGCCGAGAACAAGGTCTGCACCGATTTCCTTAGCCTTTTCGATAGCAATGGTAAGAGCGTCTTTTTCTTCGGGGTTGGGACTTCTTACAGTTGAGAAGTTACCGTCGGGCATTTCCTGCTCTTTAACTACGGTTACATTCATACCTTCGAGCATTCTTCTTACGGGGATATTACCGGTACCGTGAAGGGGAGTGTAAACAATTTTAAGCTCTGAGGGCTCTTCGTAAACGCTCTGCTCCTTAACTTTAGCGAGGAATGCAGAAAGAACATCTTCGCCTACCATATTTATATTTTCAGCCTTTCCCTCAAAGGGGATAGCTGTGTAATCTTCAATAGCGTTTATGCACTCGATGGCACCCTTGGCATCTTCTGTGCAGAACTGACAGCCCTTGCCGTCATAGACCTTATATCCGTTATATTCCTTAGGGTTATGTGAAGCTGTAAGCATTACACCTGCTGTACAGCCGAGATGTGCTGTTGCAAATGAGAGTACGGGTACGGGAACAAGAAACTCGAAAAGATAAACCTTGAAGCCCTGACCTGAGAAGATATCAGCTGCAACACGGGCAAAGTAAGCGGAGTTGTTTCTTGAGTCATATGCGAGTACCACGCTGAGCTCACCGCTGTTTTTGCTCTTGATATACTGTGAAAGACCGTAGGTGGCTTTACCGACAGTATACTTGTTCATACGGTTTGAGCCTGCTCCCATAATGCCGCGAAGTCCGCCTGTTCCGAAAGCAAGGTCTTTATAAAATCTGTCTTCAATTTCCTTTTCGTCGGTAATGGCTGAAAGCTCTGCTTTTGTGTCTTCGTCAAAGGTGAGCCACTGCTGATATTTTTCTTTGTAAGTCATGTTTCTTCATCCTTTCAAAAATTTATTCATCATAATTATAACACAAGGCTTTTCCATTAACAATATTTAAATTGAAAATTCTCAAAATACTTGCCGACTTTTTATGGGTATATCTGACAATAAGTTTTGGTTATTGGCTGTAAAAAAGACCCGTCGGAGGTTAAAATCCGTCGGATCTCTGGAATGTTTTTACTTATTTCTGATGATAGCCGTCAAGGAATTCGCCCATACGTCTCATTGCAGCTCTGAGCTCATCAGCTTCGGGAAGCATTACAATTCTGAAGTGGTCAGGCTCTTTCCAGTCGAAGCCGCTGCCGGGGATAAGAAGAATATTTGTTGCGTGGAGAAGATCCCATGCGAACTTCTTATCGTCGGTGATATTGAATTTCTTTACATCGAGCTTCGGGAAGAGATAAAAGGCGGCGCTGTTTTTAACAAAGCTGATACCGTCAATTTTTTCGAGCTCTGAGCAGGTTGCTTCTCTTTGTTCATAGATACGGCCGCCGGGAGCTACCATTGATCTGGGAGTTTCCATATCTGCCATAGCTGCAGGGATAACAAGCTGAGGAAGTGTATTTGCGCAAAGACGAAGAGATGTCATCTGCACGATACCCTTGCGGTATTCTTCTGTAAGGTGACGGGGACCGCTGAGAATCATCCAGCCGCAACGGAAGCC
>JAZSGK010000216.1:0-10079 GCA_045532695.1 Acutalibacteraceae bacterium
TCTTTGCTCAATCACAACAACAGATCCCAGCGCTGAAGTAAACGAAAAGAACCAGAAGCCTGATATCGAAAAGAAAATCGTTGAAGACGGTAACCTTGTAGATGCTAACAATGTTGCAATCAGCGACAAGGTAGATTATCAGACAAAAGTAACAGTTGGTAAGGGCCTTACAGATTATGTTGTACACGATAAAATGTCAGCAGGTCTTACTCCTTTTGATGGTGAAGATGATGACGATATTATTGATATTACAGTAACAGTTGACGGTACAGCAGTTGAAACTACAAATTATACAGTAGTAACAACAGGTCTCACAGATGGTTGCACATTTGAAATTAAATTTGAAGACAGCTATATCGAGTCACTTGATGCAGGCGATGAAATCGTTATTACATACTCAGCAACTCTTAATGAAAATGCAGTTGTAGGCGCAACAGGTAACCCCAATACAGTTACACTTTCATACACAAACGAAACAGAAGTTGAAACTAAAGAAGATAATGTTATCACTTACACAACAAAGCTCACAGTAGACAAGGTTGAAATAGTTGATGGCGAAGAGATCCCTCTTGAAGGTGCAGGCTTTACTCTTTACAAAGATGAAGTAAAAGAAGGAAACGAAGTTGGCGAAGAAATTACAAATGTAACAACATTCGTATGGAATGGTCTTGAAGAAGGCAAGTACATACTTGTGGAAACAAAGGTTCCCGAGGGCTACAACAAGGCTAAGGATATCGAGTTTACAATTACTTGTGATGAACTTAATGGACGTACAGAGGTTACATCAGTTTCAGATAAAGCTGACTGGACAGTAACTGTAGATGCAAACAAAGTAATCGAAAGCACAGATGAAAACAATAATACTCTCGATGTATTCGAAGCAACAGTAGAAAACAAGACCGGTTCACTCCTTCCCGAAACAGGTGGTATCGGTACAACTATCTTCTACGTAGTTGGTAGCATTCTTATGCTCGCAGCTCTTGTTCTTCTTGTTTCAAAGAAGAGAATGGCTAACTTCGCTTGAAGAGATAAAGAATCAGACGGTTCCGAGTCGGCAGATAACGAACCCAATGACTCAGAATCCTGAGATTCGACAGTTAAAAGCTGACGGACAGTAAATTAATCCCTGCCGGTGTAATGCCGGCAGGGTGATACCATTAGAACTCTGACCGTTGTTACTGCTCTGCAGTGGTGACGTTGAGAATTTTAAGCTTAAGTGAGAAAACAATATGAGTAAGAAAACCAAAGCGAAAAAGAAAGGCGGTAACGCCTCGACCATAATACTTGTCGCAATATTCTTTGTGGGTCTGAGTGTTCTTCTTTACCCCACAATCAGTGACTTCTGGAACGAAAAACGCCAGTCTCAGGCTATTATCAACTACGACGATTTGATTGTTGATCTTACCCCTGAGGACTATACGGCAATTTTCGAAAAGGCTGATAACTACAATAAGAAAATCAGAAATATGTCTACGCCATTCCTTAGCCACAAAAACATCGCAGAGGAATATTACAGTACCCTCGATGTAAACGGCAACGGTATGATGGGATATATCACCATAGATAAAATCAAGGTACAGCTTCCCATTTATCACGGCACAAGCGATCAGGTCCTTAACTCTGCAGTAGGCCACGTCGAAGGCTCGAGTCTTCCCGTCGGCGGCAAGAGTACCCACTCAGTTTTATCTGCCCATAGAGGTCTGCCCTCGGCAAAGCTTTTCACCAACCTCGATAAGCTTGTGGTAGGGGATATCTTCACTATAAGAATCCTCGACAGAACTATTACATATCAGGTTGATCAGATACTTATTGTCCTTCCGCAGAAAATCGACGATCTCTATATCGAAGAGGGCGAAGACTACTGTACTCTCGTCACCTGCACGCCTTACGGTATCAATACCCACAGAATGCTGGTGCGAGGCACGAGAATAGAAAATATCGAGCCTGACAAGGTGATAAATGTTATCACTGAGGCTTATCAGATTGACCCGCTTATCGTTACCCCTGCCGTTGCGGCACCTATGCTCGGTATACTTCTTATTATACTTCTTGTAAGAAGCGGTAAGGGCGGCCAAGGAAAAAGCAAAAAGAAATCCAAAAAATCAGAAGAATCAGGGGATAAGAAACCCGAATAAACCATAAAGAAAGGGAGTGAAAGCAATGAAACAAAAATCAGCTTTAAAGAGACTTACGGCACTTGTGATAGTGCTGACTATGTGCTTTACTCTTCTTTCTTTCGGTACCTCTGCCGTTTCTCTCGACACAACAGGCAGTATTACCCTTCGTGCCCTTGACAGAGAGACAAAAGAGCCTGTCAGCGGTGCAGTTTTCAGACTTTATATGTTTGCCGTCGCCTATGAAAAAGACGGCAACATAAGCTACATCTATACGGAAGAATTCAAGGATAACGGCATGGATATGGGTAACTTCTCAGATGCCTATCTTCCGATACACCTTGCAGCTTATGCTCAGCTCAAGGGCGTTTCATACACTGAAAAAACTACCGACAGCACAGGTAAGGTACAGTTTGACGATTTGCCCTGCGGCGCCTATCTTGTAGTGCCCGTCGGTGTGAAAGACGGCTTCCTTAATCCGTCACCCTTTGTAGTCACAGTGCCTTTGTTTGACTCAGAAAAAAATCAGTGGGTTTACCATATTGATGCGAGCCCTAAAGTCGAAGCCGATAAAGGCGACAGCACAGAAAAAACATACATCAGCGTAAAAAAACAGTGGCAAGGTACAGGCAAACACCCGGACAGTATCACTGTTACGCTCATAAAAGACGGCGTGGTAGTTGAAAGCGTGATTCTCAGTGCCGCAAACAACTGGTATCACAGATGGGATAACCTTGAAAAGAAGCACGCCTGGAGCGTTGTCGAGAGTCTTGTGCCCGACGGATATAAGGTCTCCTATGACTTTTCACAGATGTCGGTTATTATCACCAACACCGACGATGATTATGAGGACGAGACTACTACCAATCCTGACGATACAACAACGCCGAGTGATTCGACTTCACCCGATGATACAACAACACCTGACGATACTACAGGTCCTGATGACACAACATCACCTGATGATACTACAACTCCCGGGGACACCACAACAACACCTACTACAACAAAGCCTACGGGCACAACCAAGCCAACAGGTCCTACCGAAAGCACAACAAAGCCCGAAGAGCTTATTGATACGGGACAGCTCAATTGGCCCGTACCCGTATTCTCAGTAGCAGGTCTGCTGCTCTTCAGCATCGGCTGGGCAATGCTTAATCTCGGCAAAAAAGAAGAAGAGGAAGCGGCATGAGAAAAAAGATAGCTGTTACATTTATGACTGTGGGTCTTGTGCTGATTATCTCAGCTCTGGCGCTTCTCGTCTATAACAATATGGAAAGCAAAAAGGCTCAGGAAAGCTCAGGTGAGCTTATGGAGTCCATAAGAGTTGTTATCGCCGAAAACGAAATCACCGAAATGCCCACTGACCCCTTTGATGAGGAAATGACAATCAAGGAGATTGACGGCTACGGTTATATAGGCTATCTGTCGGTGCCTGCGCTGAGCATTGATTTGCCCGTTATGTCGGAATGGGACTACAGCAGACTGAAGATTTCTCCCTGCAGATACTACGGCAGCACAAAGACGGATAATCTCGTAATCGCGGCACATAACTACAGATATCATTTCGGCTATCTCGGTCATCTTAAAGAGGGTGATGTGGTTATGTTTACGGATATGGATTCGGGGGTACATAATTACAAGGTCGACTCCGTAGAGCTTCTTATGCCTACTGATGTTGATAAGGTAAAGGACAGCGGCAGTGACCTGATACTTTATACCTGCACCTACGGCGGTGCTAAGCGAATAACGGTAAGATGCAGTTATATTGAAAATACCGATAAATAAAAAATCCACCTGAAACGTTGAATTTTCAGGTGGTTCATTTTTTGTTTTGCTCAGTCTTCGTATCTCTTTCTCATACCGTAGGTGACATCGGGAAGGTTTGTGATGATACCGTCAGCGCCCCAACGAAGAAGATTGTCGATAATAATGGGGCTGTCAACTGTCCAGGGGTTGACCTCAAGACCTGCGGCGTGAGCCTTTTTGATATAGTTTTCATTTACGAAGATAAACTGCGGGTGAAGAGCATCACAGCCGATACTCATAGCGAAGTCGATGGGTCTCCATGCCATTGCAGCAGTAATAAATCTGTTTGGTGCATAGAGGAAGCCTGTCTTACACTTGGGGTCAATCTGCTTTGCTTCAACAAGGAGCTTCGGGTCAAAGGATGAAATAAGAAGTCTGTCGAAAAGGTCGTGCTCCTTGACGGCTCTGATAGTCTTTCTTACAATTGCTGTCTGCTTGCCCTTGGGAGACTTGATTTCGATATTGAGCACCTTGATGTTTGTTTCGGCAACATAGTCGAGGAATTCGTCTATTGTGGGTATCTCTGTGCCCTGAAACTTACGGCTGAAATATGAGCCGAAGTCATAGCTTTTAAGCTGGGAGAGTACCATATCGGAAATATTGCCGTTGCCGCTTGAAGTTTCGTCGATTGTGTAGTTGTGGCAAAGTACTATTTTACCGTCTTTTGTAATGTGTACGTCTGTTTCAAAGCCTTCTGCGCCAAGCTCTGTAGCTTTTCTGAAGGCGGGAAGTGTATTCTGAGGAGCGTATTTATTGGCACCTCTGTGGCTGATGATAATGCTTTCTGCCATTTTTATATTCCATCTCCTTATGGATAATTATTTACCTTTTAATTATAGCACCAGGATATATAAAAATCAACAAGTTTGGTAACTTTGATAAAATTTAATGAAGCGAAAAACGGCACCGTCTATAAAGAAAGTGCCGTCGTGTTTTTTTATCTCAGAAACTTTATTGTTGATTCGGGCTCGAGGCCGAGCTTTCTGAGCTCATCGTAACCGAGTCTGAAATGCTCGTGCTCCAGGTAATCTTTAGGATTATGAGCATCGATACCTACGAGAACCTTAGGTCTCAGTTCTGCGGCTATTTTCCAGAATTCCGGATGAGGATAGCCGGGCTTGCCGTCATTTATGCCGTGCTTGAGTCCGAGGAGATTATATTCAAGGGGAGTATCTGTCCTGATTGCGGCTCTGATAATATCCTCCGAAACCTTTCTGCAGTGTGAGTCAAATTCAGCATAGCCGCGCATAAACAGATCAGGATGTGCAACATAGGCTAAAAGGCCTGTTTCCATAGCCTCAATAACGTCTTCGGCGTAGCGGTAAACATCTTTTGCTTCAGAGAGAGAACCGTTGTAAATTCCGCCTTCTTCGTCATCACAGAAGTGGTGACCAAGAATGATATAGTCGATTTCGTGCTCAGCAATTGCCTCTCTGAGCCAGGGAAGATATTTCTTGAAGTATTCGCACTCGAGTCCGAGCTTAATGCTGATTTTATCTTTATACTTTTCACGAAGATACTTTATACTGTTGCAGTAATCCTTCAGCTCACTCTCGTGCATTCTCATATGAGAGACGAAATCCGAATCGAACTTCCAGGCTGTGTGGTCGGCAAAGCCTATTTCGTCGAAGCCTGCTTCGATAGCTGCAAGGACATATTCTTCATCTGTACCCTTAGCATGAAAACAGCGGCTTGTATGTGTATGATAATTATATTTCATTGAGTTTCAGACCTTTCTGAGGAAAACTTAGCCGATACCGCCCATAAGAGCACCTGCAAGGAAAACGAGTATACAGACACCACAGAAAACGAATTTGCAAAGAGGGTAGAACCATTTGCCTATGGGCTTAACTCTTGCTTTGTTTACTTCCTTTTCCACGAACTTCTTGCCGAGCACCCAGAAGAACATAATGCCTGCAAGACCTGCGCCGAGAGGACAGATGTATATTGAAACTATATCCATCCAGTTTGAAACGATACCCTGAATAGCGAGGGATACACCGAGACCTACTGCGCCGATAATAAGACAGGCGGGTACTCTGCCGAGCTTGAGACGTTCCTGGACTGTTGCAATAGGTGTTTCGTAAAGGTTGATGAGCGAAGTGATACCTGCGAAGAAAACAGCTACAAAGAATACTATAGCGATGATGTTGCCGCCGGGCATACCCTTGAAGAGGTTGGGAAGGAAGATGAACATAAGTCCGGGGCCACCCTGGTCAAGCTGAGCACCTGTTGTAGCCATAGCGGGGATAATAACAAGGCCTGCAAGCATAGCCGCCATTGTATCGAAGAAAGCAACGTTTCTGGCTGACTTAGGTATATCTTCATTGTCTGAGAGATATGAGCCGTAAATAAGGGTACCGTTGCCGGCAACTGAAAGCGAGAAGAATGCCTGACCCAGAGCATATATCCATGTTTTTATATTAAGGAGAGCTGAGAAGTCGACGGTGAAGATGTATTTATAACCGTCTACAGCACCGGGCTGAAAAGCGATATAAATGCCAAGACCCAAGAAAAGGAAGAAGAATAAAGGCATCATAACCTTGTTGGCCTTTTCGATACCTGAGCCGACACCGAAAACGAGAATTGCAATAGCGATAACTAAAGCGGCAATCTGCCAGATGTTGTTACCGAAAGATGATGCCATTGCACCGAAGGCACCGCCGAAAGCATCGATATTTTCAGGAGCGAGAGTTGCGCCTGTGAAGGTGCCTACCATATATTTGAGAATCCAGCCCATTACTACTGTGTAGCCGATAGCAAGAGCGAGAGAGCCGAGGGTAGGGATGACACCGATAGCCTGTCCGAGCTTCTTTTTATTCTTTGTTTCCATAGCATAGCCGAAAGCGTCTATGGGGCCTGAGCGTGTGGCTCTGCCGAAGCTCATTTCACCAATAACGCCCGTTGAGCCGATGAGTATTACAAAAATAAAATAGGGGATAAGAAATGCACCGCCGCCGAAAAGAGATACTCTTGTGGGGAAGAGCCAGATGTTTCCCATACCTACTGCCGAACCGATACAGGCCATTATAAAGCCCCAACGGCTGGCAAATGAATCACGTTTTTTATCCATATTAATTGCCTCCTGACAAATTATGATAACTAATAATATCACAATCTGATAAATAAGGCAAATAGTTTCTTGGATTTTGTGGGCGGTATTTCAAAATTAAATGAAACAAAATATGGAATGTATAAGTTTTATCGGACTGAATGGTTACAATAAATCTTGATGACTTTTTTTCTACATAGTGTTGTATTTTGCAGAAAAATAGTGTATAATGTATAAAACGAAACAAAGTGAGGAGTCAGAACTATGGAAAATAAGCCCGACGGCAGAAGAGTAAGAATGACAAAGATGCTTCTTAAAAATGCTCTTATAGATATTATGAAAAACAAATCAATCCATATGGTAAGCATTAAGGAAATATGTGAAGAAGCCGATGTAAACCGAAGCACATTTTATCGCCACTATAATACCCAGTATGATCTTTATGATGAGATAATTGAAGACATAGCAAAAGATATCGGTTCTATATATAAAAACGATTATACAACAGTTGATTTTCTTACCAAGGTGTTGGAATATATGGAAAGCAGAAGAGAGACTATTCTTGTTATTCTCAGTGACAACGGTAAGGTAAGTATGGGTGAAGCCTTTGTGCTCTTCACAGGCAGATTTATTGATCATAACAATACAAGTGAGCTCGTAACCTATGTTCTTGAATTTATGGCTGCAGGTCTTACAAGTATCGTCTGGTCATGGCTCAACAAGGAAAACAGACGTCCCGCTTCCGATGTTGCAAGAATGCTCCATAACCTTATGATGCACGGTGTCGGCAGAGTTATCAGACTTTCAGGTGTTATAAAAGAAATGAAAGAAAAAGAAGAAAAAGAAAACTAAGTCTGAAAATCAAAAAATTAACGCAGAGAGAGGATCTACCTTTTCTCTGCGTTTTTGGTTTTATATATATTCAAGAAGCTTTCTGCAACAAAAACCGAGTATGAGGGCAACGGCTGTATTGACAAGGCTCATTGCCAGAAGGGCAAAGCCCAGGTAAAATGGCATTGACATACCGATGAGAGCGGCGGTTATTATACCGGGCAGGGAGAAGAGCATAATCAGAAGGAAATAGAAAAGAACTATAAGTTTTTTCTTATCCGAGGCTCCGAAAATCTTCTGTAAAAGCAGGTTTATGCTTATGAGAAGCAGGCCGAAGCTTATTCTGCCGACAATCATTCCGAAGATATCAAGCAAATTTGTGTAGCAGATGAAGTAGATGGGTATACAGCAAAGAACACTTTCGAGAACAATAGTGGGTATTTCACCTTTTACTGTATAAAACAGCTTTTTATATGAGGGTTCGGGTATGAGATAAATATAAGGATAAGCGAGCTCCTTAGCCCAGCGTCCGGCGGCGATGCTCATACTCATCATATAGACACCCATAGCGAAAACTGCAATAGGCTCGTCTCTGAATAAAAAGCAGGTTATAACTGAAAAAGCAATAAGCACCAACGACATATTGGAAAGGATAAAGCTTCTGCTTCTGCGGTTTTCAATTTTGTGCTTCTCGGCAATAACCGAAGCACCCATACCTTTTGTTATTCCTGTTTTACCGGTTTTGACATTACGGGGTGCATTTTCCGAGGCCTTGCCTTCCTTTCTTGCGGCAATAGCTGAAAAAGCGTTCTCTGTGCTTTTGAGGACATCTTCATAATAGTCGCTGTTGATAAGTGAGACAGCAATTCTGTAAAGCACCCAGAAAATTATACAATACAGGAGACCGTAAATTATGGGGAGTACACTGCCGCCGATTGCCCCGGATACTGCATAGGAAATCATACCGCTGACAGGGAATAGCTTTGAGGCGGGAGACTTTGTTGCGATTATAAGATCAGGCAAGGTGATACCGCCGTTTTCATAGGCAAGGTACAGAGCGTAGCCGACAAAGAGGGCAATAATTGCTATATAAACAGCCTTGACTGCTTTTCTTTTTTTATCGTCTGAGGAGGTCAGCGAATAAAGCACCATAGCCGTCATCTGCGACAGGAATACTGTAACACCGTAGCCTAAGAGAATGTAGATAAGTGCCGAAAAGCCTACACCGTAGGTGCTGCAGATTGTGGCCGACTGAAACAGAATAAACATACCGAGCATCAGTGAACGTCCGAGCTGCTGTATAAGTCCGAAGGACAGGACAGTATTCTGATTAAGGGGGGAGGTGAATATGAGATTCACATCCTGCATAGTGAACATTGAGGCACCGTTGTAAAAGCCGTTTTTGCTTATCATAACAAACATCAGACTGTAGACAGCAAAAATAATTGCATAAAGCTCTTCAATATCTCTTGCATAGTTAGCGTGAGACTCGGGGTCAGCTGTAAAGGCTGTGAAAACCATAAGACAGATAAACAGCAGAGCCAATATCAGCTGAGAGGGCTTGTGTATAAATTCTATGAAGCTGTTTTTAAGCTTTTTTACGGTGAGATAAACAAGTGGCTTCAATTCTTATCCCCGCTTTCAGTTATGTTGAAAAACAGCTCCTCGAGGCTTTCGGCAGAGTCATTTATAGACTTCTTTGCTTCAAGTCTGCCGCCGACCATAATATAAGCCGTATCCCAGAAGGTTTCGACGCTGTCGAGCATATGGGTACTGATAAGGACACTTGCACCCTGATTCTTAAGCTCAACGAATATCTCCTTGAGCTGTTTTATGGCGTGGGGGTCAAGACCCACCATAGGCTCATCGAAAATTACAACCTTGGGTCTGTGGACAAGGGCACAGCAGATAGAAAGCTTCTGTTGCATACCTTTTGAAAGCTCCTTGCCGAGCTTGTCTTTTTTATCATAAAGCTCGAATCTCTTAAGTAGCTCATCACCGTATCCGTCATCGTTCATACTGTATGCACGAATCATAAACTGAAGATGCTCACCGACAGTAAGCATATCATAGACTGCAGGCATTTCGGGAATGTATCCGAGAAGGGCCTTTGCCTCTTTGGATTTGTTGTTATTGCCGTCAACAGTGATTTCACCGTCAAAGCGTAAAAGCCCCGTAATACACTTGATAATTGTGCTTTTGCCTGCACCGTTTGGGCCTATGAGCACGGCAATTTCACCCGGGGCAATGCTGAAGCTGATGTTGTCATTGGC
>JAZSGK010000147.1:0-7258 GCA_045532695.1 Acutalibacteraceae bacterium
TCGTTAATGAAAACCTTAAGAGAATAGGCGTCCATAGCAAGGTGCTGTATTCTCATAAAAATGCCATGATAACCGTCTTTGAACTTGATAAGAGCAATCTTATGCAGTTCGCAGTTAAACATAGGGATATTGCTTCTCGAGAAGGCTGTAAGCTTTTCCTCAGCCTCATCAATTGTCATATTGCTGTAGTCCCAATCCTCTACGAGGATACGGCTCTTTTCTGTTACATACTGGTGAAGCTGAAGCTTCTTGCCCATTACAAAACGAAGTCGCATAGTGTCACAGCGTCTCACAGCCTCATAAATCGAAGCCTTCATAACAGCCTTATCCATTTCGCCCTTCCAATAATAACCGCAACCGATATTGTTTACCGGGTAGCCTGAGCCATATTTCAGCGACATAAGATACATCATCTTCTGCGAGCCTGAAATAGGATAAGCCTTGACAGTTTCGCCGTTTGGCAGCACTTTTTCAATCATAAAGTACACTCCTTAAAAGTAAAATTCGGTTCTCTTTATCTTACCCGTTGAGGTTCTCTCAAAGGGTTTGTTCCTTATTCTGAAATCGTGAATCATTCTGTCAGAATTGAGTTCAAGATTAACTTTGTCAACAATAAGAGACAAGGTATGTTCTATATCTTCAAGCTTGTTTGTTGCAATAAACAGATCATCGGGATAAATTTCAGCAATAAGCTTATCATTCTCACCGAAAACAACTACTTCCTTGACTTCACTGAAATCTGCAAATTTATTCTCAATCTCTTCGGGCGAGATATTTTCACCATTGGAAAGAATAATGAGATTCTTTCTTCTGCCTACCAGGAAAACGTGACCGTCCTTGATATAGCCAAGATCACCTGTGTGAAGGAAACCGTCTTCTGTAAATGCTTCTGCAGTTTCCTCGGGCATCTTGTAATAACCCTTCATGACACTCGGACCCTTAACCTGAATTTCACCGTCGATGCATCTTACCTCGTCAATACCGATAAGTCTGCCGTTAGAATACTTGTGATTCTCAGAGAAGTCTGATGTTGTAATTCTTGGACTGCACTCACTCATGCCGTAACCCTGACGGGCTATAATGCCGTATTCCTCAAATTCATCAATAATAGCAGGGCTAAGGAATGCACTTCCGGCAATCATTCGTCTGAAGTTTTTACCCACTACCTTCTCGGCAGCCTCACGTTTGGATAATCCGGGATTATTTCTTGCAGTAATTTTTATTTTAATAAGTATCGACTTACAAAGAGCAGGTACGATACGCATAATAGTCGGCTGGAAAATAAGGATATTCTTATAAAGCTCGCTGAGTGAGCCGTTAAGACAAAGGCAACCGCCGTCATAAAGAGTCTTGAGTACATCGCAGGCATAACAGAAAACGTGGTGCATAGGAAGCACAGAGAAGCTGACATCATCCTCATCAAGACTATAAGCGTCATAGCTTGAGTTTGCCGCAAGGTTACGGTTAGTGAGCATAACGCCCTTTCTTTTTCCTGTTGTACCGGAAGTATAAATAATAAGCGAGCATTTGTCAGGTTCTTCATCTACATCAGATAATTCAGCATATTCTGAATCGGAACCGTATTCGCTGAAAATATCTTCAAACCAGTGTCTGTCACCAAGTGAAATTATACTTTTGAGTCTCGGATATGCCTCTTTAATACTTTCAGCTTTTTTAAGGAACTCTTCCTCACAGAAAAGCATTTCAATGTCAGCATCATCAAAAAGTAGTGATGCTTCTTCTACGGTAATATCCGGCGAAAAAGGCACAACAGTATTACCGCTGAAAATCATACCTGTGAGACAGGCAATATATTCATAACCTGTCTTGCCGATAAAACCGATATGTATATTTTCACTGTTTTTTGAGCGTATATATCTGCAGACAGAAAGGCTGTTTTCATAAAATTCTCTATAACTTTTTGTCTTAACCTCACCGCCGATAATATAGCGGCAAAAATCTTTATCAGCGAACTTCGAAACAGCATATTCCGCTAACTGTCTTACAGTCTGGATCTGACTTTCCAAGTAGAAATCACTTCCTTATTTTTTTCCGACATTTACTCAGAAGCGACTTTTTTATAAAATAATCATGCAATCCGAATAATACATCTACAGTACATTATAAACCGATTTTTATTCTATCCTTGTAGAAATTATGAATATTCTGTAACTTTTACAACACGATAGTGCAATTGAAACTTTAAGATTTATTGTAAACAAACATATTCATTAAAAGTGTTGTGTTTTAAACAAAAATCACTGAAGCGTTTAAACTTCAGTGATAATGTTGTTTTATTTGAAATACATATAAAGCTGACACTTGATCATACCATTATAAAGCTTGCGGCGTTTGTCCGCTTTTCTGCCGAAGAAGACTTCGAAATCTTCTGAGGGACAAATAATGTTATATGCCCAGCCCCTCTCCTGCTTAAAGCGTTTACCGAGGGTTTTATAAAGCTCTTCAGCTTCCTTTAAGTCGAGAAGTCTTTCACCGTAGGGCGGATTACATATTACAGTACCCTTTTCGCTCTTAGGCGCAAAGTCTCTTACGTCCTTCTTTTCAAAGGTTATATATTTGTCTACTCCTGCCCTCTTTGCATTAGCCATAGCAAGCTCAAGGCATCTTGAATCAATATCTGAGCCGTAGCAGACAAACTGTGAATCTGTGATAGCAAGACTCTTTGCTCTTTCTCTCTCTTCATTCCATATGCTTTCAGGAATGTTCTGCCATCTTTCGGCTGTGAAATGTCTGTTGACACCCGGAGCCATATTATTGACCATCATAGCACCTTCAATAAGAATAGTACCCGAACCGCACATAGGATCATAAAGAGTGTGATAAGGGCGCAGTCTTGCGAGATTACAAAGAGAAGCTGCAAGAGTTTCCTTTATAGGTGCTCCGCCCGCCTCAAGTCTGTAGCCACGCTTGTGAAGTCCGTAGCCTGAGGTATCGATAAGCAGGCTCACCTGATTCTTCATAATAGAAAACTGAATCTGATAAAGAGGTCCTGTTTCCTCAAACCAGGAGATATTATATTTGCTCTTGAGTCTTTCAACAACTGCTTTCTTGATAATTGACTGGCAATCACTTACACTGAAAAGTGCTGAATTAAGGGAATATCCCTTGACGGGAAACGCATCATAAGCACCGATCCACTGCTCCCAGGGAAGTGCCTTTGTACCCTGAAACAGTTCTTCGAAGGTCATAGCCTTAAATGTGCCGACAAGAATCTGAATTCTTTCTGCATAGCGTGAGCATATATTTGCTCTGGCAAGAAGATTTTCATCACCGCTGAAAAGCACTCTGCCGTTTTCCGAGACTACATTTTCTGCACCGAGGTCTTTCATTTCATCAGCTATGAGCTTTTCAAGGCCAAGAAGACACGGTATAACAAAATTCATTTTCATTTATCTTTCTCCGTTCAAATAATCTGTGAGATATTATATATTATCCGTCACGGTATTTCAATAAGGAAATGTGAATAAATCAGATATTTATGTAATATACGTCGTTGCCTCTTGACTTGATAAACTTAAGTAAATCACTGAATTTCAGCCAAAGAAAGGCGGTATTATCATTTGGGTGGAAGCCTACGAGGGTATCGAGATTGCGAAGCTCAGAGTCAAAAACAAGATTTACATCAGCATCATCGTCGTTGAGAATACCGAAAGGCGATACTGCACCGGGAGTAAGCCCAAGATGCTTCATAAGCCTTTCATCAGAGCCGAAACTGAGTCTGGAGCAGCCCAGCTGACTTCTGATATCATTCTGAATATCCGGGTGCTTATCCTTCATCATTGATACAACATAATGAGTCTTACCGTTGGCGTTTCGCAAAAAGAGATTTTTGCACAGTTCACCGTCCGTAAAGATACCCAGAGCATCCATTTCTTCAATAGTGTGGACCTCCTCATGGTGAATAACCTTATATTCAATTCCAAGGTCATCAAGAGCCTTATATACTTTTTCCTGCTGTGTCATTTAAATATCCTCACTGTTTAAAATATGTTGAAATATTACCGTTTTCGGTGTTTTTCATTTTAAGACTGTTACCGCTTATTTCATAGGTATAGCTGTCGCTGATTTTTTTGCCGTAAATATAATAGGTAAGGCTGAGCACACCGTCTTCTATCTCGTATCCACCAGTAAATGTACCGTTGACAGGTACATCAAGTACAGGAATAGTAATATTGACATAGGTTACGGATACTACCCCGCCCTCTTTGAATTCGTAACCGCTAAGGTTTGCACTGTCACGCCATATGCCTAAAAGATCTTCGTCATTCTTTGCTGAGCCGGAATTTGTTCCCATACGGTTAAATGTGAATGCTCCCTGCTCATCAGTAAGCGAAAGTGTAGTTCTTGTAACTGCATAGGTGTATTTTTCAGTGATTTTCTTCGAGTAAGCTGTATACTGGATTGTAACCTTATCGTCCTCTGTGACATACACTCCGTCGAAGCCTTCGCCGTCAATAGCAACAACAACCTTGCCGTCGTCTGTGAATTTATATGTCTTACTGAGAGGCTTATTCTCCCATGAGCCTAAAAGCTCGTCAGAAACGGAAACGCCCTTTGTTGTTGACTCAGGCTCCTTGAAACTATCAGTTCTTACATAAATTGAGGTTTTAAGCTCCTCAAGGTCATACATTTTAAGTTCATCATCTTTTATCGATATTTCATATGTTCTGTCAATGGTAGCAGTATAAATCGAGTAAGCGATTGTCAGTCTGTCGCCCTCAAGGGTATAAGTACCGTTATCTACCTTACCGTCAAAGCCGATACCCAGGGACTCAAGATTAGCATAAGTGAAGCTGACCTTACCATTTTCGAAAAACTCGAAACCGCTCATACCTGCACTGTCAGACCACTTTCCGATAAGAAGCTCTGAAAGCTCAGGGACTTTTTCAGTTGTAGTCTCAGTAGTTGCTTCGGTTGTCGGTTCTGTAGTAGTCGGAGTAACGGTAGCTATTGTGGTTGTTGTATCATCGCCGTTTTTAACGGCAGTGTACCCCATGCCGATGCACAAAGCGGCAATGCCGACTGCTAAAACAGCAACAATAATTTTTGTGGTTTTGTTCATAGTAAAACTCCTTCTATATAAAATGCGGGGTCCAAAAAATGAAACCCCGCTGTCATTCAGTTAATAAAACTTACTGAGCTGCAGAAGTCTGGGTAGCAGGATCAGTATAAGCCATAAGAGTCGTTGTTGTACCGTCAGCTGTATCTGTAAGAGTAAGAGCATTTCCGTCAACCTTGAAAGTGTAATCCTTGGTAACACTCTTTGAAAGAATGGTGTAGATTACAGTTACATGGTAATTTCCTGCATCATCCTTAGCTACAGAATAGGTTCCGTCAACTGTGCCGTCATAAGTGATGTTAATGATGGGGATTGTAACATCAGCGTATGTAATTTTACAAGCGCCGTTTTCGAGAAATTCATATCCCATTGTGCCTGTCGAGTCTCTCCATGAGCCTAAAAGCTTCTGCTCAGGTGTAATCTTCATATCACAAGCAGCAAAAACGCTTACAACCATTACAACAGCAAGCAGAACAACTGCCAGCTTTTTTAAATGTTTCATTGTCTTTTTACCTCCTTTTTTTATTGGTTACATTATAGCATATAAATCTCAGTTTGTACAGTAAAATTTTTGTAATTTTTATTTTTTCAACATTTCAACACTGTTCCCGAAGATATATTGCATATTTATTTTTATTGTGTTAAAATAAATTTTACTTAAAAAATTTTAAAAGTGAGATGAAATAATTTGCTGAGTATTCTTGGTGTTAATCCAATATGGGAGAACTTAAAATCAGTGCAAAAGCCAATACTTCTTTATGGTATGGGCAACGGTGCGGATATGATAATAAAAGTCCTTGAAAGCTACGGTATCAGATATGAAGACACTTTTGCAAGTGACGGCTTTGTAAGAGGTCACAGTTTCCACGGTAAAAGAGTTTTAAGCTTCAGCGAAGCAAAGGAAAAATACGGCGACTTTGTAATTATAGTTACCTTTGCCGTACATGACGATAAGACAATGAACTTTATAAGTGAGCTGTCTGACAAATATGAGCTTTATGCACCCACTGTAAGTGTTGTTGACGGCAGTCCGTTTACTTTTGAATTTTTCAAAGAAAACGAGAACAGCTTCAGAGCTGCCTACGATATGCTTGCTGACGAAAGGTCTAAAGAGGATTATCTTGATATCCTGCGTTTCAAGCTGAGCGGTGATGTAAAATATCTTCTTAAGGCCCACAGTGATAAAATGAAGCTTTATGAAGATGTACTTCCTCTGACAGATAATGAGTCTATAGTTGACCTTGGTGCGTATGACGGTGACACAATAAGAGAATTTCTGACTGTGACCGACGGTCATTACAAAAGTATAATCGCCCTTGAGCCTGATGAAAAGAATTTCCGTAAGCTCGAAAGAAAAACTGAAGGACTGTCAAACCTCACACGCCTGAATATGGGTGCATGGGATAAAGAAGAAACCTTATACTTTGCAAAAAAAAGCGGAAGAAATTCGAGACTAGAAGAAACAGGTATTCCCGTCAGCTTTAACAGCGTTGACAACATAATTAAAGACAAGGTAACCTTTATTAAAATGGATATAGAAGGCGCGGAGCTAAAAGCTCTTGAGGGTGCAAAAAATACTGTGAAACTGTATAAGCCAAAGCTCTATGTCTGTGCCTATCACAGGAACGAGGATATGTTCACTCTTCCGTTTAAAATCAAAGAGCTATACAGCGGTTATAAAATATATTTCCGGCAGCACCCTTATATTCCTGCCTGGGAAAGTAATTTTTATGCAATTCCGTAAAGTACTCTGCCGAAAGATTAAACCCGACGATTTCGCCGACGTCCGATAAGGAAGTATTTGTTTCTCGAACAAAATTCCCTGTATTTTTGCCAAAAGCCTCGCAAGGCGACAGCCTTGCTGCGTTTTGTGGCTTCAATACAAGAAATTTTCTGTTCTTACGAAACTGCGAAGCACTTTAAAATGCGAAATAGCTTTGCAAGAAAAGGCGAAAATCACCGATAATGCTGACGCATATCGGTGATTTTTAACGCATTATTGTGAAGTTATTTCACTTTTTAAAGAAATACTGCCTTATCGGGCGTCGGCGTTTTCACAGCTCGTTTTGTTTTTTTTTAGTTGTAGTTGATTTCGTAAACGGTTTTTGCGTCAAGCTCAAGACCTACATCAGCAGTAAGACGGCCTGAACCGCCTGTGCAGACAAGCTCAACAGGCTG
>JAZSGK010000201.1:0-4954 GCA_045532695.1 Acutalibacteraceae bacterium
AGACTCAACTGATCACTTTGTTTATCTTCTTTCAGTTGATTCTCTATGTAATTTTTAATGGCGGCTGTATTTTTACCTGTTGTATCTACATAATATCCTTTACACCAAAACTCACGGTTTCTATATGCAAATTTCATATTACCGAACCTTTGAAACAACATCAAGCTACTCTTTCCCTTTAAGTATCCCATAAATCCTGATACGCTCATTTTGGGCGGGATACTAACCAACAGATGTACGTGGTCGGGACAGATTTCCCCCTCTATTATTTCAACACCTTTCCATTGACAAAGTGTTCGCAATATCTCTCGTATTGCCTCTCTATGTTCACCATAGAACACCTTTCTTCTATAAAATCGGTAAGTTCTTCGGTCTTGTATAATCATTAATCCGATAATAAATATCCACCCGCATAGCGGGTGGTTTTTCCGTTTCGGGCATAGCCCTAATGCTACAGGCAACGCACAAGTGCGTCTTTTATTGGCCTGCCAGCCACGCATAGGATTACTTGCTACCCGTAAACGGGTCTCTTGGATCGAAGAGACTCAACTGATCACTTTGTTTGTCTTCTTTTAATTGATTTTCTATATAATTCTTTATAGCGGCTGTATTTTTACCTGTTGTATCTACATAATATCCTTTACACCAAAACTCACGATTTCTATATGCAAATTTCATATTACCGAACCTTTGAAATAACATCAAGCTACTCTTTCCCTTTAAGTATCCCATAAATCCTGATACGCTCATTTTAGGTGGGATACTAACCAATAGATGTACATGGTCGGGGCAGATTTCTCCCTCTATTATTTCAACTCCTTTCCATTGGCATAAGGTTCGCAATATCTCTCGGATGGCCTCTCTGTGTTCCCCATAGAATACCTTTCTTCTATACTTCGGTGCAAACACTATATGATATTTGCAATTCCATTTTGTATGTGCTAAACTATGTGTGGCATTATTTTGTTCTGACATTCTAATGTCCTCCTTATGTGTTATTTTTGCGTAACTGGCAGGTCACGCTTCTACTATAACACATAAGGAGTTTTTATGTTACATGCATAGGCAATAGCCTCTTTTGAACCCCGCCACTATGGCGGGGTTTTCGTATACAAAAAGGGGTAACACCGCTTTGGTGCTACCCCTGAATGTTTTTATTATTTTAGCCGAGAGGATATCTGTATTCGAGACCTTCAATCCATTCTCCTGTGATGAAGTCTCTGCCTCTTACAAGTACTTCATCTTTATAAACCTCTACTACAATACCGTCACCGGGCTCATAGTCAACTACCTCAGTTGAACGGGGAAGATTGATTGTGTTTACTCCGCCCTCATTTCTGAAGTTGTCAGCACCGAGGTGGTCGTGGATATGACCGTGGATATAGAGAAGATTGTCATAACCGCTGAGGAGGTTAGCAAGTGAATCATCAGCTACACCGCTGAGATAATAAAGAGGATGGTGGTTGAAAACAAAAATGGGAGCGTTCTTTGACTTTGCTTCGTCGAGAATACCCTTGAGCCAATCAAGCTGCTGCTGACTCATAATGCAGGTATTTACTGTGAGATCCTCCGAAGCGAGAACTATCATATAGCAGCCATTGATAACTCTGTAGTAATATCCTTTTTCAACATTGTTGCCAAGGAAGAACTTATTGAAACCGTAGAAGCTCTGGAAGAGGCTGTCATAGTCACCCTGGCCGTTACCGATATCGTGGTTACCGAGAACAACATAGTTATTGTCAGAGGGCTTTACTGAGCGTACGCCAGTGTAGAAGAAAAAGTTTTCGAGAAGCTGACCGTTCATAACGTTGTCACCGAGATAGAAAACAGCATCGTGATCCTCGCCTGCTTTTACGCCCTCAAGAAGATTGTAGAAAGCTTCAAATGACTTGGGGTTGTTTGTCTCAACGTGAGTATCCGAAACAGCTGCAAAGCTCATAATAAGCTCGTCGGGGTTTTCAGCCTGATACTTTGCACCGTCGCCACCGAATGCGGGTGACATCATAGTAAGAAGTATCATAATAGTTGCAAAAAGGTCTTTGATAAAAGTGAGTACTGTCGAAATGTCCATATTTTTTCCTTCTTTCATAAAATTATACATTTTGTCTGCAGTTCAAGTCTATCACATATCTTTATAATTGTAAATTGTTTTTTCATATTTATTTACAAAGTATTATAAAAATGCTATCATAGAATCAGATAAAACAGTCTGTGATTGGTGTAAATGAGGTGTTTTTATGAAGTTTGATATAAGCAGATTTATGATGAAGATAACCTACGAGGGTTCTGCATGCGATACTCTTGCTGAGACTATCCTTAACGGAAATCAGTTGGATTTATACATAAGTGCCACAAATGATAAGCCGTTGTTTGTGGAGATGAATTGGAATTTCGAAACAGCCTCGGAGCTGTTTGTACTCGGCGACGCCTGGGAAAGAAGCTACGGCAACCTTGAGTTTCTACCACTTTCCGAAAACAAGCGATATATGCCCTGGTACTTTATCGCCACAGATAAAAAAGAGAGCTTCTGCTTCGGCGTAAAAACAGGTGCTAAATCCTTTGTAAGCTTCAGATACAACACAAATGGCATTACCGCCCTCGTTGACTGCAGAAACGGCGGAAACGGTGTACATCTGAACGGCAGAAAAGTTCATCTTGCAACTTTTATTTATGAAAAATATAACAGCGGCGATGTACTTTCCTGTCTTAAAGATTACTGCAGAAAGCTTTGCGACAATCCTGTTCTCCCCAAAGAAAGGGTTTACGGCGGAAATAACTGGTACTATGCCTACGGCAAAAGCAGCTATAAGCAGATTATGTCAGACGCTCTTCTTCAGGCTGAACTTGCAAAGGGTATAGAAAATAAGCCATTTGAGGTTATTGATGACTGCTGGCAGAAGTATCCCTGCTGTGGCCCATGGTACCCCAACAAAAAATTCAGGGATATGGCAAAGCTTGCATCTGAAATGAAAGGCGCAGGCGTAAGACCCGGTATATGGGTAAGGCTTCTTCGCAATAAGGACAAAGCAATCAGAAAGGATATGCGTATTCTCAGAGACGGCAAGAGATATTATCTTGACCCCACCCACCCTGAGGTACAGCAGTATATAAGAGCCGATATTGAAAGGATTAAATCCTGGGGCTATGAACTCATTAAGCACGATTTTACAACTGCAGACCTTTTCGGTGACTATGGCAAGGACCTTGACAGCACTATAACAAAAATTGACGGCTGGCACTTTTATGATAAAACCAAAACCAACGCCGAGATTGTTCTTGACCTGTACAGTCTTATAAAAGAGGCAGCAGGAGACATGCTCATAATAGGTTGCAATACTGTTTCACATCTTTCGGCCGGTCTTGTGCATATCTACAGAACAGGCGACGACACAAGCGGTGTAGAATGGGAAAGAACAAAGGAAATGGGTGTCAATACTCTGGCTTTCCGTCTAGCTCAGAATGAAGCTTTTTATATGTGTGATGCAGACTGTGTCGGCATACTGAAAAAGAATATACCATGGGAGAAAAACAAGCAGTGGCTTCACCTTCTCTCTTACAGTAACACTCCCCTTTTCATCTCCTGCAGTAACAAAATTGACAGTGAGCAAAGAGAAGATATCAGTAATGCCTACCGTGCATTCAACGAAAGGCACACCATAAGACCGCTCGATATTTTCGAAAGCAAAACACCGTCAGAATGGGAAATCGATGGAGAAAAGGTAACATATAGCTGGTAAAAATATAAAGAGTGCTGACCGAAAAAGTCAGCACTTAATTTTTATATTAAAGCTCATTGAAAGCCTTTATCCACTCTCTTTTTATAATCTCGTGACCCTTTGCCGTCGGGTGTACGCCGTCGGAAAGTAGTTCCGTTGCAGGCACTATCTTTGCCTCTTCGTCAAGAATCTTCTGAAGAGGAATAAACTTAACACCGTATTTGTCAGCAAGCTTTTTTGCTACCTCGGCATGTTCCTCTACACCGCTTCTGAATTTTTTATATCTGACCGGCTGATCAGCTTTGTCTGCAGTAGCGGGTCCCTCGAGGACAAAAGGTTCAAGGATCATAAATTTAGTCTCAGGCAGCTCTTCATTTAATTCTTCGAGAAAAATGTTATATACTTTCTCAAACCTTTTTATACCTGTACCGTTGCTCCAGTCCATACCGTGCCACACGTCATTTACGCCTATAAGAAGGCTCATATAATCGGGCCTGATTTCAATAATATCTCTGACAATTCTCGCATAGACATCGGGAATGCGGTCTCCGCTGACACCTTTGTTGATGAATTTGTATTCTCCCGGTTTTGCCTTACTGAGTTCCTCTGTCACAAGGGCGGGATATCCGTTTCCCAGTGGTGTTCGCTTTGCTAATTTATAATAACATTTCATTAAGGGCTTCGGATTATCTTCGCGTACTCTGCCGCAATCGGTAATTGAGTCACCCTGAAAAAGTATGGTTTTCATTTTATTCTCTCCTTTTCACGTCTGAGTCTTTCATCTTGCCTTTTAATTATATCACTATCCGCTGCTTTAATCAAGAATTAATATGAGGTATTATTTTTAAAGTGCCTCTGTTTTAAATTACTTCCCTCTTGAAAAAAATCGTGACATCTGCTATTATAAAGTGTAATTAAAAATTATAGGAGGAATACAGCATGTCCCTTAAAATCTTTATTGATAAATATAAGAATCAGTTTCAGGCTATGAATCCCAAATATGATGTCATTTACGAGGTAAAAAAGGATGATCCCATCGTTTTTGAGGACAGCGAAAATGTAAAATTCGCAATGGCAATTATCGCAGACACTCACCTGCCCAACAGAGAAAGTGCTGAAAAGAACCTTGCCAACACTTTTGAGGACCTTGCCAATTCCAAGGAAAAATTCGATGCATTTTTACTTGCAGGCGATATTGCAGACTACGGTACCAACAACGAATACAACAGATTTTTCCG
>JAZSGK010000154.1:0-17532 GCA_045532695.1 Acutalibacteraceae bacterium
GGGGTTTCTGCAAACTCCTTGTACCCCACATAAATAAGGAAGAGGTTTGTGATATAGTTGGTACAGTTGCCGAGAATTCGCGACAGGGTATTTTTAACTGCGCTGACGGTAGCCTCATTTCTCTCGCCGAAGGTGTATTCACCGTAGTCATAAGCAGCCATCTGGATAAGATTCGGAATGGTATTATAGAAGCCTGTTGTCAGACCGTGGAGAGCGTACCAGAAAACAACATTTATAAAGATTTCCTGAGGCTGATGCTCTTCATAGGGATAGATTGAAAAGAACATAGCAGTGTAGCAGATACCTGAGCCCAGCTTCATACCGATATAAAGAAGCTTGTCATCTACCCATTTTCTTACTATAGGAGCAAGGAAGAGAGAAATACCCGTTGTGACGAACGATGCAAGTGATGCAAATGACAGCAGAGCCGCGTAGTTACCGTCGTTATATGTATAGGTAAACTCAAGGAAGGTATCTCTGAAAAAGACGATTTCAAACTGCTCGGTACTGAAGCATGCAATAAATGCATAGGTCATGAAGCCGTAGCCTATTGAGAAGCCGTATCCGAGAATTTCGGAAACCATATAAAGCATCAGTGGCTTATTGTGAATAATGGTTTTATAAACCTCTCTGAGCTTGGGTACATATTCAACCGGCGGGTCAGTGATACGCTCTTTGGTTTCGATGATATTCCATAACGAAAGAGGAATGGCAGCAAGAGTTACAACACTGTAGCCCCAGAAGTATCTCTCCGCATCTGACATATTGGGTAAAAGGAAGGGGAGGAATGCAGCAATATATGTGCCTGTTGATCCGATAGCTGAGCCGAGTATACTGTCGATAGCGGCAATGTAACCTCTTTCCATATTGTTTGTAGTTCTTCTTGCATTAAGAGCAGTAAGTGCTGCATTATAAAAAGTACTGAAAGAGTCATTGAGGAAGTAAAGCAGCACAAGATATGCAACTTTAAATGTATCTCCTACACCCGGGAAGAAGTCCTTTATGGGAAGTGTCTGAAGAATCAGAACAAGATTGCATGGGATAAGCATAATCATAATCCACGGCTTGAATCTGCCCCATCTGCCAAAAGATCTGCGGTTTTTATCAAGGAAGCTTGCAACAATAACGTCGTTAGCAATATCCCAGAAACCGAGAATGAAGATAATTGTACTGTAGGTCGCAAAAGCACTTTCGCTAAGACCCAAGAATGTTGATGCAACGAGACCGCCGAAGAAGCCACTCATAGCAGTGCTGATTTTTGATACGGCTGTACTTGAACTGTAGGCAGCGTATTCTCTGAGGGTGAGCTTTTCGTTTACGTCGGTTGCGCGTGAGTTTTTAATTCTCTTCATAAATTCACACACCTTATGTAAAATTTTATAGAAACATTATACACAAACTCGCAGCCAGAGTCAATGTAATATATTTAAGGGTAAACAGGAAGACATGATTAAAAATAAGCTTAAATCATAAACTTAATCTTTTAAAAATCTGAAGAAATACGGGCAGTGTCATATCCATCGGTTGTAATTAAAAAGATATATGAAGGTCACATAGTTTCCATAAAGACGGTGCATATAGTTCATATTGATTTGTTGTGTGGTATTAATGACGAAAAAGTGCTGAAAATAACCCAGTAAAAAGTTGAATTTAACTATTGCAAAAAGAGATTAAAGTGCTATAATAACCTTAAAATAGTGAGAAGTTGGTGATGAAATGTACCACAATATTATAGGAGCTGCGGCAGCGATGGCATCGGGACTGGTGATTGCTTTTCTCAATTATCTTTTTTCGAAAAAAGTGCTCGTGAAAGCTCCTGAAAAATACTCGCTTGTCACTGTGGCAAGACAGGTTGTGCAGGTAGGGTTTCTTGCTTTGGTTTATCTTATAGGCAGTAAAACTCAGCTTGCAGATATTACATATCTTCTGGTGGGTGCAGTTCTCGGTATGACAGTGCCGATGTTTTTCTTTACGAAAAAGCTGCTTCTTATCAACAACTCTGCCATAAGCGGCAAGAAAGAAAAGGAGGATGATACTGATGGGTGAAAAATCCGAGGTAATTATTAAACTCTTCGGTGTATTGGACGTTACAGGCGAAGTGGTTACCATGTGGATAATTCTCGGTGTACTTGCTGTTATTTCACTTATAGTTAAGCTTAATCTTAAGGAGCGACCCGGTAAGTTTCAGAATATAGTTGAAACCGGTGTTGAATATCTTGATAATTTCTTTACAGATATTCTCGGTAAAAAGAAAGCAAGAAAATATTTTACATTCCTTGCCTCTCTTTTTATTTTCATTATTTTCTCAAACTATTCGGGACTTATTCCGGGAGTGGGGCTTACGGATTATGTAAAGGCACCGACGGCATCACTTTCCGTTACGGCGGGTCTGGGTATATTGACATTTCTGTTTTTGCAGATTTCAGGTCTGCGACATAATGTCAAGCATTATTTCAAACGCTTTGTAATGCCGATGTTTTTTATGCTTCCGCTTCTCGTGCTCGACGAGTTTATCAAGCCGGCATCCCTTGCCCTGAGACTTTACGGTAATATTTTCGGTGAGGAAATGGTAACAGAAGAGCTTTACCATATATTCCCCATTGGTGCACCTGTAGTTATGATGGTGCTTTCCCTTTTATTCTGTGCTTTACAGGCAATGGTTTTCACTATGCTTGTATCGATATACTTAGAAGAAGTAACTGAAGACTGAAATTTATAATTAAAGGAGTAATTTAAAATGACAAGTTCAGCAATCATCGCAATCGCAGCAGCAATCGCAATCGCAATCAGTACACTCGGACCCTCAATCGGCCAGGGTATCACAGCTAAGGCAGCTATGGAAAGCATAGCCCGTCAGCCTGACGCTGCAAAGGATATTCGTTCAACACTTATTATCTCTCTTGCTCTTATGGAGGCTCTTACTATTTACGGCCTTCTTATCGCATTTATGCTTATTTCAAAAATCTGAGGAGTAGGTTATGAATATACAGCCATCAATTATAGTGTGGACTGTAATATGCTTTCTTCTTCTGACAGTTATACTCAAAAATCTTCTTTTTACCCCTGTGCTCAATATGATTGACAGCCGCAGGGAAAAGGTTGAAAATGCCGAAAAAAAGCTCAGAGATATAGAAAATATAACTGCAGAAAACGAAAGACGCTTTTCTGAGGAAAAGGTTCGTGCTGAGGCTGAAAGTATCGCTCAGGCAAAAGAAAAGGTTCAGCAGATACAGTCCAAAGGAAAAAAAGAAATTGAAAACGCCCGAAGAAAATGCCTTTCAGATATTGAGGAATACAGAAACGGCATAACGGGAGAGTACGACAAGATAGTTTATTCCGTTGCTCCCAAAATGGAAACAGCGGCGGCTATTTTTGCCAAAAACATAATCTCTAACAGGATATGATATTATGGAAATTCAATACGTTATAATTAACTTTTTAATTCTTGCTGCCATTCTCGTTCTGGTGGGAAGAAAAACCGTTAAGCGGATTTTCGGCGGCAGATATGAAAAAATAAACAGTGACCTTGACAGGGCAGAGGAAATTGCAAAAATGCCGATGCCTGTTCTTGCGGAGCCTTCTGCTGAGACTGTTATTACAGACTGCAGTGAAGATGTAATCAAGGCTGAGAGTCTCGTCAAAGAGAAAATTGCATCTATTGAGGCTTTCGGTGAAAGAGAAAAAAGCGAAATTCACCGAGGTATGATTCAGGACGCCCGTGAAGAGCTGTTCTCGGTAATGAAGGAGAATGTAATCAGCCTTTTTGCCTATGAAAAATATGCCGATGCTATAAGAGCTCTTGACAGACAGGTTATTGATGCGATTCTTAAGAGAATAACTCTCACTCCGGGTGATATGGCTTATCTTAAGCAGCACGATGTCCTCTATGTTACACTGACATCAGCTTATCCGCTTGATAAAGATATTGTTGAAGATGTAGACAGGGTTACCACTCAGATGCTCGAAGCTGTAGGAGGTAAAACCTCTTTGTGGGTACTCGAGGATCCTTCTCTTATCGGCGGTCTTCGCCTGAGAATAGGTGATACGGTATATGACGGTACCGTTGCTGAGGAGCTTTATCAGTTTGAGAAAAATCTTGACCGTGAGCCTATTATGCATGATGATACTGTAGGACATCTTATTCAGGAATTTACCGAAAGAGCCGAAAGCTTCAAGCCTCAGATACATCAGTATCAGTTGGGCAGAGTAATGACAGTTTCTGACGGTATATGCTGGATGGACGGTCTTGCCGATATTATGTACGGTGAGGTTGTTGAATTCGAATGCGGCGAAAGCGGTATGGTGCTTGATATTCAGCAGAATCGTATAGGCTGTGTTATTTTCGGTGAGTTTGAGAATATCGAAAGCGGCAGCAGAGTAAGACGTGTGGGAAGAATTGCATCTGTACCCGTAGGCGAATGCCTTTTAGGCAGAGTTGTTGATGCTCTGGGTAATCCTATCGATGCTATGGGATATCTTCCCTATAAGGAAACGCGTCCTATCGAGTATAAGGCACCAAGTATTCTTGACCGCGCACCTGTTAACTCACCTCTCCATACAGGTATCAAGGCCATTGACGCTCTTGTTCCTATCGGTAAGGGTCAGAGAGAGCTCATTATCGGCGACAGACAGACAGGTAAAACAGCTATTGCCGTTGATACAATTATCAATCAGAAGGGTAAGGATACGATCTGCATTTATGTTGCTATCGGTCAGAAGGACACCCTTGTAGCGGAGATAAAGGAAAAGCTCGAAGCACAGGGCGCAATGGAATATACAACCATTATCGCTGTACCTGCATCAGCTTCTGCGGCCCTTCAGTATATTGCCCCCTTCTCAGGCTCTGCTATGGCTGAATACTTTATGTACTCGGGCAAGGATGTGCTTATTGTTTACGACGACCTTTCAAAGCACGCCGTAGCTTACCGTGAGCTTTCGCTTCTTTTACACAGACCCTCAGGCCGTGAAGCTTATCCGGGTGATATTTTCTATCTTCATTCAAGACTTCTCGAAAGAGCTGCACATCTTTCTGATGAACTTGGCGGCGGCTCAACTACGGCTCTGCCTATAATCGAAACTCTTGCGGGAGATATTTCCGCTTATATTCCGACTAATGTTATCTCGATTACAGACGGTCAGATTTTCCTTGATGCTGAGCTTTTCAATGAGGGTCAGCGACCTGCTGTCAATGTCGGTCTTTCTGTTTCACGTGTAGGCGGTGCGGCTCAGACACCTTTTATGAAAAAGATTTCCTCTTCTCTTCGTACCCGTCTTGCTCAGTACAGAGAGCTGGCTGAGTTTATGCAGTTCGGTTCGGATATAGACGATGAAACAAAGAGAACTCTTGCATCGGGAAGACTTCTCACCGAAGCTCTGCGTCAGCCCAGATATGCACCTGTAGAGGATAGTATGCAGGCGATTCTTATCTTTGCGGTAAGTGAAGGTTATGCTGACGGTATTTCTCCCGAGGAAATGGAAAAGTTTGAAAAAAATCTTTACAGCTATTTCCGTCAGGAAAAAGCTGAACTGACAAACAGAATTAAAAATGCAAAGAAATTTGACGATGAACTGAAAAGCTTGCTCAAAGATGCATTAAGCGAGTTTGCAAAGAGGATATAAGCCATGGCAACAGTTCAGAGTTTAAAAAAGAAATTGCAGACAATCCGTTCAACAACAAAGCTGACCCGTGCGATGAAAACAGCATCTACGGTAAAATATTCAAAGCTCAGCGGAATTTACGGCGAATATGAAAAGTACGCCGATGAGTATCTTCGCCTTTACGAGAGATATCCTGGCGAATTTGCTTCGGTTCTTTCCGGCAGTAACACTGATGCACCCTGCTGTTATGTTGTAATTGCATCAAACAAGGGGATGTGCGGTAGCTTCAACTCGGAGCTTATGTCTTTTTTCAGCAGCATATATGAAGCCGGTATTATAGTTTCATGTGGTAAAAAGGCAGATGAATATTTTGAAAAAAAGGGAATAAAAACTGACAGGAGCTTCACTTTTGAGGATATCCCTTCATACGAGCAGGCTAAAGAGCTTTTCACATATATCCGTTCGCTTATGAGGGAAGG
This sequence comes from Acutalibacteraceae bacterium, assembly GCA_045532695.1. Lineage (GTDB taxonomy): Bacteria > Bacillota > Clostridia > Oscillospirales > Acutalibacteraceae > UBA6857. Next base: position 6,078 of record JAZSGK010000154.1, read on the forward strand.
CAGAATTTCCTGTGTTAAGACAGTTTATCCCGAATATGTCAATATGATAAAGCAGCAGCCCGTCTGCAGGGAGCTTTTCTCTTATTCAAAGGGGGAAGCTGAGAGTGAGGCACCTATTTTTGTGCCTGACAGAGAGACATTTATAAAAAACACGGCAGAGAAGATTTATCTTTCGGTGCTGTATAAAAGAGTACTCGAAACTGCTCTCGGAGCCCAGGCTGCGACACTTACGGCTATGCGCTCGGCTTATGACACGGCCCTTGAATACAGTGCAAAGCTCGAAACAGAAATGAACAGAAAACGTCAGAGCCAGGTTACGGCTGACGTTATCGAAATCTCATCAGAATTTTCAATGAAAGGGGATATATAATATGGCAAAAGGCTCTGTGGGAATGGTACAGAGAATAACAGGTCCCGTTGTGGATATACTGTTTTCCCTGAATGAAATTCCCGATATTTTCAATGCAGTAAATGTTGAAGTCAATTCAGAAGTATATACCCTTGAAGTATCACAGCACTTAGGTGACGGTGAAGTAAGATGTATCTCAATGAATCCTACAGACGGTATGTCACGAGGTATGCAGGCCGTTGATACAGGCGAGCCTATAAATATTTCTGTCGGTGAGGAAACTCTCGGCAGAATGGTAAATGTAACCGGTGCACCTATTGACCGTGGCGAAAAAATAGAAACAGCAGAAAAGTGGCCTATTCATCATCCGGCTCCTCCCTTTGCCGAAATCGTCTCATCAACGGATATTCTTGAAACGGGCATAAAGGTTATCGACCTTATGACTCCTTATATCAAGGGCGGTAAAATCGGACTTTTCGGTGGTGCAGGTGTTGGTAAGACCGTCCTTATTATGGAGCTTATCCGTAATGTTGCCTTTGAGCATGACGGCTACTCTGTTTTTGCAGGTGTAGGCGAGCGCTCACGTGAGGGTAATGATCTGTGGAACGAAATGAATCAGTCGGGAGTTATAGACAAGACTGCTCTTGTTTTCGGTCAGATGAACGAAACTGCAGGAGCAAGACTCAGAGTGCCTCTTGTAGGTCTTACTATGGCTGAATATTTCCGTGAAAAATCACACAAAGATGTGCTTTTATTCATTGATAATATTTTCCGCTTCACTCAGGCAGGCAGTGAGGTTTCTGCACTTCTTGGAAGAATGCCGTCTGCCGTAGGTTATCAGCCTACTCTTGCTTCAGAAATGGGTAAATTGCAGGAAAGAATTGTATCTACAGGTAACGGCTCTATTACTTCGGTACAGGCGGTTTATGTACCTGCCGATGACCTTACAGACCCGGCTCCTGCGACAACCTTCTCTCACCTTGATGCGACTACTGTTCTGTCAAGAAAAATTGTTGAGCTCGGTATTTACCCGGCAGTTGATCCTCTCGAATCCTCTTCAAGAGCCCTCACTCCGGATTTTGTCGGTGACAGACATTATAAAACCGCCAAAGAAACACAGAGAGTTCTTCAGAAGTATGCTGAGCTTCAGGATATCATCGCTATTCTCGGTATGGACGAGCTTTCCGCAGAGGATAAGGAGCTTGTTAAAAGAGCCAGACGTATACAGCGATTTATGAGTCAGCCCTTCCATGTAGCTGAAAGCTTTACCGGTCAGAGAGGTGTTTATGTACCTCTTGAAAAGACCGTTGACAGCGTAGAAAGAATTCTTTCAGGTGAGTGCGACAGTATTCCCGAACAGTATTTCCTTATGACAGGCACCATTGATGATGTATTTGAGAAGTACAAAAAGGAACGCAGGTGAGTGGAATGAAAGACAAGCTTACTTTCACGCTTTTCACCCCTGAATGTAGTTTTACGCCTGTGGAATGTGACAGCGTAAAGCTTAGTGTTGCCGACAGTATATCAGGCAAGTTTTCGGGCTCATACGGAATAAGAAAAGGGCATGCCGCAGCTGTGTTGGCTCTTGCGCCGGGTAAAAATACCGTAAGTCTCGAGGGACAGGCGATTTTCTCTTTTGAGAGTCAGGGTGGCTTTGCCGCTGTTGAGAATAATATCGTCAGAGTAATTTCTGACGGGGTAAATATTTTGTGATATTAGTCCGGCGTTCAATCAGAACAATCCCGTTTTATTCCGGATCCGGATTCTGAAGAAATGGCAGATATATTATAAGCGGCGAATTCCGAAGGAGTTCGCCGCTTTTGCAGTGACCGAGGTATGCAGTAAACGGATATGTGTCTTCTGACAAAATAATTTGACTTTTAAGCTTTGTTGTTATAAAATGCAGAAAAGAATAATTTGTGAGAATTATATCAGGTCAGCAAAATATTCTCTCATTGTGAATGCTTTAAAATTACTCTTTATGAGGTGAGCTTGATGTTTAATATCAAAGGAAAAACCATTGATTTCGGTGAGATTATTATAGACGGTATTCCCGAAAAATCAGAGGGTGCGACACGTATCATGTCATATAATCTGCGCTATTGTGACGATAAAGACGGTATTATTAAAAATCGTTCTCAAATAGGTACAGCTATCATAAAGCAATATGCTCCTGACTCACTGGGTGTTCAGGAAGCTACGGGAAGATGGATAAAAATTCTTTCCGAAAAACTCAAAGATTATGATTTTGTCGGTGAAAACAGAGACAAGGATAAAAACAGTGAGCACAGTGCAGTCTTTTATCTTAGGGATAAATTCAACCTCATCGGCAGCGGTACAATATGGCTAAGCGACACTCCTGAAGTAAAGTATAGTAAGTATGAGGATTCGAACTGTACGAGAATTGCCACCTGGGCTACTCTTGAGAATAAAGAAACAGGGGAGATATATTCCCATATAAATACTCACCTTGACCATATAAGTGATACTGCAAGAATTCTGCAGGCCAAGGTGCTTAAAACAAAAATAAGCGAGCTTCAGAAGTCGGGTCCCGTTGTTTGTACCGGTGACTTTAACGCTGAGCCCACAAGCGAAACCTACAGCGAAATGATTAAGTTGCTGAAGGATGCAAAGACAGTTGCCGAAAAAAGCGATGAGGGTATTACTTTTCACAATTACGGTAAAGTGAAGGAAGGTACCGCAGGGCCTATCGACTATATTTTTGTGACAGAAAACATAAAGGTCAGCTCTTACAGAATTATACGCAATACTGTAAAAAATATGTACCCCTCGGACCATTATCCTGTTGCTTCGGATGTTGTTTTTAAGTAAAATATCCGATTGAATTTTCAGAGTGAATGTGATATAATTATCGGGTACAGAAAAAGCTGATTTTTGTTGGCAATTTATCAGCAGAACACTCATAAACAAAATAATAAAAGGAGAATAATCTTATGAGTATAATATCAACTGTAACAGCAGTTATTCTGGCAATGTTTACTTTGGTGGCATCAGTTCTTTCACCGTCTTTTTCAGCGCCTGTGCCTGAAATGGAAGAAGATGATTTTATCCCTGTTATGCGTTTTGTGGCTACAAGTGATACTCACATAAAGAAGCTTGGCGATATCGGCTGTAAGAGAGCCTCTTCGATGATTAAAACAGCTTATGCTATAAGTGAAGCAGATGAGGATTATAAAGAATTAGATGCAGTTGTATTTTCGGGAGACCTCACCGATGACGGTTATCTGGGCTCATTTTTTGCCTTCGCAGCAACGACTGACAGCGAAATCCGTGAGGGTACAGAGCGCCTTGCAGTAGTGGCAAAGGCTCACGATAGCTACACTTTCTCTAAAAACAGCCTCAAGGTATTTACGGGAATAACCGGTCAGGAAACCGACTTCCACAGAGTAATTGACGGCTTCCATTTCATCGGTATCTCACGCTCAGATACACTTAAGCATTATACTGATGCTCAGGTGAAATGGCTCGATGAAAACATTGCGTCTGCAGTCAGCGCTGACCCCGAAAAGCCCGTTTTCGTTTTCCAGCATGAGCATGTAAGAGACACGGTTTACGGAAGCAGCAAAACAGACGGCTGGGGATTAGAGGTTTTCTCAGATGTACTTAAAAAATATCCTCAGGTAATACATATTTCGGGTCACTCCCACTTCCCGGCAAATGACCCGAGAGCTATATGGCAGGGCGAATTCACAGCTATAAATGATGGCGGTCTTTCTTATTTTGAGCTTGCTGTAGACGGCAAAAACGGACAGTTCCCCGAAGAAAGAGACAGAATGACACAGGCTCTTATTATCGAGGTTGATGCAGATAACAGAGTGCTTGTAAAGGTTCTTGACGTTGACGCAGGAAAGATAATGAGAGAATTCCTCATAGATAACATCACTGAAGAAAACAAGACAAAATACTCCTTTGAGGCAAGAAAAGAAAAAGCCTCTGCCCCTGTTTTCTCAGAAGGCGCAACTCTCAGCTATGAGAAGGACGGTCTTATGCACCGTGTAACCGTACCTCAGGCAAAGATCAGCGAGGACAATGAAGTATTCGTTTACAGAATTTTTGTAGAAAACAAAAAAGGCAGAACCATTTATAAGGATTGGGCTTTCTCCGACTATTTCTTCTCTGACAGACCCGAAAGCATCAGCTTCGACAGCTTTATTACACTCGGCAAAGACTACACAGTAAAGGTTTATGCTGAAGATGTATGGGGTAACAGAAGCGAACCCCTTGAGATTAAAATTTAAGCTTCCGAGCATATTAAAAGGTCATACCAATTAAACGGTATGACCTTTGTTTGTTGTATTCAGTTTACCACTCAAAGCTCTCGTTGAAAATGTTTTCGCCAAGGTTGTTTATTGCTTCGAGGCTGAAGCCTTCGGAGTTTACAGTCAGCTTTGAGGCTGTGTAGATTTTACCTGTTTTACCGCCGTCCATATAGCCGATAATGTCGGGGTGGGCAGCGAAGAATTCCTGCTCCTTGCCTTCTTCTGTGCCGATGAGTCTGCAATGATGACTGTGACCGGATATCATAAGCCTTGCGCCCATCCTGTCGATTTCGTTCCAGGCTGCTGCTGAAAGATCTTCTTCAACATCGCTGATTTCCCATGAGTGGGAGAGGGCGATGACCTTATCATTGGTTGCCTCTGCAGTTTTGAGCCACTCAACCATATCGGCTCTGTAGGTGCCGTATGTTGTGAGTCCGCCGTATTCGTGGTGAGAGTCTTCTTTATCCTCGCCGCTGTCCAGTACGATGAAGCTGTAGGGACCCATATCAAGAGTGTAGTAAAGCTCGTCAAGGCCGAGTGCCTGAGGCAGATCGTTTGCAAAGGATCCTCTTGTTTCATGGTTGCCTCTTACATAGATGACGGGCTTTGTGCCGCCTGAAACAACACCTGCGAACTCAACGGTGTTTTTGATAACGTCTTTTTCATAGTCAACACCGGGAGCCGAATCACCCATAAGGATAACAGTATCATATTCACCGAGATAGTCTATGGCACTGTAAGCTTCCTTCAGCATTGTGTGCCAGTCGGAAATAACAAGGTAGGTCTGCTCGTCTGAATCATTGTATGTAAGAGTATAATCCTTTGAGGTGACATTTTTACCGAGTCTGCTGCCATAGCTGAAATCGTCAATAACCCTCGTTGAACCAACGGTGTAGGTGTTGTTTCTCAGATGCTCATAGGGTACACTGATGTTGTGGATTCTGCTGTCGCTGTCGACTCTGCCGGCAGTGTGGTCATAGACCTTATAGTCTTTGCCTTCAAAGGTGTATTCGATATATCCCGTGCCGTAATCGTTTGTAGAGAAAACAACACTGTAATCCTCTGAGGTGTCAATTACTGTTGGCTCGGAAGTGATTTTATAAGGCGTGAGAGGGATAAAGTCATTGATAATCCAGAGTGAACAGGCAATAACTGCAATAGCCGCAACAGCACGCTTAGCCTTACAGCCGAGAGCAGGATAGAATATGGCAAGGGAAACGATTGTGACCAGGGGGATAGCCTTTGAAAGGTTGTCAGCCAATTGAAGTAAAAGAACACCTGAGTTTTCATCTAAGAATAAGCCTATACTGTAGCCAAACGAAAAGGCAAAAAGTATAAAAGAAAGTATTGAAGCTACAATGAAAACAATTTTATGAGCCTTGCCTTTATATAAAGGTGTATCTCCTTTTTTGAAGCTGTGTATTCTTACTGTGCTGAGAATGCCCATAATAACTGTGTTGAGTGCAGCGAATACAAGAAGCATTTCACAGAAGTGATTGATTTTAACTGTTGTATCTATAAACACCCACCATAAATCAAAGCATCTGAAAAATACCGTAGCCGTAAGTGACAGTAAGGTGAAAATAATGTGAGCAGGGATTGACTGTGAGGGCTTGAATTTTTTCTTCATATTGATCGCTCCTTCATATTTGTTAATTACAGTATATAAAAATAAAAGGTTGTTGTCAATAAAAGTCGTTTACAAGGAATGAAATATTGCATATAATTAAAAACTGTGTTATACTGAAAAGAGAATAAAAAGGGGATGAGTTTATGAAAAAAGCGCTTATGGTAGCTCATGTTGCTTATGCCATAGATCTTTTCAATATACCGAATATAAAGCTTCTCATAAGTATGGGTTATGAGGTGCAGGTTGCCTGCAATTTCGATGACAGAAGCTCCCTTAGCGACGAAAAGGTGGCTCTTTTAAAAGAAAAACTCACTGCTATGGGCGTAAAATATCACAACATTCCCTTTGAACGTCAGCCCATTAAGCCTGCAAATCTGAAGGCTTACAGACAGCTTAAGAATATCATCGACAGCGAAAAATTTGATCTTATCCATTGCCACACACCCGTCGGAGGCATTCTTACGAGACTTGCCGCTATAAAGGCAAGAAAAAAGAACGGTACAAAGGTCATATATACGGCTCACGGCTTTCATTTCTTTAAGGGTGCACCTCTTATTAACTGGCTGATTTACTTCACGGCTGAAAAGCTCTGCTCATACTTTACGGATACTGTCATTACCATAAACAAAGAGGACTTTACCAACGCTGAAAATAAGCTTAGTGCAAAGAAGGTCTGCTATGTGCCCGGTGTAGGAGTTGACACAGAATATTTTATGGGTACGGCGGGTAAGCGTGAGGCTCTATTAAAGGAAATCTCCGCCGATGAAGATAGCATTATACTTCTGAGTGTAGGCGAACTCAGCGACAGAAAGAATCACAGAGTTTCAATTGAGGCTCTTTCAAAGCTTGAAAATAAAAACATACACCTTGTTATTGCAGGTACGGGTGAAAAGAGAGAAGAATTCTTAAATCTTGCAAAAGATCTCGGCATAGACGGCAGGGTACACCTTTTAGGCTTCAGGACAGATATTGCAGAGCTCCTGAAAAGTGCTGATGTCTTCCTTTTCCCCTCACTTCAGGAGGGCTTACCTGTTGCTCTGATGGAGGCGATGTCCTGCGGTCTGCCGATAATCTGCTCAGAAATCAGAGGTAACACAGACCTTATTGATGAGTCCTGCGGTGTTCTGTGCCCTGCAAATGACGTTGACGCTTTCAGGAGTGCATTGGAAAAGCTGGTGTCTGACAGAGAAGTTCGTGAGTCTATGTCTGAAAATGCTCTTGAGAGAAGCAGGGACTACGATATAAAGATAATCGAAAACTATATGAAGGATATTTATTCGGGTGAGTAATATGAAATACAGACCATTAGTCAGCATAGTCATACCCGTCTATAACGGCAGTAACTATATGGCTGAAGCTATCGACAGCGCCCTTGCACAGACCTATGACAATATTGAGGTTATTGTTGTAAATGACGGCTCAAAAGATGAGGGCAGAAGTGACGAGATTGCAAGAAGCTACGGCAATAAAATAAGATATTTTCCGAAAGAAAACGGTGGCTCATCATCGGCTCTCAATGAGGGTATAAAGAATATGAAGGGTCAGTGGTTTTCCTGGCTGAGCCATGACGATTTATACTATAAGGACAAAGTGCAGAAGCAGGTTGAATATCTCAACAGTCTGCTCGACAGCGGTATAAATGAAGAAGAACTTTGGAAAAACATACTTTTCACAGCCTGCGACTATATAAACGGTGAGGGCAAGTGTATAAAGAAAAGTAAGCCCGAAGCTGAAAAAGTTCTCTCACAAAAAATCGCAGATTTAAGCGGTAATGAGTATCTTATATGTGAGCCTACAAAGTATAACTTTTACGGCTGCGGATGTCTGATAAACAAAAAGGCTTTTGAAGAGGTCGGCGGCTTCGATGAAGGCTTAAGACTTATCAATGACCTTGATATGTGGTACCGTCTCTATGCAGGCGGTTTCAGACTTCGCTATATGCCTGAGGCTCTCACAATAGGCAGAATTCATAAGGGACAGATTTCACGAAGCATAGGCTTTTCATATCACAATGCTGAGCAGGATATGCTCTGGCAAAGAAGTCTCAGTTATCTTAAAGAAAACTGTAAGGATAATTACGAAGTCTTTTATCTTTTCGGTTGCAATGCCTTTACAAAGACAAGGGATAAAGAGGGTGAAGAGGCTTTCAGAATAGCTTCTGAGATTTCAGCCGACAAGAGTGATTTCCTTCGCAGTACAAAGAAAAAATTACAGCTCAAAGCTAAAGTGCGTACCTTTATGAAGAAGGTATATATGGCAATATTTATGAGGTGAGAAGATGAAAATTGTTCAGCTCAATGTCACCTGCGGTATGGGAAGTACAGGTAAAATCTGTCTTGCCGTAAGCAAACTACTTAATGAGAGGGGAGTAGAAAACTATATTCTTTTCTCTGAGGGCGAAAGCGACTACGAATATGGTATAAAATATGCCGATAAATATGAGATAAAGCTTGAGGCACTAAAGTCGAGATTTTTCGGCAACTACGGTTTTAACTCCAAGGCTCTGACCAAAAAGCTTATAGGCAAGCTTGATGAGATAAAACCCGATATAGTGCATCTTCATAATCTCCACGGTCATGGCTGTAACCTTGAAACGCTCTTTAGCTATTTCAAAGAGAAAAATATAAAGCTCTACTGGACTTTTCACGATTGCTGGGCTTTTACGGGGTACTGTCCTCACTTTGATATGGTGGGCTGTGACAAGTGGCAGCTGCAGTGCGGTAATTGTCCTCAGAAAGGTGCTTACAGCTTCTTTTTCGATAAAAGCGACAAGTTATACTCCAAAAAGAAAGAGCTCTTCTCGGGGCTTGATCTGACGATTATCACACCGTCAGAGTGGCTTAAGGGCTTAGTTAAAAAGTCCTTTCTTAAAGGTTATGAGGTCAAGGTTATAAACAACGGCATTGATCTTGATATATTCAGACCGAGGAAAAGCAGTTTCAGAAAGAAGTATTCACTGGGGGATAAATTTGTTATCCTCGGTGTAGCCTTTAACTGGGACGAAAGAAAGGGTATAGATGTTTTATGTAATCTTGCCCGTACCCTGCCGACTGACTGTGCTGTTGTTCTTGTGGGGACAAATGAAAATACAAGAAAGCTTCTTCCTGAAAATGTCATAGCTATAGACAGAACTGAAAATCAGCAGGAGCTGGCCGAAATATACTCAGCCTGCGATCTTTTCGTAAATGCCACAAGAGAGGATACATTCCCCACTGTCAATATCGAAGCTCTTGCCTGCGGTACACCCGTGCTTACTTTTGACACGGGCGGAAGCGGTGAGATAATTGACAGCACCTGCGGTATGAAAGTGAATAAAAACGATGAGGCTGCTCTTAAAAAAGCTCTCATTGAAATAAAAGAAAACCGCCCGTTTACCGAAGATGCCTGCCTCAGAAAATCGGCAGAGTACCAAAAAGATGAGAAGTTCAGAGAATACGCTGATATTTATTTCAAATAGAATAAGCGGCAAGGTAAAACTTGCCGCTTTAACTTTTATAAAACTATTGACAAACAGAGTGAAGAGGATTATAATATAAATCGAACAAATGTTCGGAGGTGCACCGTGGAAAGAATAATAATACATTCGGATATGAACTCCTGCTATGCTTCCATAGAGTGCAGTCTCAATCCCGAGCTGAAGGGTAAGCCTGTGGCAGTGGGGGGCAGTGTCGAAGACAGACACGGCATAATTTTAGCAAAAACCGCTGAGGCAAAGAATTTCGGTGTTACAACAGGTGAACCCATATGGCAGGCGGAGAAAAAATGCCCGGGGCTTATTATTGTTCCGCCTCACTTTGATATTTATGCCAAGTATTCTGCCCTTGCACGTGAAATTTACCGCCGTTATACAGACAAAATCGAGCCTATGGGTCTTGACGAAGCCTGGTGCGATATTACGGGGAGCATTCTGCTTTTCGGCAGTGTGGAAAACATTACAGACGGCATCAGAGAGGCCTTCAAAAATGAGCTGGGTATCACCGTTTCAATCGGTGTGTCATATAATAAGATTTTCGCAAAGCTAGGCAGTGACCTTGCAGGAATTGATGAGGTTGTTACCATAACAAAAGAAAACTACAAGGATATCGTCTGGCCCCTCAGCGTCGGAAGTATTATGGGTGTCGGCAGAAATACTGCGAAGAAGCTGCAAAGCTACGGTATTCGTACTGTGGGTGACCTTGCCAATACAGACAGTCACTGGCTTAAGCTCACTTTCGGTGTTGTGGGCGAGGATATGTGGCGATATGCCAACGGATATGATAACAGCAGAGTTATGCCTGACGGCTATGCACGTGAGATAAAGAGTATCGGACACGGTGTAACCTGCAGAGAAGATTTAACCAATGATGAAGAGGTGTGGCTGGCATTTTTACAGCTGAGTCAGGACGTATCGAAAAGACTCAAGAAAGAAAAATTATCAGCAACAGCAGTACAGATTTCTGTCAGAGACACTTTTCTTATGACAAGGCAGTTCCAGTGTGAAACAGGATATCCGACTCAGTCGGCGATGGATATATCAAAAACAGCGCTCAAGCTTTTTAAAGAAAACTATTCCTGGGTCAGCAATGTGAGAGCACTGAGCGTAAGAGCTATAAACTTATGTGACGAAGATGCGCCTATGCAGCTTGATTTATCGGGAGAGTACAAACAGCACGACAGACAGAAGATAATTGATGATACAACACTGGCGCTGAGGGAAAAATTCGGTAGTGATGCACTGTTTAACTGCAGTGTTATGATGGAAAGCAAAATGCCCGATATGAAAGGCAAAAAGTCACCGCTTCCGATAAAAATGTATAAGTAGAAAAGAGATGAAGAACAGTGAGCCGAAAGGTATATGTGAAGGTGCTTTCCGAAACCGATGAAGAAGGGAATATCAGCCCCATCGAGGTTATATGGGAAGACGGAAGAAGCTATATCATTGATAAGATTACGGATATACGCCGTGCATACGCCAAGAAAGTAGGCGGTACTGCTATGCGGTATTCGGTGCGGATTGCAGGTAAAGATACTTATATTTTCACCGAAGACGGCAAATGGTTTGTGGAGAGCAAAGTATAAATATTTTTGAGAAAACAGTTGATTTTTAATATCTTATCGTGTATAATACTAAAAGTCACTTCGGGGTGTGGCGAAGTTTGGTATCGCGCTTGGTTCGGGACCAAGAGGCCATGGGTTCAAGTCCCGTCACTCCGACCA
>JAZSGK010000207.1:0-3194 GCA_045532695.1 Acutalibacteraceae bacterium
GGTCTTGAGGAAAGAACTCCAAGAACAATTACAAGAACAGATAGAATTAAAACTATTGCTGTCAGAACCTTTTTCATAATGTATCTCCTGTTATCTCGTCACAACTTCACCGGTTTTTGCATTGATGATGTTATTGAAAACGCAGATGTGGCTTGTGGAAATGAATTTATCCATATGGAGTGAGCCGAAGTACCAGTGTTTGAATTTGCAGATTCGGCTTACGTCTTCAAGGTAAGTATTGATAGCTGTAATGCTTGCGTCTGCCCCTGAGTGAAGCATAAGGAAGTCCTTGATTTTTGCAGGGGGTTCGTGGGTGATAATAAGATCAACCTTACCGCCGTATTTCTGCAGATTTTCAACACCCTCAACCAGTTCTTCTCTGGTCGGAATCTCCAGGTCTGACCAGGTGTTCATTTCAAAGCGTATATCGATGTCGGGACTTTCACCGCCGCCCATAGTAAAAATTTTGGTGCCTTCAATTTCAAATACCTGGCCTCTCATAAGGTGGAAAATATTGGAGGCAATATGGTGTACCTTGCCGCCGTTCCACTTTTTGATTTTAATGGAATTGAGCATATCAAAGTTTTCGTGAGTACCGTCAACGAAGCAGATATTATATTTTTTCTTGCTGAGCTTTTTCAGCATATTTATCTCGTCCTTTGATCCGTTCCATAAGAAACCGAAATCACCGCATACTATAAGGGTATCTCCCTGCTTTAAGGCTTTGAGGCGGGGGTCGCTGAATCTTGAAGCAATGCCGTGAGTATCGCCGGTAACATATATCATATTTTCACAACCTTTTCTTTGAGATATTTACAAAAATTTATTTTATAGGTCTGTACTTTTTACAGGTGAATTGGTATAATAAGGAATAACATAACTGTATTATGCCCTATTATTCTACCATAACTTTTTATTTATTGCAAACATATAGGGGAAATTTCAAAAAAATTACACATGAGGTGGCTATAATGAGAAAAACAGTTTCATTTTTACTTGTTTTAGGCTTAATGCTTACTATGCTTACAGGTGCTCTCAGTGCAGGGGCAATTTTTGCAGGCGAGGAGGTTACAGATAAGCTTATATCTTCGGCTTATTATCTTCAGAGCCTTGACGATGATACGGTTTTCTTTGAAAAGAATGCCGACAAGAAGATGCCGGCAGCAGCTTTTGTAAAGCTTTTTGCAGCGGTTACCGCTATTGAAAAATGGGGCAACCTTGATGAAACCGTTACCGTTACAAAGGCGAATCTCTCTCTCGTAAAATATGATTACGGCGTAAGAACAGCTTCATATAAAGAGGGTGAAAAGATAAGCAAGAAAGAGCTTATCAACTGTCTTGTAGTATACAGTGCCAACGACGCTGCCAGTATCATTGCCCACAGCATATCAGGCTCAGTTGAAGCCTTCGTGGCAGAGATGCAGAACCTTGCAGTCAAGGTAGGCTGCAGCTCCACTCAGATTAAGAATATTCACGGATTTGATGAAGACGGACAGTACACAACGGCAAGAGACGTCGCAAAGTTTATGAAATATGCAGTAGGATATCCGGCTTTTTCAGAGGCTATTTCTGCAGACAGTGTGACTCTTAAGGCTACATCTCAGAACGAGGAAAGAACCTTCAAGTCAGGCAATAAAATGAAGATGGCTTCAATTTCCGATTATTACCACCAGTCAGTTACAGGCGGTAAATATACTGCAACAGAAAAAGCAGGTGAGTGTGCAGCTGTAGTAACAAATATGGACGGCTATTCATATATCGGTGTTACTTTAGGCGGTAAGCTCAAGGATGTTGACAGCGACGGAGTAAAGGAAAACAGCTGTTTTACGGACATAAAGAGAATGCTGGGTTGGGTCTATGAAAACATACGTTACAGAGTTATTGCTTCACCTGAACAGAGTGCAGCGGTTGTTAGTGTAAAAGCAGGCAAGGATACAGATAAAGTAAGACTTGTACCCGAAAAAGAAATCTCTGCTCTTGTGCCCTCAAATGTTACACCGGCTTCAGTTATGCTTGATGTAGTCAGAGAATCCGTCAAAAAGGATATTGTGGCTCCCGTTGAGGCAGGTGAGATATTGGGTCAGGCAAAGGTTTACTATGCAGGCACTGAGCTGGCTACAATAAATCTTGTTGCAGCACAGACTGTTGAAAGAAGCTTCGGCGGCTTTATTATGTCAAAGCTTTCTGACCTTGTAGGCTCAACAGGCTTCATGGTGCTCACTATACTTCTTTTCCTTGCAGCGGCAGGATATCTCGGACTTATTATGTCAAAGTTCTACGGCTGGGATAAAAAGATTGCTGCAGCTATTGCAGAAAAAAACGGCAGTGCAAAGAAAACTGCTTCAAAGAAAGCTGCACCCGGAAAGGTTCCTCAGAAAAAAGCTCCGGCAAAAAGACCGGCTTCCCCTAAGGCCTCTTCTAAAAAGCAACCACCCAAAAACCTCAAAAAATAACAGACGGTTTTCATAAAACATCTGCGATATTGACATATACGTCTTAAGGTATATTGTAAAACAAGCTGATAATGTTATCGAACTGTTGAATATGACTTTAAGAAAGGATAATTTTATATGATTAAACATTTTAAAACGCTTATCTGTTTTCTTGCGGCGGTTGTATGCACTTTGACAGTGGCTTTTACATCCGTAACGGCAACCGCAGCAAATGAAGAAAACAAAAAGTGGATAACGGCCTGGGGCACGACACCGGCAAAAATTAATATGAACGGTATGAGTGTTGTCGGTTCACTTGTAGGTGATATTACCGTCAGAACCGTAATCAACCCCACTGCAAGCGGTGAAAAAATCAGAATAAAGCTTTCAAACTACTACGGTGATAAGCCACTTAAGATAAAGGGTATCACAGCGGCATACAGCAAAGGTAAGTCAAAGATAGACGAAAATTCTATTAAGATTGTAACTTTCAATGACGGTTCACCTGATGTAAGCGTCGCACCCGGTGAGGAAATTTATTCAGATAATATTTCGCTTCCCGTTACTGCAAATCAGCCCATAGCCCTGAGCATCTTTATTAATGAATATCAGGATATCGGTACAATGGGTCTTTCCGGCGCTACATCATATTTTACTACCGGTGATGCAACAAGGACCGAGGACTATGATCTGCTTAAGTCTGTTCTCGATGAAGATGAAATGCTTGATATTATGTCCAAGATTCTTGAGGGCTTCACAGGC
>JAZSGK010000187.1:0-5675 GCA_045532695.1 Acutalibacteraceae bacterium
TTGTATAATGTAAGAAAGAGGTTGTATCAGTAAAGGATACAACCTCTTCAGTTTTATTTGTTAATAAAATATTTCAGATTATCAGCTTGCTTTTTTATCAGCTTCTTAACAACAGGATATCCTGATTTATAATAATGCTCAATTTCGGTGAACAATTCATAAAACGCCATTTTTTCTGAGCAGTTTTTCGAAAGGGTTGCTTTACCTGCATAAGTTTCTAAAAGCCTGAGATGTTTTCCGTTAGCGTTATTAAGCTGATATAAATCGTATTCTCTGTCTGCCCACATACAACCGCAAGGGTCAATAATTGCAGTGACTTTGCATTGCTTTTTATCAGCTAAGATATTCCATGTATTATAGTCGCCGTGCACTAAAGATGATTCGGTTATCGGAAGATAAAATATTTTCTCGAATTTTTCTACAGCCGATTTTGCAACGTCATATACATAATCTGTGATTTGTTTGTTGCCGTGCAGTTCAGAAGCCATAGCAAGTATATCTGACACCTTTTCTTTATAGTAGTCGTTGAATGTTGCATAGAACTTCTCGCCGTTTATTTCACCAAAGCCTTGTGGGTTGTGCACATTATGCAAAGCAATAAGATTGTCGATAATACTGTTTGCGAGCTTGCTACGTTTGCCGGATGACAGATAATGTATATTACCTGCATTATCACCTTTAAGAAAATTCATAGCAATAAAATCCTTGCCATATTCTTCGCTTTTACTGTGTGATAAAATAATATCGGGCATTGGATAAAGAGAGTGCTTTCTGAGTATGGCGAGTTGCGCTATCTCATCTTCCATGACATTTTTACTTTTATAAACTTTTACAACTAAGGGTTCACTGTTTTTAAAATCTAACCTATAAACATCAGCGTAATAGCCACCGCCAATGCGCTGAATTTTATCTGAAGCTTCCGGAAAAAGAGTATCCGTATATTTTTTTAGTTCGTTCATAAGCTTATCTCCTGCGCCTTTTGAAAAATGATAACATAAACTTATGATAATTTCAATAGCCTTTATACACCATTGACAAAATATCTCTGTTCGTGTACAATTATTTTATGAAAATACTTGAAAGGAATTGATGAAATGAACATTTTACTTACAATTATTTTTTCGATCTATTCCATTATTGCTTCTATTTTCGGTCTTAACTGGTCGGCTCCCTATAATCCTGCCGATACCCCCGAAAGTGAGCTTCCGTCTTATGTTATTGTCGGCGATATGAGAATTGAGCTTCTCAGCGACAGCCTCGTAAGACTTGAAAAAGAAGGTGCCAAGGGTTTTGAAAACCGCAGTTCTTTTACTGTGCAGAAACGCTCCTGGGATAAAATCGACTTTACCGAAACAAAAGAAAACGGCTATGTGGTTATAGAAACTTCAAAATATAAGGTCTATGTGCCTGAGTCGGCAGAGTCCTGCGAAGGCTGCTATATAGTTTCAAAAGACGACGAAGAGCTCTGGCGCTTCGACAGTGATACGGACAGCAATGTGTATCTTCCGTCACCCTCTGACGAGCTTGACAGCTGGTACTTTACTGATACACCCCGAGTTATTCCGTCAGAAGACGGCTACAATGTAAGTACTTTCTGGCATTACAACAACGGCTGGGACTATAGTAATGACAGCCAGGACGTCTTTGTTTTCCTGCCGGACGGCGATTATGAGACCTTTACAAGTGATTTTGTGGAGCTTACGGGCAGAAGTGAAATGCTCACGCTCAATCTTTTGGGCTACTGGGATTCACGATACTACGAATATACCGAAGAAACTGCAATGCAGCAGATTGAAGATTATACTTCAAGAGGCTACCCTCTGGATGTGCTTGTAATTGACACTGACTGGCGAGTTGCCACAAGCGGTACGGGATACAGCATCAACAGAAAGCTTTTCCCTGATATGAAAGGCTTCCTCGAAGATGTGCACAACAAGAATATTTCCGTTGTTTTCAACGACCATCCCGAGCCTTTGTGGGGTACTGACAATCTCCTTGATAAAACAGAGATGGCTTTCAGAAACTATAACCTGAGAAAGACTCTTAAGACGGGACTTGACTATTGGTGGTATGACCGTAACTGGTGGACAAGTCTCAAGCCCATTGAAGAGGATTTGTCAATTTACACTACAGGTATGTATGCTTATCAGTGGATAACCAAGGATTACTATGAGGGTATCGCTGACTCTGATGAGTATGCAAGACGCCCTCTCATTATGGCAAACATCGACGGTATCAACAACGGCGAGCAGGCTTATGCTTCAGAGCTTGCGGCACACCGCTATTCACTTCAGTGGACAGGCGATATCGGCACCGATGCAAACAGTCTTCAGGCTGAAATTTTCAATACGGTTTACGGCTCGAGTATAATGGGTATACCCTATATCAGCTCCGACCTTGGCGGTCACACCTCCGAGGTTGCCGACGATATGTATGTGCGCTGGATTCAGTACGGTGCTCTTTCACCCATAATGAGAGTTCACTGTACCAAGCCCTATTCACGTATGCCCTGGCTTTATGGCGAAACAGCTGAAGAGGTTACCCATACCTATGTGGATATGAGATACAGACTTCTTCCCGTATTCTATTCACTCGCTCACGAAAACTATGAAACAGGTCTTCCTCTTACCCGCAGACTTGATATCAACTATCCTCAGTATAAAGAGGCTTCGGCAAATGACCAATATCTTTTAGGTGACAGTATTCTTGTTGCACCTATGAGCGAAAGCTATCCTCAGACAGACGGTTACACCTTTACAAGTGACGGTAAAGAAGGTCTTAAGGCTGAGTACTTTGCCAACAGTAATTTTGAGGGTACTCCCGAAATAGTAAGATACGAGAATAAGGTTTATTTTGACTGGCAACTGGGTGCACCCAAGGGACTTTCGGTCTCCGACTATTTCACAGTACGCTGGTCAGGCAAACTTACAGTAGGTGAGGAGGATATCTTCTTCAACGCATTCTCCGATGACGGTATCAGAATTATTATCGACGGTGAAACTGTAGTTGACGGCTGGGACACATACAACAAGCACTTCCGCACAGAATATCTCAAGGCCGGTACAACTCACGATATTATCATAGAGTACTGCGACGGCAATGAATACGCACATATTTATGTAACTGCTCACTGTAACGGCAAGGCAAAGCGTGAAGTATTTATTCCTGACGGTATGTGGATGGACATTTGGTCGGGTGAAACTTATGTCGGCCCCGCAACAATCGAGGTTTCTCATTCGCTTGAGACTTCGCCTGTATTTGTAAGAATGGGCAGTATTCTGCCTCTTGCTGACAATATGCTCAACACTGCAGAAAAGGACTGGAGCCATCTGACACTTGATGTTTATCCGAGCGCTGATTTTGACGGTGAGACCGTTCTTTACGAAGACGATACAAAGACCGTCGCATACAAAGACGGACAGTACCGCACAACCAAAATCACTCTTGAAGGCGACAAGACTCAGGTTCTTACTGTGTACCCTGCCGAGGGTACCTTCGAGGGCGACAGAGCTTTCAGTAAGAGAAGCTACACAGTCCGTGTACATCAGAGAGAGGATTGGGGCAAGCTCCTTTCAGTTAAGATAAACGGCGAAAATGCTGCATTCGAAACTATAGCAAAAGACGATAGTGCAGAGCCTCTTGCAATTATCGGCGGCGCAAGAGACAACACGGTTTATGATATAACCTTTGAAGCTGATGTTACAAGCAAGACGGTAATCACATTTGAGTTTGAATATTCATCTGAAGACGGCAGAAACGAAAACTACGGAAAGGGTGAAGCTGACATTGCCCTCACTGTAAAAAAACTAGAAAAGAATTCAGCTGATTTCACAATAGGAGAGGATACCGAAGACTGGATTCTCTACGGACTTAACTGGGATTATGAAACTGTCAGTAAGGCTGATTCTGACGGTAGTCTCAGTGAAATGCATTGCAGAGGTAAGACTGATATTTTTAATGATAACTATCGTATCTCCTGGACAGACGGTGAAGAAAAAGCCGACGGTGACACTACCTGCGGTATAATAGGTTATCACGAAATGACAACCACACTTAAAAATGACGGTAACAGTCAGTATAAGCTTTATCTTGGCGGTCACAAGTCGGTAGGTACTCTTACAGTAAGAGATGCAAAGGGCAATGCTCAGACAGTTTCTTTCGGAAATATGGACGGAAACTACTATAGGGAAATCACTATTGATGCAAAGGGTGACAGTGACCTTGAGGTTATCTACTCTCTTTCCTGCGGTGTCAATATAACTGCGGCGGCTTGTGTAAAATATTAATCGGCTTATCCCCTCTTAAAAAGAGGGGTTAGAGCTTTAAGGGGGAAAAATCATGAACGAAACAATAAGTATCAATAAAGGAAACGTTCTGTTTGCACGTGGTACTGTTTGGAGAAGCCGAAGATATGTCTCCTATGACCAGATACGATACAATCAGGAAAACTCGACTAAGGATATTTTTAGCGGACAGACAGTTTTTGGTGTTGTTTTCTTTTTGCTTTTAATGATAGCGTTACTTGTTGCATGTTTTTACGAGGATGCAGTAGTTAAAAATATTGTTTACGATGATAAGATCTTGGCAGAGTACACCGAAAAGCAGTATGAAGCAGAGTTTTCATCTTATGGCAATTATGAAAATAATATACTGCTTGTCTACCTGTTTGACAAAGATCGTGAGCAGTACAAAGCAACGGTCCGTGTCGGTAAAAACATTGCCCCCGGGATTGCGGAGCTTTTTCAGGGCGATGTATCGGTTTATAATGAAGCAATTGAAGATAATCTCCACGAATTCTTCCTCGGCGGATATTACGGTATAGAATATGATATTTCTGAAATTGTTGCAATTATGTATGAGAAGATAGAAACCCTTGGGTTGAACACCAATTTTATAAGCGATACAGATGCGGACAGCGGTTTTGTTTCTCATATCACTGACCAAAATGGGTTGACCTATGAAACGGAAAATCTTAATACGGTTCTTGAGGCTTTTACTTCGGCACTTGGTATTCCTGTTGTAGTGGTAACAGATTATCTTGAAAATGTCTTCGAAGTGAAATACTCACTGACTGATGAAGGAATTCTTATTGTAGTTTTTTCAGCGATCTTCTTAATCATTTGTATTGTTATGATTATTCTGTATTTTGTTAATCTTAAAAAGAGACTCCAAAAGAAAAAGCAGGATAAAGAAAATGAAATCCGTGAAAAATACGGTGCACCCTTAGGTGAGGGTATTGAATAAAATGTAAAAGCTCCTTTTCAGAAGAAAGGGAGCTTTCTTTTATAAAAAGCAACTCCACACCCGATAGGGTAGGGAGTACAAAACTGATTTCAGTGTAGTGTGCCAGTGTAGTATTTTTGATAAAAAACAAATAGGCGATTCCTTGGAATCGCCTATTTTAGCTGGTTGCGGAGACAGAATTTGAACCTGCAAAGGCCCTCTTGCGGTTCCCAAAATTCATTACGGCTTGGAGCGCCTATGAATTTTGCCCGCTGCGCCACAGTCGCACTCCCTTTATCTGCCACAGGCATCGGTCGTGCTCTGTGCCCCGGGTTACACCCGTCGGTTGCAGGATATATTATAAAAAAAGTACCCACCGTAAGGTGAGTACTTTCAGCTGGTTGCGGAGACAGGATTTGAACCTGCAACCTCCGGGTTATGAGCCCGACGAG
>JAZSGK010000129.1:0-12802 GCA_045532695.1 Acutalibacteraceae bacterium
GGCAGACTCATAATGAAATCGTGTGCCCCTGCTCTCTTTGCAGCCTCAACGGCCTCTTCTCTCGTTGCCTTCGGTGCACCGTAAAGGATATTTTCAATTACAGTACCCGAGAAAAGATAAACATCCTGCTGTACAACGCCGATAGCCTGTCTCAGAGACGTCAGATTAATATCATTGATATCTTTGCCGTCAAGAGTTATTCTACCCTCTTTAAGCTCGTAGAAGCGTGAAATAAGACTGCACATAGTTGTCTTACCTCCGCCCGAGGGGCCTACAATGGCAATGTTCTCGCCCTGCTTTATAGTAAGGTTAAGATTAGCGAGTACGTCACCTTTTTCTTCTTCATAGCTGAAGGTAACATTTTCAAAATTGATATCTCCCTTTATGTTTTCGACAGTAACCTCAGAATCATAGCCTGCTTCTGAATCTATCTCCATAACCTCGGCAAAACGCTCGATACCTGTCATACCCTTTTCAAACTGCTCTGTGAACTCTACAATTCTCTTTATTGCGGCAATAAGCATACCGATATAGAGAAGATATGCTGTCATATCAGCGGCAGTAATTTTGCCCGTTATGAGGAAATATCCGCCAAGGAGAATCATTACAACATACATAAGGCCGTCAAACATTCTTACAACGCTGTTGAGTCTTGCCATATACTTGTATGAAGCCTTCTGCACCTCGGCAAACTCGTTACTGCGGGCATTGAACTTGCTCTCTTCTGTCTTTTCGTTGGAGAAGGACTTTACTACCCTGATGCCGAGAAGGGAGGTCTCTGTCTGGGCGTTGACCTCGCCTGCGATAACACGTCTTTCTTTAAAGACAGCACGCATTTTACGGCGGAAGTAAAGGGTACCGTAGAAAATAAGCGGTATTGAAACAAAGGTCGAAACCGTAAGCAGAGGGTTAATGGCAGCAAGTACAATAAAGCTTGCAATTACCTTTATACCTGCAATAAGAAACTCCTCGGGACAATGGTGGGCAAATTCCACCACGTCGAAAAGGTCAGTTGTGATTCTCGACATAAGCTGACCGACCTTGGTTTTATCGAAATAGCTGAAGGGTACCGTCAGAAGATGTGCGAACATATCCTCACGCATATCCTTTTCGATTTTTACACCCATGCCGTGACCTATGTAAATCATATAGTACCCTGCCGCCATATCTATGATTTTCAGCACCACATAAACTGCGGCAAGGGAAAGTATAAGCTCAAAGGTGAGCTTTGAAATATCTGTTGTGGCTATGCTTGTGATTTCCCTTACTATCATCGGAAGGACTATTTCGCAGCCTGTTGTAAGCGAGGCACAGAAAAGGTCAAGAGCAAGGACTGCTTTATGCTTTCTGAAGTAAGGGAGGAAGTGTTTTTTCAGCATACCTTTTTTTGTAGTTTTCATAATGTTTCACCTTATTTTAAGTTGTCTTACAATCCAAGTGAGTCAAATCTTTCACGAAGGATATATAAATCTGAAGAACTGAATTTTTCCACTTCTTCTATGATGATTTTCGCTCCGTTTACCGTATCTTTATCATAATTCGCTTCAGCTTCAAGTATTCTACGTGCCTCAATGATATCCTGCATTGTTTCAGTGAGCTTCTCATCTGAAACTTCGCCGTCACGGTAGTCTTCAAAGAGTGCACGTACCTTAAGTGCCTTTATCATGCTGCCTCTCTTGGTTTCGTCAAGGTCATAGAATATAAAGGGTATCAGGGACATAAGTGTGCCAATAATACCGCAGATAATAGTAACTTTAACTATGGGATTGCGGAAATCGCTGTTATAGAAGTCCTCATAGTTGTTGGTAAAGCCAAAACTCCTGAGTATAAGTGGCATAGCATAGCCCGTTGCCAAAGAAATAGCCGAGGTCATAAGAGTACCTGTCTGTGTAATGAAGCCTTCTAATCTGTCTCCGGTTTTATACTGCTGATAGTCCATCATATCCGCATTCATTGCAGGAAGATATATAATTGAAAGTGCACCCACCATATCTTTAAGGAAAATAAACACAAAGACAAGAATATAATTTTTATAGCAGGCAAGCATCATTACAAGGCAGAAAACCTGAGCACCAAGAGAGAAAAGACAGATTTTTTTCTTACCGAATTTATTCATAAGAGGTGCAGCTAAAGCCATACCGGGAGTGGACGCCTCACCTTTGATAACAATCATAAGAGAGTAAAGAGCGGGATTGTTCATACCGTAATAGAATATCCACGTGAATACGTTATGTACCTCATTAGAAAGGAATCCAAGCCATCTTGAGGAGTTGACTATCCAGAAATATTTATTTTTGGAAACCTTTCTGAAGCCCTCCCAAAATCCCATTTTCTGCACATAACTTTTTGGTACTATAATTCTTTCCTGTGTGCCAAAAACGCAGAACATACTCACAAAGATACCGATTATGCAGAATATAGGGAAGGCAACTCTGTAGGTATGTATATCTTCGAGCTTGCCTAAAAGTGGCAATACGGGGTTGATGACAGTGGGAGCAAAAGAATAGACAATTGAGCTTATCTCGATTATCCAACCTCTTTCGGCAGAGTTGGGTGAAAGTACCTGCGCAAGTCCCGCATATGCCGATTGATAGAAGGGCGAGAAGAACTGCAACAGATTAAAGAAGATAAAAACGGTTATGCATTTTTGCTGATAACTCATAGTCTCATAGGGCATATAGACAAAGGCTATTGCACTCAGAGCCGTCGGCAACCCGAGATAAAGCAGATAAGGTCGGAACTTGCCCATTTTACTTCGGGTGTTGTCAAACATCATAGCCTTGGCAGGAGCTATAAGCAGACTGAATATTGTTGTCAGAACATTCATAGTCTGCAAGTCAATATTCTCAATGCCGATAGACGCACCGACTATCATATTACCCGAAACAAGAGCAATCTGACCTACAAGAGAATAGATGAAATATACACCTGCACCGCCCACTGAGTAGGCTGCAATTTCTTTAAAAGGCACATATTTGCCTGCAGGCGGAGTTTTCCAGTAGGTTTTGCCCTCACGAAATTTTTCTCTGACAAAAGCTGTAGGTTTTCTCTTTCCTGACATACTATCTCTCCTTTTTCTTCATATAAAACAATTCTATCATTTTTGCCGTCTCTTTTCAACATCTTCTAAGCAAAAAAAGACTACTCCGAAGAGCAGTCTTTCATTATTTTTGATATTAACCGAAGAATGCAGCGTGTACTGCTGAAACAGCCTTGTCAGCAAGTGTCTTGTCAATAAGAACGCTGATTGTGATTTCGCTTGTGGAAATCATGCTGATGTTGATGCCTGCTTCATAAAGAGCACCGAACATCTTTGATGCTGTACCTGAGTGTGACTGCATACCTGCGCCGACAATTGAAATCTTAGCTACGGTTGTGTCGCTTGCAACAACTGCGCCTTCCATTGAGAAGATATCCTCAAGGATTTCAACTGCTTCCTCTGCGTGTGAAGCTGCACATGTGAAGGAAATATCCTTTGTGCCGTCACGGCCTACTGACTGAAGGATAACGTCGATGTTGATACCCTTCTGAGCAAGTCTTGAGAACATCTTGAATGCGTTGCCGGGAATGTCCTTCATACCTACAACTGAGATTCTTGCGATATCTGTATCTTTTGTTACGCCTCTGATTAACATTTTTTCCATTTTAGCTACCTCCCTGACGATAGTACCGGGCTCTCTTACAAGACTTGAGAGCACTTCTAATTCTACATTATATTTTTTTGCCATTTCAACGCTGCGGTTGTTGAGTACCTGAGCGCCGAGTGTTGCGAATTCGAGCATTTCATCATAAGTGATGTCTGAAAGCTTCTGTGTGTTTTCAACCTTTCTGGGGTCAGCGGTGTAGACACCTGCAACATCAGTGTAAATCTGACAACGGTCAGCGTGAAGAGCAGCTGCAATAGCAACAGCGCTTGTGTCTGAGCCGCCTCTGCCGAGGGTTGTAAGGTCATCGTATTTATTGAGACCCTGGAAGCCTGCAACAATGACGATCTTTTTCTTATCGATTTCGCTCTGAAGTCTTTCGGGGTTAACCTTATGAATTCTTGCGGAGCCGTAAGATGAGTTTGTGCTGAAGCCTGCCTGCCAGCCTAAAAGTGAAATGACAGGATAACCGAGCTTTTCAATAGCCATTGCAAGAAGAGCGATTGAAATCTGCTCGCCTGCTGTAAGGAGCATATCCATTTCTCTCTTTGATGCCTTGGTGTTGATTTCGTTTGCCTTGTCGATTAAGTCGTCTGTTGTATCGCCCTGAGCTGAAACAACAACTACGACACTGTTGCCCTCTTTGTAAGTATCTGTAATGATACGGGCAACATTCATGACTCTCTCTGCATTAGCAACAGATGAGCCGCCGAATTTCTGTACTATGAGTGCCATATAAATCCTCCTGATTTATGTGAATTAAAATAATATACTGATTAATAGTCTGATGTTCTGATGATGCCGAGAACATTCACATCGAGACTTGCGAGAATATCCCTCAGGTCTTTTTCTTTCATTACAGGTGTTACGAAAGCGACTTCATTTTCCGGCTGATTTTCTCTCGTGAGATACTGTACGCTGCCGAAAGCTTTTTCTACTGTAGCTTTGTCAGCGCCTGTTGCTCTTATATAGAGAGCAGTTTCACATTCAAGATAGTCTTCAAGATAGCCGTCTTTCTTATCGTCCCAGCCGAAGAATTTTCTGTCATTATCGTAGGAAGCACAGTCTATAACGTCGCCTACAACTGCGGAAGCTGTTGCAAGGGAGCCTGCGCCCTTACCGTACATAAGCACATCGCCTGTAGCGTCGCCGCGTACAAGACAAGCATTGAAAACACCGTTTACGCCTGAAAGCATACTTTCGTTTTTGATGAGACGGGGAGAAACCATAACAACAATCTTGTCATCGCTGAGCTTCTTTGTCATAGCAATAAGCTTGATAACGCTGTCATAGCTTTCTGCATATGCCACGTCTTCGAGAGTTATCTTTGAGATACCCTCACTGTAAACACCGTCGGGATATACATGATAGCCGAAAGCGAGAGAAGCAAGGATACAGATTTTTCTCATAGCGTCAAGACCTTCAACGTCTGCTGTGGGGTCTTTTTCTGCATAGCCCTTATCCTGAGCAAGCTTAAGTGCATCTGCAAAGCTCATACCGTCCATTATCATTTTAGTCAGAATGAAGTTTGAGGTTCCGTTAAGAATACCTGCAACCTCACTGATTCTGTTACCTGCAAGGCATCTGCTCATAGGTCTTATAATGGGAATACCGCCACCTACGGAAGCCTCGAAGAGGAAGTTGACGTTGTTTTTCTTTGCAGCCTCAAGAAGCTCATAACCTCTTGTTGCAACAAGCTCTTTGTTTGAGGAAACAACGTGCTTACCCTTATTAAGACAAGCCAGAACAAAATCAAAAGCAGGCTTTACGCCGCCCATTGTTTCAACAACAACGCCGATAGAATCATCGTTAAAGATATCATCAAAGTTTTTGGTGATTATATTCTCGTATTCGTTTCCGGAAAAATCTCTTATATCGAGGATACGGGTAACCTTCAAAGAAACATTGCTGTTTTTGAAAATCGAATCCGAGTTATTTTTTATAACCTCAGCTACGCCTGAACCGACAACGCCGAAGCCTAAAATAGCTATATTCATACCTTTTTCACTACCTTTCTACACTATTCCCAGTGTAAAATATACAATATATAATATCACATTTTTTCAATTAATTAAAGTCTTTGTTAAAAAATTTTTTTAATTTGTGAAATCCATTGATTTTTTGGTGTCGATGGGTTAGTATAATATCAATATATTACAAAGATAATAAAGAAAGATGAGGTGTTTTAAATGGCAGAAACCGAAAGAAAGCGCAAATGGATAATCAATGTGGCTTTTTATGCTATGCTTTTAGTTCTGGGTTTTCTCTTTTATAAATACGCTTTCGGCGTGTGCTTTCCCATAATGTTTGCGTTTTTTGTTGCAGTAATATTGCAAAGGCCCAAAAATTTCATCATAAAAAAGACAGTCATTAAAAAAGGCTTTGCCTCGACTATATGTGTTTTTGCCCTGATGCTTATCGCCGCAGCCATAGTAGTACTCATAGGTGTAAGAGCTACCGAAGAAATAAGGGGCTTTATAAACTATGTGATGCTTCAGATGCAGAATATCGACACCATTGTCAATAACATTGAAACCTCACTTCTATCCTTTGCGGGAAAGCTCCCCGAATTCATCAGCGAAACAGCCACAGACGGTATCGCCGCTCTTTTCACAGAGCTTCGCGAATTCCTTGCAGGCACAAGCACAGAGCTTCCCGAGCAGATTACAGGCTCTCTTGGCGGAATCAATCTTTCCTGGATTACTACCCCCATCACAGGCGTTATCTCAACTGCAAGCCGTATCCCCTCGATACTTATCAGCATAGTCGTAACTATAGTTTTATCCTGCTTTATGACTGCCGACTATGATCTTATCACAAGATTTGTTTACTGCCAGTTTCCGAAAGAAAAGCGTAAAGACCTGACAAGAGCCAAACAGCTTCTGAAGTTAAATCTCGGCAAAATGGGCAAAGCCTATGCTCTTATTATGCTCGTTACCTTTACTGAGGTTTTCATCGGTCTTACAATCTTCAAAATGCTTGGGCTCTTCCAGTCAAACTATATAGCCGTTATCGCCGTTGTAACCTCAATCGTTGATATTATCCCCGTCCTCGGCACGGGTACAATAGTGCTCCCCTGGGCAGCATACAGTCTCATTATCGGCGATTACGGTATGGCAATAGCTCTGCTCATTCTCTATGCCGCTGTTACGGTCATACGACAGATTGTCGAGCCGAAGCTGGTTGCAGGTCAGCTTGGTCTTCCGCCCTTTGTAACTCTCATTGCTATGTATCTGGGTCTTAAGATTTTCGGTGTACTCGGTGTATTTGCTCTGCCGATTATCATAATAATGCTCAAGCTTCTCAATGATGAGGGAATTATCAGCCTTTGGAAATCGCCCACTAAGGTTATGGCAGAGGAAAATAAATAAGAACTTACGGCAGGTGTGCTGCAAAAAAGCAGTACATCTGCTTTTTTATTTCAGTCTGCGGTGACGGGAGGTTCGGCGGCTGTGGCGCCGGATTTTATCCGGCGGGAGGGCACCGCAGGTGCCCTTAGAAAGCGCCCCGGCCGGGGCGCCTTCCCACAGCCGCCGCAACCCGACTCCCACTTCAGAAAATATTTACAAAATAACTGCAGGCCTGCTCTTGCAGAAAGCACAGAATGTATAGTATACTGAAAAGTGAAACAAAAATACTTTTGAAAGGACTTTCGCCTTATGACACATGACACCTTCCAATGGATGCCTCTTGACAATGCGGGTAAGGTTTTCCCGGGTCAGAACACAAACCGCTGGTCTAATGTTTTCCGTCTGTCCGTAGAGCTCAAAGAAGAAATTGAGCCTGAAATCTTAAAAACAGCCCTCAACAAAGCCCTTGAAAGAATTCCGTTTTTCAGAGTAAAAATCCGAAAGGGCTTTTTCGGCAATTATTTTGAAAGAAACGAGCGGGAATGTCCTCTCAGTCACGACATTAAAAACCACTGCTACAGAATAAATTTCAAAGAAAACAACGGCTATATTTTCAGAGTTTACTACCATAAATGCCGTATCAGTATCGATATATACCACGCCTTGTGCGACGGCTACGGCGGTGCTGTTTTTCTTATGACTCTTACAGGTGAATATCTCAGACTCAAGGGTCACAGCATATCTCATAATCAGTTTGTTCTCGATGTAAACGAAAAGCCGATAGCAGAGGAGTCGGAAGACGCTTACGAAAGATATGCCACATCAAAGGACAGCACTAAGCTCCTTGAAACACCCGCCTACCATAAGAGAGGCACTAAGCTCCCGCTACACCACTGCAATTACACAAGTGTCACTATGTCCTTTAAGGAACTTCACACTATGTGCAAAGACTACGGTGTGACAGTTACGGCGCTTTTAGCAGCCATTTTACTCGATGTTCACTACAGAAAACAGTGTTTCACCGCAGGCAGCCGTAAAGATGTCAGCATACAGATTCCCGTAAACCTCAGAAAGGCATTCCCAACAGAGAGTCTTCGTAACTTTGTAATTTGTCTCACAGTAAAAATGAGTCCCCGCAAGGGCGAATACACCTTCGAGGAAATACTCCGAAGTGTCAATTCACAGCTTAAAGAAGTCAATAATTATAAGGATCTCCACGCCTATATAACACAGACTGTTAATCTTCAGACAAAGGCACTGAAATTTATCCCCTTGGCCATTAAAAACACTGCAGTCAAAGTCAGCTTCAGCTTTGGCGCAGAGTATTCCACAACAGCACTTCTCTCAAACTTAGGTCCAATAAATGTACCCGAGGATATGCAAGAGCACATAGAAAGATGCTTTTTCTATACGGGTCCCGGTCTTGTCAACGGCGCGCGCTGCGGTGCAGTTTCCTTCGGCGACAATCTGACGCTCACCTTTTCCAACTGCTATAAGGAAGACGATATCGAGTCAGACTTCATAAGAAGAATCATCGGCCTGGGCTTATCTGCCACTATTGAAACAAACAGAGACGCCGATTATATCGGCATTGAAGGTATCACCTTCGGCGACGGAGAAGCCTATTCCGACAAGGTGTTTATCCCCTCAAAGCAGGACAGAATCGAGAGTCTGAAAAATACGGACATCAGCTTTAAAGAAAAAGCAAAACGTGCTTTTCATCTGTAAAGAAACAACCCGACAGAATCCAATCTGTCGGGTTATTATACTTAATTAAAACTTTTAGCCCAGGTCACTAAGGAGTTGTGATATACATTTTCCCTTACGGTACCAAGCATATAATCGGTTACGGGACCGTTTTTTCTCATCTTTCCGAGAATAACCTCCTGAAGCTCTTCAACAGTCATATCTTCATAGCTCTTATTTGGGTCTACAGTAACCTTTACTGTGGGCTCTTCTTTCTTTTCCGGAGCTTTTACTTCAGTCTTCTCACTCTTTACTTTTTCGGGGATTTTCTTTGGTTTTTCTATTTTAACGGGTGTAATTTTCTTTTTACCGCAAAGCTCTGTCGGTACCCATATTTCACCCGAATCAGCACCTACACTCACCTGAATGCGGCCATCTTTTACTTTAACTTTCTCCCCTGTCAGCATACCTGCATATTCCGCAGTATCTGTGCAAGGAAGATCCATATTCACATCACTGCCCCCGTTATTGACGGCGACAATTACGCTCTTACCGTCGAGGTTTCTTTCAAAGGCGAAGTGTGTTGTCTGAAGCTCAAGCACCTTATAACCTCCCCAGACAAGTGCAGGGGTACTCTGCCGTATTCTGCCGAGAGCTGCAATAAGCTTAGTGCAAGGGTTTGTTTTAAGGGAATTCTTGTAATCCTCATATTTCAGCTCGGGTCTGAGGGAATCATCGGAGTATCTCTCTTTTTTGCCCTCAATGCCGAATTCCGAGCCGTAGTATATTGAAGGAATGCCCGGCAGAGTATAAAGCAGAATATGCACAGGTACAAAATGAGCCTTATTGATAAGCTTTGTGTATATTCTCTCCACGTCGTGATTGTCTGTGAAGGTATAAAGTCTCATACGGTCTCCCGTCATATCGCTGACATATTTGATTGTGTGGGCTATCTCAAAATAGTTATGGTCATTGTGACCCGAATACAGTGCCTTATGAAGCATATAGTTAGTCACGGAATGAAGCGTGCCGTCATTTGCCCAGCGTGAATAGTCCCCGTGGATAACCTCCCCCATAAGCCAGAAATCGCTTTTCACCTCATTTGCCACCTGACGAAGAGCCTTCATATAGCCGAAATCCATTACATCGGCGGCGTCAAGGCGTATTCCGTCGATACCGAATTCGCGTACCCAGAAGCGGATAACATCGCAGATATAGTCTCTCACCTGAGGGTTATGCTGATTGAGCTTTACGAGCAGGTCATAGCCTCCCCAGTTTTCATAGGAAAAGCCGTCGTTATAGGAGTTGTTTCCCCAAAAATTCACATTGCAGTACCAGTCTTTATAGGGAGAATTCTCTCTGTTTTTTACTATATCCTTAAAGGCAAAGAAGTCCCTTCCCGTATGGTTGAATACACCGTCTAAAATAACTCTGATGCCCTGATTATGGCATTCTGCCACGAAAGCAGTCAGGTCTTCATTTGTGCCGAGTCTCGAGTCGAGCTTTTTATAGTCTGTTGTCTCATAGCCGTGACCTACGGACTCGAAAAGAGGGCCGATATAAAGGGCGTTACAGCCTATTTCCTTTATGTGTGAAATCCAGGGCAGAAGCGCATTGAGTCTGTGAACAGGCTCCCCGTAAGGATTCTGCTTGGGTGCACCTGTCATGCCCAAGGGATAAATATGATAAAATACAGCCTCGTCATACCAAGCCATATTCTTCCTCCTTGTCTGTTATCTGAAGCATTCAATTACATCTGAGCCTGCCTTTACGAAGGCAACGAACTCATCTATATTTACATCTATTTCATATGTACCCTTTGTATAGGTCTTGCCGTCCTTTGTGAGAATCCACTCTCCACCCGGGATATAGACGGTTTTTACTCTCTGACCCTGCTCAACAACAGGTGCAAAAATAATATCGTCACCGAACATATACTGACTGTCGAGAGTATAGCAGATTTCATCGTCGGGATATTCGAAAAACATAGGTCTCATTACAGGGTATCCCTTTTCACTTGCGGTATCCATCTGCTTTCCGATATAGGGTCTTAATTTTTCACGGATAAAGACAAGCTTTTTGAGAATCTCAAAGTTTTCTTCACCGAAGCTCCAGAGCTCATTGGGGTCACCGCTGGGCTCTTTCAGGCCGGGAGTCGGCTCAAAGTGGCGGTTTCTTGTGCCGTGAAGTCGCATAACAGGACTGAAAAGACCAAACTGGAACCAGCGCACAATAAGCTCTCTGAAATAGTCACTTGTTATATCACCGCCGTAAAATCCGCCTATATCAGTATTCCACCAGGGTATACCGCACATTGCCATATTGAGGCCTGCCTTCACCTGATGAGCGAGGCTTTCGAAGCTTGAGCGGATATCACCTGACCACACAAGAGATGCGAACTTCTGACTGCCGAGATAAGCGCAGCGTGTGAGGGTTATGATGTCGTCTCTGCCGATTGACTTAAAACCGTCATAGGCCATTTTCGAATAGTAGTAGGGGTACAGCAGAGCAACCATATCTCCCCTGCCCTTATACCATATGAGGTTATCGAAGTGCTCTGGGTGTATCTCGGGCTCCGCCTCGTCAAACCAGAGAGCGTCAACGCCGTTGTCAATATAGTTTTCCTTGAGCTTATTCCATACATATTCTCTTGTGGCAGGATTTGTCACATCAATTTCACCCTGCCAGCCGTAAAAGTCAAAGACTCTGTCGGGGCCTCTTGAGGTACGCATAAGCATATTGTTGCTTCTCATATGCCAGAAGTTTTCGCTATGTTCGTTTATAGTCGGCCACATAGATACAATAAGCTTCATATTCATACTGTGAAGCTCATCTGCCATAGCCTTTACATCGGGCCAGTATTTCGGGTCAAACTTATAGTCGCCCTGCTCAGTCCAATGGAAATAGTCTGCGATAATAGCCGAAACGGGTATACCCAGCTCATTATACTTTCTCGCAACACTGAGAAGCTCCTCCTGAGTTTCATAGCGCAGTCTGCTCTGCCAGAAACCTGTTGCCCACCGGGGCATTTTCGGCGCATATCCTGTCAGGTCAGAGAGAGTTGTGCAGGCCTCTTTCGGTGTGCCTGCAATAACAACAAAATCCATAAACTTACAGCAGTCACAGCTCCAGCGTGTTCTGTTGTTTGAAAGCTCACAAAGCCCCGTTGAAGGGTTATTCCATAAAAAGCCGTAGCCCAGAGACGAATATACATAAGGGATAGTGCATTTTGCATTGACATTACGGATATCTATAGATGAGCCCTTCAGGTCAAATTCATTATCCCAGCTATGGCCCAGGCCGTAAAAGTGTTCGTTTTTATTCGGCTCGAATGTGACTCTTGCCGACCAGAGGCCGCTGCCCTTGTTGTCAAAGTGGCGGTAATTGCTCTCGAAGGTAAGCTCGGGCTTTTCTTCAAGGATTTTCTTATCCCCCACGAAAAATGTCAGCTTACCGTTGCCCTCAACCTTAACTTTAAGAGTACCGCAGGTAAGTGTGGCAAAGTGCTCGTGCTCCTCAGCCTTTGCAGGGACACATTCCGGCATAAGGGTATAGTTTTCGTCTATTACCCGACAGTCGGGGAAGGACTGAAAGCGAATAGCATTATTACCGCAGGCGCTTATGCGTATAAGCTCCGTATATCTCATAAGAAGTATTTCGTTATCTTTGATTACAAGGTTATTCATATGGGCACCTCTGTGAGTTCAAATTTATAGAAATGATTATACCACAAGGTTAATATATAAGCAATATGAGAGAAAAAAGAAAAGCTCTTGTCCTCAAGACAAGAGCTTTCTTTTCTGGAGCGGATGACGAGGCTCGAACTCGCTACCTCCACCTTGGCAAGGTGGCGCTCTACCAGATGAGCTACATCCGCATATTTGGTGCCTCCGGTCGGAATCGAACCAACGACACGTGGATTTTCAGTCCACTGCTCTACCAACTGAGCTACAGAGGCAAATCGGAAACTCTATTGAATTCCCTTAAATGGCGACCCGGAACGGGCTCGAACCGTCGACCTCTAGCGTGACAGGCTAGCGTTCTAACCAACTGAACTACCGGGCCATTTTTGGTGGGAACAACAGGGCTCGAACCTGTGACCCTCTGCTTGTAAGGCAGATG
>JAZSGK010000141.1:0-14558 GCA_045532695.1 Acutalibacteraceae bacterium
CCCGTCTGAACTGCCTGAGGGCGAGGAAATGCCCACACGGCCGGAAAGACCTGAAAATGGTGATTTCCCTGAGGGTCAGGAGCCGCAAAAGGGTGACAGACATCCCGATGGCTTCGAGCCTCCCGAAGACTTTGAACCGCCCGAGGGAGCTGAACGTCCTGAGAGACCTGAGGGCGATATGCAAAGACCTGATAACTTTGGTGAAGAAACAGGCGAACCGTCGGCAGAGTTTAAAATTATTAACGGTGCCAATCTGTTCATGGGTGTGAAAGAATATACAGAATAATTGATTAAGAACTCCGAGTGAAATCGGAGTTCTTTTGCTAAGTTTATGTAATTCTACTATTATGCCTCAACCTGAGCGGTAGCTCTCTTTTCCTTGAGCTGTCTTTCAACCTCTTCGACATGTGCCTTATCGTCTTTGAGGAAGAGAATAACTATGAGGTAAAGAAGTGAGCCGACTGCAGGACCGAGTATAAACAATTTACTGAAAGTTTATCGATAACAGCAAAATTCTTGTATCGCTTCAGATGAATGCGCCATTTGACTTTGCTTCGGCAAGGGAATATAATGTAACTAACGTAATGAAAGGGGAGATCATATGAGGGCTTTCAGAAAAGTAATTAGCATTGTGGCTGTGATAGCTGTTGTTGCATGTCTTTTTGTATCTTGTCAGAAGAAGGAGCACGAGGCTCTGAACTATAACTTCAATACAGATTTTATCGGGTGTGACGGCAGTGTACCGCTTCTGAACAGCGAAAACTGTGAGAGGCTTCTTAAAAACCCTGACAGAGGACTTCGTATGGAAAATTACATAACCTTGGGTGAGGTACCGGATACATATCCGCTGTCGGGAGAAAATCCCTTCGAGGTCAGTCAGCAGACAATTGAAAAATATAAGGCAGATTCGCCGACTCTCTGTCAGCTTTATGTTTATCTGTCAGATTACAGCAAGAAAGACCTTGATGAGACGGCTTTTACTCAGCTCAGAGAGATACTCGAACTATACAGAGAAAACGGCATAAGAGTCCTGCTGAGATTTGCATATTCAACTGAAAGCGTAAAGGATGCGCCATATCGCATAGTAAAAAGGCATCTTGAACAGCTGAAAGCCTTTTTCGCTGAAAACTCTCAGCTCATAAATGATACCCTCTATTGTCTTCAGACGGGCATTATCGGCTATTGGGGCGAGGGTCACAGCAATAAAAAACTCAGGAACAGATACATTGACGATGTAATAAACGGTGTCTGTGAGCTTGCTCCTGAGGGCATATACACTCAGGTGAGAACTCTCGATATGTATAATAAAGTCAGCACAGAAAATATCGGTAAGGTCGGAATACACGATGACTATATAATCGGTGATATGAGCCATATGTGGTCTTATGTACCGAGCGGTGATGCCGAGGCTTTTCAAAATACAATTCAGCGTGCAAAGCTGACTGTCAATGACGGTGAAATGCCTTGGGGCAGAGCCAAGCTTGACGATTTACCCGACGGTGAACCTCTTGATTCCCTTGACGGCAAGGCTGTGCTTAAGCAGCTGGCGGTTTATTCTATGACATCCTTTTCATTGGAGCATAACTATATCGAAAACGGCAATGAAAATTCTATGGCAAAGTGGAAATCACAGTATCTCACCTATGATGAAGTGATTGCTATGGGTGTAAGCGTAAACCCTGCACTTTTCAGAAACGCTGAGGGCGAGAAGATCGGCCTTTCGGTCTATGATATTATCAGATATCACCTTGGCTATCAGCTTGTGCTTTCAAACTATAAAACCCGTGAAGGTAAGGTCAGCTTCAGTGTCACTAACTACGGTTTTGCGGCACCTCTTAACTTTAACTATATGGCAGTGGCCTTCAGAAACAATGAAACAGGCGAAATCATAAAGGTGCAGATAAAAGACTATGACAAGAGAGAGCTTCAGTCGGGCACAAGCGTAATGTACTCGGCAGAGGTACCCGAAAGCTGCAGTGCTCTGGGTGTTATTCTTGACACCTTTGAGGGCAGGGGAGTAAATATCGCTTTTGCCAATGATACACCTTTTATTGGTGGTATACAGTATTTTGCGGGATAATAATAAATTATTATTAAGAAATACACATTATGCTCTTGATAAATAAAATAAAGAGAGTATAATGAACTTGTGGATATTCCATAAAAGTAATTTTGAAGGGACTTGAAATTATGAAGAAAAAAATCAGTAAGTCTGTATCGGTGCTTCTTGTTGCGCTGATGATTTTTACGGCTGTGCCTGCAAATGTTTTTGCTGCTTCGGCAACAGAGCTGCCTTTATTTATTGCAGACGAAATCACTGACCCCGTTTTACCTGAGGGCTTTAGTCTGACAGGAAGAACTCAGCTCGATGAAAACGGCGATACAATATGGGAGGCTGAAACTCAGGCCAGCGTGTACGGTCTCGTGAATGTAATATGGGTTGATGCTTATGGAAATGAGGTGCAGAATCCCGATTATCCTCTTGCGTATCCTGTCGATGAAAACGGCGATCAGATACTTAAGGGCGACGTACTGCCTTCAGAGTATGACTCAAGAGATCTCGGTATTATCACACCTGTTGAATATCAGATCGGCGGCACCTGCTGGGCACATGCAGGTATAGCTGTTATTGAAACTGCTTACCTTAAAAAATACGGTGAAACCCTTGACCTTTCAGAGTATCACACTGCCTGGTTCGGCAAGAACGGTTATTTTTCAGGTGAGACTGATTCAGCCAATGACGGTATGAGCAAGGATAACATTATAGACGTTCTCAATGAGGGCGGAAATATCGATGACGTAGAATTCGCAATGAATAACTTTGCGGGCGGTGTTCTCGAAAGCAGATACCCGTTTAAAACTGAAGATCACAACAACTGTCTTACGGCTTCTGCGCTTATCAAAGAGATGAAGAACACCTTCACATATGATACAAAGTATCAGCAGGATGTGATTCTTGATAGTGTAAAATCCATTAATTATGACATAAGTGCACTTAAACAGGCCGTTATTGATTACGGTGCTGTCGATGTTGCATATTATTCCGACGATGCTTATTATAACTACAAGGACAGCTATTACAAAGGCTGGTATGTAGGCGAACAGCAATCCGATTTTCAGGTTGCCTTCTATCATCCGTCAGCAACAACTACAAACCACGCTGTTACACTTGTAGGCTGGGATGACAGCTTCAGCAAGGATAACTTCAAATCGTCAGCCAGACCCGAAAATGACGGTGCATGGCTTATCAAAAACAGCTGGAGTTCTGACTGGGGTAATGACGGTTACTTCTGGATTTCCTATGAGGATACAAGTATTCAGCTCTATCCTTCCTATGTTGTAACTGTATCTGATACAAGCGACTATGAGGATATATATCTTTATGATGGTCTTGGTTGGGGTGCCACAAAGTATAACTCCTCTGCTGCTAATATTTTCACTGCAAGGGATGATATTTACCTTACTAAGATCGGTCAGAGCGGTGCCAATAATAATTCTTATACAATTAAGATTTATACTGACCTTGCTGAAAACTGCACCGACCCCACAAGCGGTACACTTGTTTACACGCAAAGCGGCACCGGATACGGAAAAAAATATATTGACCTTGAAGGCACTGTCTGCATAAGTAAGGGTCAGCGCTTCTCTGTTGTTTATGAAGGCTCAACTCTTTACTTCGAAGGAAGTCCCGTAGAGCTTGGTACAATTGCAACAAATTACACCGTTAACCCGGGCGAAAGCTTTTATAAAGACACCTCAGGCGTATGGCATGATACTGCAACCTATAATACAGGAACAGCTGCTGATCCCGTATATCTTAACAACTCCTGTATAAGAGCCATAGCAAAAAAACAGGCTGACCCGGCTCCTTATAAAATCACCTTTACTGATCCCGGTTATTACAGTGAGGCTGTAATTTCACAGGACGGAACCTTCTCACTTCCCTCGGCTGAGGGCTACACATATGTCTTTACACGTAATGGTGAAACATTTAATTCAACCACAACTGACAAGGACATTACTGTCAGTATGCACTGTTATCCCACACAGGGTACAGTAACAGAAAGTGAGCCCTGCGTTACAAATTACAGATGTATTTACTGTAATAAAGAAATGAAGTCAAGCGTGACGAATCACATTAATGAGACCGTGACCGTGCCTGCAACAGTAACGAGCATCGGTTCTCAGAAGGAAATCTGCAAAGTATGTGGCTATACCTCCACATCAAAAATGCTCTTCTATCCCGGCTCAGAGAACGGTAAAGAAACAGTAGGTAGTAATTTCTTAACAAAGAAAACTTACTGGTGGCAGTATGTTGACGGTAACCTTGTTGTACATCCCTCATCTTCAAAACTGCCGGATTATACTTCTTCAGATTCTCTTCCATGGGCATCACATCTCAATGAAATCACCACTCTTACCGTTGCTGACGGTATAACCTACCTGGGCGACTATATTTTCAAAGATCTTTCCGCACTCAGAGTGATCAATCTCGCTGACAGTATTACCGAAATCGGTGATTACTGCTTCAGCGGCGCCAAGGCTATACAGACATTTATCTGCCCTGCCAAACTTAACAAAATCGGCACTTATGCCTTTAACGGTGCAGTTTCACTTGAAGATATCATTTATAACGGTGCTATCAAGACTATCGGTGAGCACGCGTTTGACGGCTGTACCTCACTGACTGATGTTGTCATTCCCGGTACTCTTACATCTGTCGGCTCATATCTGTTCTACGGTTGTTCAGCTGTTGAAAAAATCACCGTTGAAGAAGGCGTAACCTTCTTACCGTATCTTGTATGGAACAACAATGTGCTCGAGGAAATTATACTTCCTTCAACTCTTACAAATGCATATTTTATGAACTATGCAACTCTTGAAAAATATACTGTTTCACCTGACAACAATGTATACTGCAGTGTTGACGGTGTAGTTTACAGCAAAGATATGAAGACCCTCTATGCTTATCCCGCAACAAAGGCTGGCAAGTTTTTTGCTGTTCCCGAAAGCGTAGAAGTAATCAATGAATATGCATTCAGCTTTATAAAAAATCTCAGATATCTTGATATGTCCTCTTGTGCAGTAACTTCAATTATGACAAAGGCGTTCAATCAGATGCAGAGCATTGCATATATCAATCTTCCTGAAACATTAAAGACAATTCAGAGCAACGGCTTCTACAGAACATGGTTCAGCACTGTGTTTATTCCGTCAACCGTTACAACGGTAGACACCGCTGCATTTGCAAAGACTGATACAGATTCATACTACAGAATCCCCGAATTCTATACAGACAGCGAAGCTGCAAAGATCAAAGAATTCGCTGACACAAACGGCTACACCTGCACAGTACTCCACACTGCTCACGATTTCAGCAAAACAGCAACCGATATGAGCAAGGAGCCCACCTGCAAGGATGAGGGTACATCACTTAAAATCTGCGAATGCGGCAGCTTTGAATATAAAACAGTACCCGTAACAGGAGAACATAACCTCGTAAAGGGCGAGACGATAGATCCCACCTGCACAGAACCCGGCTATACAGTTTATACCTGCGCTGATTGCGGCATCACTGAAAATAAGGACGAAACTGATGCTCTCGGTCATAACTTCGAGTGGATTATTGACAGCGATGCAACCTGTGGCGAAGACGGTAAAAAGCACGAAGAGTGCACACGCTGTGATGCGGCAAAAAGCCTTGACACAGTTATTCCTGCAACAGGCAACCATAGCTACACATCGAAGGTAACAACCGAGCCTACCTGCGAAGATAAGGGTATCGAGACATTCACATGTAGCGGCTGCGGCGATAGCTACACAAAGGAAATTGCAGCAAAAGGCCACGATTATAAGACAAAGGTTACAGCTCCCACTTGTGACGATAAGGGTTACACAACCTACACCTGCGCTTGCGGTGACAGTTATGTTGACGATTATGTAGATGAAACAGGTCACAAATATACTCCTGCGGTTACTACTCCTGCAACACATCTTGCAGAGGGCGTTATGACCTACACATGCGTCTGCGGTGATTCCTATACTGAGGCTATTCCCAAACTTGAGGGTCATACCTATACCGAAGAGATTACAGTTGAGCCTACACACCTTACAGAGGGTGAAAAGACGTTTACATGTCCTTGTGGCTACAGCTATACAGAAACAATTGCTAAGACAGCTGAGCACAAGTACACATCAACCGTAGTCAAGGCGGCAACTCACCTCGAAAACGGCAAAATGAAGTACACCTGCGAATGTGGCCACAGCTACGAAGAGAGCATAGCAAAAACTCCTGATCACGCTTATAAAGCTACGGGTACAAAGGCTCCCACCTGCAATGATAAGGGCTATACAACATATACCTGCGCTTGCGGTAAGAGCTACAATGACAATTATGTAAACGCTACAGGTCACAACTTCGGCAGTGACGGCGTATGCAAGACCTGCGGTTATAACAAGGTTAAGGACTGTAGCTGCAACTGCCATAAGTCAGGCTTTGGCGGATTTATCTGGAAGATACTTTGCTTCTTCTATAAGCTGTTCAAAATCAATCCCGTCTGCGCCTGCGGTGCAAAACACTACTAATAAAAATGAAGCCCACCCTTCTTAGGGTGGGCTTTCTGCTATTTGAAAAGCTGCCGGCTGATTTATGATATCTCTGTTTGCGGTAAATTTACCCTATTTCGATTTTATAGCAAAGGGGAAGGTCTGTGTCAGGTTCGTAGCTGCAAATGATTTTAAGGGCGTTTTCGTCTCTTTTAAAGGGTACCTTGCCATAGCCTAAGAGCTCGACGCTCTCAATAAGGAAGTTGTGAGAGGTTTTTTTGCGAAGACAGCTGATATCCGCCCGCTTTGCAGGTCTCATCTGAAAAGCGTAGAGGTAGCCTTCTTTATATGTAAAACGGAAATCCTCACTTGTGAACGCCTTTTCTTCGCCGTCTTTGAAAAAGCCTGCTTCTGCGTTTACTGCACCCTCACCGAACTGCTTCCAGAAGGTAGTACCGTAAATGCCTTCACCGTTAATGCTGAGCCATTTTCCTAAATCAAGGAGCACCTTTGTCTCTTCGTCGGTTATGGTGCCGTCTGCCTTCGGGCCGATGTTAATAAGCAGGTTGCCGTTTTTTGAGACAATATCAACAAGATCGCAGATAATCTGCCTTGAGCTCTTATACTCGTTATCTGACGTATAGCCCCAGGAGCGTTTGCCTATAGCGGTATCTGTCTGCCAGTAAACAGGTGAAATGTCTGTCAGAGCACCGCGCTCAACATCAAAGGTCGCAACTTCAGGAGGAAAAGCCTCGTGCTTATAGTTGATTGTAACCTCTTTGCCCCATTCCTCGGCACGGTTATAGTAATAAGCGGCAAGCTTTTTAAGATAGGGCTTGAAGGAGTGATTGTGTATCCACCAGTCAAAATAGAGAACAGAAGGCTGATATCTGTCAATAAGCTCGCAGGTGCGCACAAGCCAGTCCTCGAGCCATTCTTTGCTGGCACCCTCAGTATATGTGTCAGCAGTTGTTACGTGTATAACCTTCGGGTCGAAATCCTTTGAGTAAACGGCAGGACCGTAAAAGTCGGCATATTTTTCATCGTTTACATCGCTGTCGCAGAGTCTGCCGGGATTCATAAAGAAATAGTGCTCAGCTCTGTGGGTTGAGGCACAAAGCACAAGTCCCTGCTTTTCGCACTCTGCCTTAAGCTCACCGACAACATCACGGCAGGGTCCCATTTCCTTAGCGTTCCATCTGTTGAATGCAGTGTCATACATAGGAAAGCCGTCATGATGCTCGGCAACAGGCATAACGTATCTGATGCCTGCTTTCTTAAAAAGGCTGACCCATTTTTCAGCATCAAATTTTTCTGCCTTGAACATAGGAATAAAATCCTTGTAGCCGAAGTTCTTCTGTTCACCCCAGGTTTTTCTGTGATGCTCAAATTCTCTTACTGTTTCGTCATACATGCCTCTTGAATACCACTCGTTGCCGAAGGCGGGTACAGAATATATGCCCCAATGTATAAATACACCGAGCTTGTCTCTCATATACCATTCGGGTGTCTTGTGGTGGGAGAGGGATTGCCAATTGTCTTTGTATTTACCGTTTTCGATTACAAGGTCAATCTGCTTTAAATATTCCTTAACTGTCATAATATTCTCCTGTTCAGTTTTGATGTTTTTATAATATCATATGCCAATATGCTTTTCAAGATAATTCTGCTCATTGCTATGAGTCTTTTTCTACAAAGTTTTCTCCGTAATAGGGTCTGCTTTCGGGTTTGCTCGTTTCTTCAATTTTTGCGAGATGTGTATTATAAACTCTCAGCTGATTCGTAACATCGTCTGAGTAGTAAACAAAACTGAAATTCTCTTTTGTGAGGGTCAGCTCACCCTTTTTTCTGTATGTTTCATCATTACCCAGCTCAAAGGCGTCGATTATTTCTTTTGCAGTTGTTTCATCATAAGAACAGTAGGCCATGAGAGTATTGATGAGAATTTCTCGGAAATAAGCAATATCCTCACTTTTCGGCAGGGTACCGTCAGTCTTAGCTATAACAACACTGCATTCTTTTGCTTTTGCATCGGTGTCTTCTTTCAGACTCAGAAGTACATTGCCGTAAGGAAAGGCTGTGTATGTATTGTCGGAGGTAATTATAAAATCAGTAAGTGATAGTTTTTCACTTGAAGTCTCATTATAACAGCTTATAAAACTGCTCAGACTTCTGAATTCGCCCTGCGAGCAAGCAGTAAACATAAATATGATAAAAAAACACAGACTTATTTTCAGAGCTTTCATAATATCACCCTTAAAGTCTATGTTTAATCATTAAGTTTTAGAAGAGTATCAGTAGGTTTTGTATATGTATTCAAGGAAATCTGCAACGGCACCTTCGTTACAGTGACAGGCAACATATTCGCAGACAGCCTGAATATCCTTGGGAGCCTGTTTACAGCAGGCAGGGTGGCTGACCGTCTTCAGCATATCGAAGTCATTGTAGTAGTCGCCGATAGCGCCGATATTATCTTTATCTATGCCTGTCATCTCAGCGAGCTTCATAACGGCAGTGCCCTTGTTTGTGTCGGACTTTACCATATCGAATGAAGCTGAGGTAGTGTCGATATAAACAACTCCGGGACACTCCAGAGAATCAACGAAAGC
This sequence comes from Acutalibacteraceae bacterium, assembly GCA_045532695.1. Taxonomy (GTDB): domain Bacteria; phylum Bacillota; class Clostridia; order Oscillospirales; family Acutalibacteraceae; genus UBA6857. The sequence goes on from JAZSGK010000141.1 coordinate 9,156, forward strand.
TCTTACCTTCTTTTTCATCCAGGGGAGAGTAAAGAAAATTACCTTTGCCCAATTTTCAGTCGGGATTTCACTCGCTGACTTTACTTTTTTATGAGTCAGATTGTCAAGTGCCATCATAACCCTTGAGGCCACCTTAGGTCTTATGAGATAGATCATATCATCGGTGAAAACAGCAATGTCAAGGTGAGGAAATTTCTCGACAGTCTTTTTTATTACCTCGGCACTTTCTGAGGGCATGGCACTCAGCCATATCATTTTTTCTTTTGTAAAATCATATATACCTGCGCCATTCATAACTATAGCGGGAGTGGTGAGATTATCCATCTTTTTATAGTAGGGGGCAAGTGACTGAACATTTCTTGCCGAAGCGAGAGTAAAGTTCCCCTTTTTATTGCCTGTAAAATCATTTACAGCATCAATATTCTTTTTTACGGTAAATCTCAGCTTATGGTTGAGAGTGCCGTCAATATCGGAAACGATCAGCCAGTCTGAGTAATTATCCTTATTCATTTAATCACCTCAATAGTTATAGATGATATTATCCTTATACTTTTCTGCCATTGCAAGGAGCTCGTCCTCAGTAAAGTATGCAGTAGTACAGCCAACGGCAGTAACGCACTTACCGCCTGTAATATTGCCATAGAGAGCGCATTTCTCAATGGGTTCGTCTTTCATTATGCCGTACATAAAGCCGGCAAAAAAGGCGTCTCCTGCACCTGTAGAGTCAACGCGAACAAACTCGGGAATGCTCTTAACGAAGATATATTCTCCGTCACGGTAAATGAGACAGCCCTCACTGTCGAGCTTTACTATTACTTTGTCAAGATACTTGCTGAGTACAATTGCTGCTTTCTTTGGGTCAGTTTCACCTGTGAGCTTGAGTGTCTCGGTACGGTTGGGGAGAAAGTAGTCGGCAATTTCAAGCATAGGCTCGTACATCTCAAGACTCATATCCTCGACAAAGCCTGTATCGAGAATGACAATACTGCCTTCTGCTTTAAGCTTACGGTAAACATCAAGATAGCTCTCGTGCATAGCAACAGCCTTGGCACCTGTGAGGCCCTGATAGATTTTTTCGGGGTCGGCCTTTCCGTTGATGTTGCCGTATGACCAGAAGGTCCTGTCTTTAGGTGTTATAGCAGCTGCAGTGATGTTGACAGCAACCTTGTCTCCATCATAAATATTTATAGGTTCACAGCCGGCCTTTCTGAATTCATCCAGAGCGAACTGCGAGAACATTTCATCACTGAGTTCTGTTACATTTTTAGTTTTAACACCAAGACGGGATAGTGTAACCATAGTACCCGGTACGCCGCCGCCAAGGCAGAGGGAAAACTTATCGGTGAAAATCTCTTCACCCTCCAAGGGGAGTCTGGGCATACCCTCGAAAAGTAAATCTACGTTTGTTTTACCGTATCCTGCTGCAAAGCTCATAATATTATCTCCTTACTTACCTTTTCTCTGAACCTTTTTCTTATTGCCCTTTTCATCAACAATATATGTGTTTTCAAGCTGTCCGACAAGGCTTGCCTTGAAAGAGTCAATATATGCACGCCTGAGAATATCTCTTTCCTTGATTTCCTCCTCAGTGAGACCTTCGGGGGTCTTGGCTTTTCTTGCAAGCTCATTGATTCTGTTTATCTGTTCCTGTGTTACCATTATTCTTTCTCCCATTCCTTCCATATTTCGGGGCAGTAGCCGAGTGTAGCTTTCTTGCCGTTTCTTACTATAGGTGTTTTGAACAGCTCCTGATTTTCAAGAAGCTTTTCTTCCTTAGCTTCCTCAGAAGCCAGATACTTTATAAAAGATGAGTCGAATTTTTTGCTCTTTTCGTTTACAAGGTCATCGACTTTCATTTTAAGCGCAGTTTTGATAGAATTGTATTCGCCTTTGCTCATACCGAACTTAGCAAGATCGACGAACTGAAACTTTATGTTTCTCTCTTTAAAATAGCGCTGAGCTTTTTTTGTATCAAAGCACTTTGATGTGCCGTAAATCTGAATATTCATAGTAGCTCCTTAATTTAGTTCTTACTGAATATTTTAATTGATAATGAGATATTTGTAAATAGGTTTTATGAAAATAGTGAGTAATTCCTGCCGCTCATATTAAGTATCAGCAGGAAATCGGCCGGCGGCTCCGTTGCCGGACTTCGTCCGGCGCGACGGCACCTGCGGTGCCGCCGAAAATCGCTTCGCGATTTTACGGAGCCGCCCCACCGCTGACTAAAAAACATTTGCTTTTGAAGAGATATGTGATATAATTATCAAAGAAACTGTAGTGCAGACCCACGGTCTGCTTTGAAAAGGAGCTAATATGGAAAAGATATGCTACATAATAGGTGCAGGAGATGTTGTCGACCCGAATATAAAAGCTACGGCAGATGACCTGATAATCTGTGCTGACGGCGGATATAAATATAAGGAACTCCTCGGCAGAGAGTGTGATATGGTTGTAGGTGACTTTGACTCCTTCGGCAGTATCCCCGACACAGATAATAAAATAGTTGCCCCCACAGAAAAAGACGAAACTGATATGATGCTTGCAGTTATGCAGGGACTTGACAGAGATTATCGCAGCTTTGTGATTTTAGGTGCTCTTGGCGGCGAGAGAAATGACCACTCCGTAGCTAACATTCAGCTTCTTCACTATATTGCATCAAAAGGCGCAAGAGGTACGCTCCTTCACGGTGATGAGGTTTTCACTGCATTTAAAAATGACACTCTGACACTTGGTGCTGAGCATAAGGGTTACATATCAGTCTTTTCACTTTCAGACGAGAGCAGGGGAGTGACGATAAAAAATCTAAAGTATACTCTCGATGATGCTACTCTTTATTCTTATGTGCCTGTTGGGGTGAGCAATGAGTTTATGGGTGAAGAGAGTAGTGTTACTGTCAGAGACGGAGTTTTGCTGATAGTTTATAAAACTAAATAAAAACAGACCTGCAAGTCAATTCCTGCAGGTCTTATCTTTTTTTTTGCCCTCGCCGGGCGGGCGTTACTTTTGCTGGCACCAAAAAGTAACCAAAACGCGCTGATTTTTTATTTTGCGATGCTTTCGCCTGTCATTTCAGCCGGCTGCTCGAGTCCCATAATCTTAAGCATTGTAGGAGCGATATCGCAAAGCTTGCCGCCTTCTCTGAGCTCGCAGTCATAACCGCAAACAACAAAAGGTACGGGGAAGGTTGTATGAGCTGTGAAGGGTGAGCCGTCTTCCTCATACATCTTGTCAGCATTGCCGTGGTCAGCAGTAATGAGCATTACGCCGTCCATTTCCATAACTGCATCGTAAACCTTGCCAACTGACTTGTCAACAGCTTCAACAGCAGCCTTGGCAGCGTCAAAGATACCTGTGTGACCAACCATATCGCAGTTAGCGAAGTTGAGAATGATAGCATCGTACTTGCCGCTCTTGATAGCTTCAACAACCTTATCGGTTACTTCATAAGCACTCATTTCGGGCTGAAGGTCATAGGTTGCAACTTTTGGTGAAGCAACAAGAATTCTGTCTTCACCGTCGTACTGCTTTTCAACACCACCGTTAAAGAAGAAGGTTACATGAGCGTACTTTTCTGTCTCTGCGATTCTCAGCTGAGTCTTGCCCATCTTGGCAAGGTACTCGCCGAAGGTGTTTTCAAGAGTCTGAGGCTTGAATGCAACGTGTACGTTGGGCATAGTAGCATCGTACTGAGTCATACATACATAATAGAGGGGGAAGAAACCGTTCTTTCTCTCGAAGCCGTTGAAAGCTTCATCAACGAAGGTTCTTGTGATTTCTCTTGCTCTGTCGGGGCGGAAGTTGAAGAATACAACGCTGTCGTCAGCACCGATTGTAGCACCCTCAAGGCAAACTGTGGGAATTACAAATTCATCGGTGAGGTATTTGCCTTCAGCGTCGAGAGTCTCATATGACTTCTTGATAGCAGCAACGGGGCAGTCAGCCTTATTGCCTTCGCCGTAAACCATAGCAGCATAAGCCTTGCCGACTCTTTCCCAACGGTTGTCTCTATCCATAGCGTAGTATCTGCCCATTACTGTAGCAACCTTACCTACACCGATTTCTTCGAGAGCCTTGCAGGTCTTTTCAACATAGTCAGCACCTGATGATGGAGGTACGTCACGGCCGTCAAGGAAGCAGTGAACATAAACCTTCTCGAGGCCCATCTTCTTAGCGAGCTTAACAATAGCAAGCATATGTGTGTCGTGTGAGTGTACACCGCCGTCTGACATAAGACCCATAAGGTGAAGAGCGGTACCCTTGTCAAGGCAATTCTGTACTGCACCAACGAGAGCTTCATTTTCGAAGAAGTCACCGTCGGAGATTGACTTTGTAATACGTGTGAGTTCCTGATAAACAACGCGGCCTGCACCGATATTTGTGTGACCGACTTCGCTGTTACCCATCTGACCGTCAGGAAGACCTACATCCATACCTGAAGCACCGATAAAGGTCATGGGATTTTCCTTCATAATTTTGTCAAGGTTGGGAGTTTCAGCAGCAACGATTGCATTACCGTAATCTGAAGGGTTCTTGCCGAAACCGTCCATGATGCAAAGTAAAACAGGTTTTTTCATTAGCATTATATCCTTTCGTAAAAATGGGTCGCCGTTAAAAGCGACCCTATTCTTAAGTTCGATTATTTAACGTCTGAAGCAGCCTTTACAATTACTGAGAAGTCTGCAGCCTTGAGTGATGCACCGCCGATAAGACCGCCGTCAACGTTTACCTTTGAAACGAGTTCAGCAGCGTTGCCTGCGTTCATTGAGCCACCGTACTGAATTGTAACAGTTTCAGCAGCCTCAGCACCGTAAGCTTCAGCGATAGCAGCACGGCAGTAGCCGTTGCCTTCGTTAGCCTGGTCAGCAGTAGCTGTAACACCTGTGCCGATAGCCCATACGGGTTCGTAAGCGATAACAACGTTCTTGAGCTGTTCAGCTGTTACATTTGTAAGAGCCATCTTTGTCTGATACTTGAGGAGAGTCTCTGTATAGCCGAGGTTTCTCTGCTCGAGAGTTTCACCAACGCAGATGATAGGCTTAAGGCCGGCGTTAAGAGCTGCGAGTGAACGAAGGTTAACAGTCTGGTCTGTTTCACCGAAGTACTGTCTTCTTTCGCTGTGACCTACAACAACATATTCGATGCCGAGTTCCTTGAGCATATCAGCTGAGATTTCACCTGTGTATGCGCCTGAAGCCTTGAAGTGTACGTTTTCAGCACCGATTTTGATGTTTGAACCCTTAGCTGCTTCGAGAGCTGCAGGGATATCTACGAAGGGTACGCAGAGAACAACTTCACAGTCTGCACCTGCAACGAGAGGCTTCATTTCGTTAATGAGAGCTGTAGCCTGTGAGGGAGTCATATTCATTTTCCAGTTACCTGCAATAACTGCTTTACGTGTAG
>JAZSGK010000158.1:0-7626 GCA_045532695.1 Acutalibacteraceae bacterium
ACGTGTGCGGGAACTGATGATGAACCTGCGAACTGAGCGTCTGAGTGCATACGACCCATTGTATCAGTCATACCGTAGGAAGCAGGGCCTGCTGCCATGTTGTCGGGATGGAGAGTACGGCCTGTACCGCCACCTGAAGCAACTGAGAAGTAACCAACGCCGTTTTCGTTACACCACTTCTTGTATGTGCCTGCAACGGGATGCTGGAAACGTGTGGGGTTAGTTGAGTTACCTGTGATTGATACACCAACGTTTTCGAGCTTCATGATTGCAACGCCTTCGGGCACATTGTCTGCACCGTAGCACTTAACCTTAGCTCTGTCACCGTCTGAGTAGGGTGTTTCCTTGATAACCTTAACTGTTTCTGAATAGGGATCAAACTCAGTCTGAACGTATGTGAAGCCGTTGATTCTTGAAATGATCATTGCAGCGTCCTTGCCGAGACCGTTGAGGATAACGCGAAGGGGCTGAACTCTTACCTTATTAGCGTTGAGAGCGATTTTGATGGCGCCTTCAGCAGCTGCGAAGGATTCGTGACCTGCAAGGAAGCAGAAGCATTCTGTTTCTTCGCTGAGGAGCATCTTACCAAGGTTACCGTGGCCAAGACCAACCTGACGGTTATCAGCAACTGAACCGGGGATACAGAAAGCCTGAAGGCCTTCACCGATTGCAGCAGCAGCGTCTGCAGCCTTTACACAACCCTTTTTGATTGCGATAGCACAACCTACTGTGTAAGCCCATACAGCATTTTCAAAGCAGATAGGCTGAGTCTCTCTTACGATCTTGTCGCAGTCGATACCCTTAGCAAGTGTGATTTCTTTACATTCTTCAACTGAAGAAATGCCGTATTCTTTTAAAACAGCAAGAATCTTGTCGATTCTTCTTGAATAACTTTCAAATAATGCCATGTCCGTTTACCTCCTTATTCCTTACGGGGATCGATATACTTAGCAGCATCAGCGAATCTGCCGTAAGTACCCATAGCCTTGTTGTAAGCTGTTGTGGGATCGTCGCCCTTCTTGATGAAGTCTGTCATCTTGCCGAGTGAAACGAACTCATAACCGATAACCTGATCGTCTGCGTCAAGAGCCATTCTTGTTACATAGCCTTCTGCCATTTCGAGGTAACGAACGCCCTTAAGCTTTGTACCATACATTGTACCAACCTGTGAACGAAGGCCCTTACCAAGGTCTTCAAGACCTGCACCAACTGAAAGACCGTCTTCTGAGAAAGCGGACTGGCTGCGGCCGTAAACGATCTGAAGGAAGAGTTCACGCATAGCTGTGTTGATAGCATCACAAACAAGGTCTGTGTTAAGAGCTTCAAGAAGTGTCTTACCGGGGAGAATTTCACTAGCCATAGCAGCTGAGTGTGTCATACCTGAGCAACCGATTGTTTCAACGAGTGCTTCTTCGATGATACCGTTCTTAACATTGAGTGAAAGCTTGCAAGCGCCCTGCTGAGGAGCACACCAGCCCACACCGTGTGTGAATGCAGAGATATCCTTGATTTCATAAGCCTTTACCCACTTACCTTCTTCAGGAATGGGAGCGGGGCCGTGGTTCGGTCCTTTTGCGACCGTACACATTTGTTCAACTTCATGTGTGTAGTTCATGACGTTAAATCTCCTTTCGAGAGTTAGTATTGGTTATTTGTTTACCAATGATAATAATATCAAAAAAAATTAATTCTTGCAATAGTAAACGATGATAATTTTGCTATGTTTTACAAAAAGTTTTTGTAAAAAAAGCCACTTGTTTCCGAAAAAACAAGCGGCAGTCATTTTAAAGGTATTTAATCACTGAATTTCCGTACTGTTTTCGTTCTCTTCAGAGTTACTTCCACCAAAAAGGTCAGAGAAAAAGTTAAAAACCTTCATAAAGCCTTTAAATAATGCAAGAAACGGCGCCATAAGCACAAGTGCACCGAGAGGCAACAGAATAACTCCCATAACAAATACTCCTTTCCAAAACTATCCAAGTGTATAACTTAACCGTCAAACAATATCATCCGAAAAGTCTGTCAAAATCAAAGCCCACAAGCTCAGCGAGCGTTCCGATACCCTCTGCCAGTTTTTCAAAAGGCCAGATAATAGGGTAAAGCATCATATAAGGTATTAAAAACGGTAATAAAAGCCACATAATCCATTCTCCTTCATCATTATAATCTAAGTTCAAAATCCAAGTTCCTCAAAAAGAGCCATAAACGGGTAAAACGGTAACATCACAGCTATAAAAACAGGTGCTACAACCATTGAAAAAAAGTAAGTGATAAACATAAAATTCTCCTTTACATCAGATAATATAAATCTTCTAATCCTAATGCAATAATGATGTCATTTCTGATACCTGTTATTTTATCCCACAGCTCTTCTGCCATTGTATCAAGTCCGACATCTCTACCGGTTATTTTCACCAAAACACCGTGAATAAACTCAAGAATCTGCATCAGCTTATTCCTCCTGTTCATCGCCGTAAAAAATTTTATCGAATAATTTCATCGGCAGAAAAAATTCCATAAAGCTACCCATTATCTGAAAAGGCAGATAGAACAAGAAAATAGGCAATAATATCATACCCATAACAACTTTCTCCTTTTTAATAAGTCCGTTTATTCAATTAATCTTCGAGACCGATATTATCCAGAAATGAATCAAGGCCTTCGTAAAGCTTATCAAGAATGCCCCTTATAGCCTGATTAATACCGATAGGGCCCAGTATTCCGCCAAGCAAAGGTGCAAAAAGCAACATAATAATGTCCATAACAACCCTCCCCCAAAAAACTATTCTTCACTGTCAAACGCACCGGAAATCTTGTTGATTATACGGTTTCCTGCTTCACCCACTGCAATGAGCGGAAAAAACAGCAGCTCCATAAGTGCTATAAAGTTATCAAAAAATGCACCAAACGCCATAAAAATTAACAGCATAATGATTTTCTCCTTTTTCCTTTTTATTAATTATACAATACCACTCAACAAAATTCAATCTGTAATTTCAATTTTATTAAAAAATGAAGCCCGACTTATTCGGCCTGAGCTTCATCGTGATATACTATGCTGTATTTTTCCGTCATCTCGTAACCGACGATAGTGCTTGCTTTTACATCTGATACGCTGAAATCTATATCCGCAAGCATTGCTGCCTTGATACTAAGGGATGCTGTTCTACCATCTTTCACAGTCATCGACAGAGTACCGCCGTCATAGTAACTGTCTGCACTGTCAACAACCAGCGGAGAGGTGTTAAGACTCTTGAATTCAGGCAATGCAATAACTCCGTCAAAATATGATTTCTGCACCGAACCACCTTTGGTATAAAGCTTACTTTCATCTTTGAGAGTTATATTTATTATGTACTTGCCGTCTTTCTTGATTACCTCATAGCTTTCAATATCATTTCTTTCAAGGGAAGCCTTTTTACCGTAAGGCTCAATGAGCTTATTTGCGCTTTTCACATCATATCTGCCATCTGTATAATGGTAGCTCTTTTTCAGAGTACCCTCGAAAAGACTTAGGGTGTTTTTGACACTCATAGCAAGATTCTTTTTACTGCAGCTGACATACTCCGTATCTATTGTTTTCTTATACTTGACTGTCATATCAGGCTCAGACTTAAATTTTGCTATCATTTCATTATAATGCTGTGCTGTCTGAGCAACAGAATGAGGAATTGAACCTGAATTATAAGTGAACTCCTTATACTCTCTGCTGTAATCACCGAAAGCCACACTGTCTCCGATTTTTTTATAGCTCATAATTTTGAAAGTATAACGTGTATCCTTTTCAAGTCCGCTGACCGTCATAGTTGTTCGGCTGGTGCGCTTATATATTCTGAATTTCTCATCTTCAGTATCATAAATATACACCCTGTAGTTGGTTGCACCCTTAGCCTTATCCCAATAAAGAGTTACAGAATTGTCGCTGATGGTTCTTGTGTATATATTTTCAACATCAGCAGGCTTTGTAATTGCCTTGACCGATTCGCTGAATCCACCGTAAATTACCTTGCCTCTATCATAGCAGAAGGCCCTTACTCTGAATCTTAGGGCTCCTTCATTTTCGATCCCGTCAACAGTTACATCACAGGCTCTTACGGTATATGTATATCTGAATTCTTCATCGTCTTCATATTTGATAAATACTTTATACGCATAGGCATCCTCAACCTTGTCCCAGGAGAGAGTCACCGCACCTCTTGCACTTTTGAGCACCTTAAGGTTTTCTACTGTAGCAAGGGTTTTCTCTTCAGGGGCGGACACAGTACCGTCGGCATTTACTTCCAAAACATCCTCAGGCAAAGGCGTAGCAACACCTATTGTATGTCTTGCCGAAGCAGAAAAAGCGAGCAACAGTAACAACATCAACACATACAAAATAACTGATGTTTTTTTCACCGTGCTCACCTGCCTTTGATTTTGGTTATATATAATTATACACTTATTTTTCCGTCTTATCAACCGGTAAGCGGAAATTTTGCAGCCAGGCGGCTCCATTGCCGGATTGCATCCGGCAAGACGGCACCCCGACGGGGTGCCGTCAAAATCGCTTCGCGATTTTATGGAGCCGCCCTCCACCTGCACCGACTTTCCATATATCCGCCATTAACTAAGCATAAAAAAGCGGGCAGAGCTTTTCTCTGCACCGCTATGTTGGTTTGTAAATAATTATTGTCGGGGCTATCTTACTGTTATCATACAAACAGCTGTATACTCTCCGTCTTTAGTCTTTGCTGTAATCTGACATACACCCGGAGCGATTGCCGTAACCTTACCGCTTGAGGATACCGTAGCCACACTCTTATCTGAGGTAGTCCAGGTAATGCCCTTATTTGTGGCATTGCTTGGAGTGAATGTTGCTTTTATAGTAAATACTGCACCTTTATCTGCAACAACACTTGTCTTATCAAGTTTGACACCTGTAACGGGTATATTTTTGACAGTTATCTTACAGGTTGCTGTTTTACCGTTTGAAGCCTTACAGGTAATTGTTGCTTTACCGTTTTTGACAGCCGTTACCTTACCGTCACTGCTTACCTTTGCAACCTTAGTATTACTCGAAGTCCAGGTAAGCTTCTGATTTGTAGCATTACTTGGCGTTATAGTAGCTTTAAGAGTGGTGGTACCGCCCTTACTGAGAGTCGCTGAGGTTTTGTTAAGCTTGATTTTTGTGATAGTAATGGGATTTACCTTTACAGTAATCTTTGCCTTAAGCTTGCCGGTATTGGTAGTAACCGTGATAACTGCGCTTTCGCCTGCCTTGAGACCTTTTATCTTACCCGCAGATGTAACCTTGACTACCTTCGGATTGCTTGAAGACCATGTAAGGGACTTGTCTGTTACATTTGAAGGCTTGATTGTAGGTTTAAGAGTACGCACCTGGTTATATTCTATTGTGATAGTCTTTTCGGAGAAGCTTATTGATTTGGGCTTGACTTCCTTGACTGTCACCTTACATTTTGCAGTAGTGCCGTTATCCTTTGTCTTACAGTAAATATACGCAGTACCCGGAGCAACTGCTGTAACCTCACCGTAGGAGTCAACGGTTACAACCTTTTTATTGCTCGATGACCATGTCACTGTTTTAGTTGTGGTATTTTCCGGAAGCACTGTAGCGTCAAGAATATAGGACTTTCCGTCATCTATGCTGAGCGTAGTTTTGCTGAGCTTGATTTTTTTGCTGTAGGTTATCTTAAGTACAGTTACCTTACATTCAGCTACATGCTTACCGTTGGCTGTCGTAGCTGAAATATAGGCTGTGCCGGGCTTAAGTCCTGTTACCTTGCCGTTTTTATCTACTGTAGCTACAGATGTGTCACTTGACTTCCATGTAACGCCCTTGTTAGTTGCATTTTCGGGTTTGACAGTTGCAGTCAGGCTCTTTGACTTTGTCTCATAAACCCTGAAGGACGACTTGTCGAGCTCAATACCCTCTGCAATAACCTTTACCGTTACGGCACAAGTGCCGATTACCATAGGGTTATCATCGGATAAGCATCTGATTACTGCCTTACCCGCTGAAACTGCCCTGATATTACCTAAGGGGTCAACGGTTACGACATCGGGATTTGTGCTTTTCCATGTTACGTCTTTGAATGTGGCACTTGTAGGCGATACAGTATGAGTGAGAGTTGCCTCGGAAACGCCGTTTGTATAAAGAGTTTTCTTTGTAACCGGGTCACCGTCTATACTCAATGTGATTGACTGTACTTCCGTCTTTTTAACTACATTTACAAGACAGGAAGCTGTAAGACCTCCTACATTTGTCTTTGCAGTGATTGTTGCCGAGCCTGCACCTACGCCTGTTACCTTGCCGCTTTGGTCAACAGTGGCAACTCTCGTGTTGCTTGAGGACCATTTCACACTCTTATCATTGGCAGTCTCCGGATATACAAGAGCTTCAAGTGTAACGCTCTTTGTGGTATATATGTCACGCTCAGTGTAGTCCAGTATAACTCTGTCGGGTTTAGTTGTAACAGAAACTATACAAGATGCCTTGAAGCCGCCTATCTCCGTCTTACAGGTAATAACTGTACTTCCGTTTGAGACACCTGTAACAACACCGTTTTCGTCAACTGTTGCAATATCGGGAGCTGAACTTTCCCAGATGAGATTCTTGTTTTCTGCCGTTTCGGGAATAACATTTGCCACAATCTGTGCTGTCTCGCCGACAAATGTATCCACCTTGGTTTTCTCCATTCTTACACCGCCGGGCTTTTTACCCACACCGATAAGAGAACGCGGGAAGCTGTTTGCCCAGAGTCTCTGACATACTTCAGAGGGGTTCATACCGTCAACACTGTATTCGGGAAGCAGTGCATCATTATCAAGAGGGTTAGCAGAGATTTCAGTGAAATCAACATATCCGTCATGCTCGTCTGTGTTTGCAAGCCATTCGTTTACATCTTTAGCTATCTGCCAATCCTTCTGAAACTCGCCTTCGTTTCTTATATATTGAGCTCCTTCATCGAAGTAGTCTCTTGTGTTACCCTTCCACTGGGTAATTCCGATAACTACAACTTTTATGTTTTCCTGATGACAGATCTTGAAAATTCTTCTGTAGCCTTCAATAATATCCTGAGCTGTCGGCTGACGCATACCCGGATACTGAATTAAAGCATCTTTGGAAACGGGATAGATAATATCATTTGCACCGATCTTGAGTACTACATATTCCACCCCTGACTGCTCCAATACATCTCTGCCGAATCTTGAGTAAAGTGAGTCGCCTTCTATAGATGTTCCGAGACCAAGACCGTGTGAAAGAAGCATATTGCCTACAAGGCCCTTACCTACTACACCGACATTGTCAATATTGTCCTGCTGATAAAGAGCCTGAGCAAGATATTCGGGGAAATCATTTGCTACTGTCGAGTCACCTGCTACAACTACACTGTAGCCTGAGGCATCGGTAAGTACATCAATAGATGTAACTGCAGGCACGAACTTGATGAAGTTATATGCCAATTTGATATCGATACTTCCGCTGCCTGTGAAGCCCTCAAGAATCTTGGACATAATATCAAGCATTTCATCTTCATCGAGAACAGACTTAAGCAGATCATAGTCCTCGGTCCTTGTTGCATCACCGGTAGTAAAATATGATGTAGCGCCGGAAAGACCCATTGT
>JAZSGK010000258.1:0-14443 GCA_045532695.1 Acutalibacteraceae bacterium
AAGCCTGGGAAATATGCACCCGTAGTAGGAAAGAGCATTGCCCCGAGAAAATCTCCCATACCGTATACGAGGACACCGCCGAGGATACCGAAACGGCGTGCAGCAATAACGACGGGAATAAAGGAGAAAGAAAACCTTATACTCTGTGTAACATTAACTGACAAAAATCTCGCAACAACTATCTGCATAGCTGTGAGAAGTGCAAGACAAGTGAGGGTGAAGAGCATATCTTCGTATTTTCTTTTCATATAAAAATACCTCCATTTGTCCCACAAGGTGAAAAATAGAGGTAAACAGCCTATTAGTCACAGCGGGATGCGATTTATGTACCGCAAGCTGATAGCTTTTCGTCCTCAAAGCAACTCCCCGTCTCTGAGGCACTGTGGCGCACATAAACCTACTCTGTTTTATTGTGATTTTACTATATCACTACAAGGCGGTCTTGTCAACTTTTTTCGGCAATTTTTTCATATATATCAAATAATATCCTACCCTGTAAAAAAAGAAGAAATTTATATCCGAAAACCGTTGACTTTAGTACGCTGATGTGGTAGAATACTGCTACGTTAAAACGAATGGAGCGTAAATACTATGCGAAAACATCAGAAAGAGACAATAGACAAACTCTTTGAAGCTATACTTTCTCTAGAAAATATCGAAGAGTGCTACAGTTTTTTTGAGGATGCCTGTACTATTCAGGAGCTTGAGTCTATAGCTCAGCGACTTGAGGTTGCAAAGCTTCTTCACTCAGGTAAAAGCTATGCCGAGGTAAATAAGCTTACAGGTGCCAGCACCGCTACAATCTGCCGTGTAGGTAAATGTGTAAACTACGGCAGCGGCGGCTATAAATTAGCCATTGAAAGATCAGAGAAAAAGGATTGATTATTTTGCTTAACGAAAAGATATTAAGAAACGATGAAAAGGCCGTATATAACCTTCGCTCACTTTACAGAAGATTCGGCTATTCAAGATTTAAAATGAGTAAGTTTGAGGAATATGATCTCTATGTAAGAAACAAGGACTTTCTCATAAGTGACGGTATAATCACTTTCACAGACACCAACGGCAGACTTCTCGCCCTGAAGCCTGACGTTACGCTTTCAATTATAAAAAACGCCAAGGATACTAAAGGCACCGTAGAAAAGCTTTACTATAACGAAAACGTTTACCGTATCTCCCAGGACTCGCATTCCTTTAAGGAAATTACTCAGACGGGTCTTGAATGTATCGGTGACATAGGCATATATGATATCTGTGAGGTGCTTTATCTTGCAGTGAAAAGCCTTGAAAGTATCGACGAAAACTATATTATAGACATTGCCCATGCCGGTCTTGTTTCTTCACTGATTAAGGCCTGTGATCTCAGCGACGATATCAAAAAGAGCGTATTTGAGAGTATTCAGAATAAAAGCCTTGATGAAATCGCTTCTATTTTCCAAAAAGGATTTATCAGCGAGTCCTCTTATGATATAATTTCAAAACTTGTTTCTATATATAAGTCAAGCGATGAACTGGAAAAGGCTTTCGGCGGTATAAGCGAAAAGGTCGATGCTCAGCTTCAGGAATTTACAGCTATCTATAAGTCACTTGCAGATTTAGGTCTTACAGACAAAGTAAGAATCGACTTTTCAATTGTCAATGACACAAGCTACTACAGCGGTCTCGTATTCAAGGGCTATATTGCAGGCATCTTCACAAGCGTCCTTTCAGGCGGTCAGTACGACAAGCTTATGAAGAAGATGGGTAAGACTTCGGGTGCTGTGGGATTTGCAGTCTATCTTGACACTCTAGAAAGACACGGCAATGTTAAATCCGACTATGACTACGATTTTGTCATCATCAAAGACGAAAGCTGTTCTTCGGCTCAGATTATCAAGACTGTTGAATCACTTTCAGAAAACGGCTTCAGCGTTATAGTCCTCAGTGAGCTTGACAGCAGCATCAGATACAAGAGCCTTATAAAGCTTACAAAAGACGGAATGGAGGGTGCCTGATGGAGTATATCAATATTGCTCTTCCAAAAGGAAGACTCGGCGAAAAGGTCTACGCTATGTTTGAAGAAGCAGGCTATGAATGCCCCTCTATAAAAGAGACTAACCGTAAGCTTATCTTCGAAAATGAAGAGGTCGGAGTAAGATATTTCTGGGTCAAGCCCTCAGACGTTGCTATTTACGTTGAGAGAGGTGCCGCCGATATAGGCGTTGCAGGTAAAGACATTCTTCTTGAGTACTCTCCCGATGTATATGAGCTTCTCGACCTCAAGATAGGCAAGTGCAGAATGGCAGTTGCGGCTAAGACTGATTTCCGTGACAACACTGCCGAGACTCTGAGAGTAGCGACAAAGTTTTCGAATATCGCTCAGAAGTTTTACAACGAAAAGTGCCGCGACATAGACATAATACACCTTAACGGTTCTATTGAGATTGCACCAATTTTAGGTCTTAGCGATGTTATAGTAGATATAGTTGAAACAGGCAAAACCTTATATGAAAATGACCTTGAACCCAAGGAAACCATAGTGGACATTTCCGCAAGGCTTATATCAAATAAAGCATCATTCAAATTCAAGGGAGACAAAATCAGCGAAATCGCTGCCGCTCTCGGAAAAATTGTGAGGGAAAACAATGATTAAGATATACAAATACGGCGAAGTGGAAAATGACGAGATATTTTCCCGTATGGCTGACACAGTTGATGTCAGCGACATAGTTACCGGCATAATAGAAAATGTTAAAGCTAACGGTGACAAAGCCCTTTTCGAATACTGTGAAAAGTTTGACAAGGCTGTGCTCACTTCATTAGAGGTAAGCGAGGAAGAAATTGAAGAAGCCTTCAATACCGTTGAGCCTGAGTTTTTAAGAATACTTCGTACTGCCGAAGAAAACATAAGAAACTTTCATCAGAAGCAGGTAAGAAACTCCTTTGTTATCAACGAAAAGAATGGCGTTGTAACAGGCCAGAAGATTACTCCCATTGAAAAGGTGGGACTCTACGTACCGGGCGGTACGGCAGCATACCCCTCAACAGTGCTTATGGACAGCGTACCTGCTAAAATTGCTGGCTGTAAGGAAATCTGCATCGTTACTCCCCCGTCAAAGGCCGGCAAGGTAAATCCCGTTATTCTCGCTGCGGCTAAAATTGCAGGCGTTGACCGCATTTTCAAAGTCGGCGGTGCTCAGGCTGTTGCAGCTCTCGCTTACGGTACGGAAACAGTACCTAAGGTTGATAAGATTGTAGGTCCCGGTAATGCTTTTGTTGCAGAGGCAAAGCGTCAGGTTTTCGGTATGGTATCCATTGATATGATTGCAGGTCCCAGCGAAATTTTAGTTGTGGCTGACGGCAAGTCAAATCCCGAATTTGTTGCCGCTGACCTTCTTTCTCAGGCTGAGCACGATAAGAACGCTTCGGCTGTGCTTGTAACAGACAGTATGGACCTTGCAAATGCAGTTTCAGATGCTCTCGAAAGACAGATTCCCATGCTTGAAAGACAAGAAATCGCAAGAGCATCTATAGACAACAACGGCAAAATCATCGTTGCAGAAAACATCACTGCCGGTATTGAGATTGCAAATGAAATAGCTCCGGAACACCTTGAGCTCTGCCTTGATAATCCCTTTGATTATCTTGATTCCGTTAAGCATGCGGGCTCAATCTTTATGGGCAGATACTGTCCCGAGGCTCTCGGCGACTATTATGCAGGTCCCAACCATACTCTCCCCACAAGCGGTACTGCCAGATTTTCAAGTGCCCTCGGTGTTGACGATTTCGTAAAGAAGTCACAGTTTACATACTACACCGAAAGCGCACTTAAAGAAGTTTATAAAGACGTTGCTTTCTTTGCAAATAAAGAGGGACTCACAGCTCACGGCAAGAGTGCAACAATCAGATTTGAGGAATAAAAATGAGTAAATATATTGACAGTGCATATTCAGCACTTAAGGAATATGTACCCGGTGAACAGCCAAAGGATAAAAAGTACATTAAGCTCAACACCAATGAATCACCCTACCCTCCCTCACCGTCAGTCATTAAAGCTGTAAACAGTGAAGAGGTGGAAGACCTTCGCCTTTACTCTGACCCTGAAAGCAGCAAGGTGAAAAAGGCAATTGCCGAGGTATACGGCGTTGACAGCAAAAACGTTTTTGTATCTAACGGCTCAGACGAGATTCTCAACTTTGCCTTTATGATTTACGGCAAGATAAACGGTGCTCTTTTTCCTGAGATATCTTACGGCTTTTATAAGGTTTTCTGTGACCTTTACGGCATAGAAAAGACTATGGTACCCCTTGAAGAGGATTTCACCATTGATAAAAGCAGGTATATGAATACAGGCAAATTCACCGTTATAGCCAACCCCAATGCCCCCACAGGTATCGAAATGGATAAGGCAGATATCGAAGAAATCATCGCTTCAAACAAAGGCAATGTTGTTCTTATTGACGAAGCGTATATTGATTTCGGCGGCACTTCCTGCTATGAGCTTATAAATAAATATGACAATCTTATTGTCTGCCGCACCTTCTCAAAATCCTACAGTCTTGCAGGTGCAAGACTTGGCTACTGCTTCGCAAATGAAGAGCTCATAAAGGATCTTGAGAAAATCAAGTATTCCACCAACCCATATAACATTAACAGACTCTCTCAGCTGGCAGGTACAACGGCAATGGCAGAGAATGACTACTATATGGCAAACTGCAAACGCATTGCCGAAACAAGAGAATATACTGCCAAAGAGCTTCGTGAAATGGGCTTCGAAGTCCTCGACTCAAAGGCTAACTTTATTTTTGCCAAGCACGAAACCATCAGCGGTATGGATATATATACAAGACTCCGTGAAAACGGCATACTTGTGAGACACTTTACAGACGAAAGAATAAAAGACTATAACCGTATCACCATCGGCTCCGAAGAAGAAATGAAGACCTTTGTTGATACTATGAAAAAGATTGTGAAAGGAGCATAAAGTATGAGACAGTCAGAAATTATCAGAAAGACAGCTGAAACAGACATCACTCTCTCTTTATGTTTAGACGGAGAGGGCAAAGGTGAAATTGATACAGGCTGTGGTTTTCTTGACCATATGCTTACTCTTTTCTCCCGTCACGGCTCATTTGACCTTAATGTAAAATGCATTGGCGACACTCAGGTTGACTATCATCACACTGCTGAGGACATTGCCATTTGCCTTGGTGACGCTTTCAGAAAGGCTCTCGGAGATATGAAAGGCATTACACGCTACGGCAGCTTCATTCTTCCTATGGATGAAAGCCTTATTCTCACTGCTGTGGATATTTCCGGCAGAAGCTTCCTCGGCTATGACCTTTCTATTCCCACTGAAAAAGTCGGTGACTTTGACACTGAGCTCACAAGAGAATTTTTTGAAGCATTTGTCAGACATGCAGGTGTGACTCTTCACTTAAAGCAGCTTTCAGGCTATAATTCACACCATATTATCGAGGGTACCTTCAAGAGCTTTGCAAGAACAATGAAGCAGGCCGTTGCCATCGACGAAAAGAACAAAGACAAAATCCCCTCAACAAAAGGAGTACTTTAATGATTGCAATTATTGACTACGGCGTGGGAAACCTCTTTTCCCTTGTGTCATCCTTCAAGGCTATCGGTGCAGATGCCGTTATCACAAAAGACGTTGACACCATAAGAAGCGCCGATAAGATTATACTCCCGGGCGTGGGTGCTTTCGAAGATGCGGCTAAAAAGCTCAGAGACAGCGGTCTTGACAAAATTGTCCTCGAAGAAACAGCAAAAGGCAAACCTCTTATGGGTATCTGCCTCGGTATGCAGCTTCTTTTCAAGCATTCCTACGAATACGGCTGTCACGAAGGTCTTGGCCTTATTGATGCAGATATTCTTCCCTTTGAGGGTAAGCTTGCACCTGAGCTGAAGATTCCTCACATCGGCTGGAATGCACTTAAAATCGAGAAGAACGACTGTCCTCTTTTCAAATATATAAAAGACGGCGACCACGTGTATTTCGTACACTCATACTTCGCCCAAAAAGATATCGCAGAATGTGCGGCTTCGGCAGAGTACGGAATAGATTTTACCGCCTGCGTATGGAAAGACAATATCTACGCCTGCCAATTCCACCCGGAAAAAAGCGGCGATGTAGGTCTTAACATTCTCAGAGGATTTTGCGAGATAGGAGAAAACTGATATGCTTATTTTACCTGCTATTGATTTATACGATAAAAAAGCCGTTCGTCTTTATAAGGGTGACTACGAGCAGATGACGGTTTACAGCAACAATCCTATCGAAATTGCAAGAAAGTTTCAGGAGTGCGGTGCTACATTCATACATATGGTTGACCTTGAGGGTGCTAAAAACGGTACTACACCCAACATTGATGAAGTCCGCAAGGTTGTGGAATACACTGACCTTAAGGTAGAAATCGGAGGAGGCATCCGTGACGAAGAAACTGTTCAGAAATATATAGATCTCGGAGTCGAGAGAGTTATTCTCGGTACCGCTGCCGTAACCGATGACGCCTTCCTTCAGAAGATGGTTTCTAAGTATAAGGATGCTATCGCCGTAGGCGTTGACCTTAAAGACGGCTATGTTGCCATTAAAGGCTGGACTGAGAAAAGTGCTCTCACAGCTGATGAGTTCTTCTCACACCTAAGCGATATCGGTGTTAAGACAGTTATATGCACCGATATATCAAAAGACGGTGCTATGCAGGGTACCAACCGTGAGCTTTACAAAGAGCTTTCAGAAAAATACACAATGGATATAGTTGCTTCGGGCGGTGTATCAGGCATTGATGACATAAAGGCACTCAGAGAAATGAATCTTTACGGTGCAATCTTAGGCAAGGCTTACTATATCGGTGCCGTAGACTTAAAGGAAGCAGTTGAGGTGGCAAAATGATTACAAAAAGAATTATCCCCTGCCTCGACGTAAGAAACGGCAGAGTTGTCAAGGGTACAAACTTTCAGAATCTGAACGATGTATCCTCCCCTGTTGAACTCGGTGAGTTTTACAGCTCCTGCGGTGCTGACGAGCTTGTTTTCTATGATATTACAGCAAGTGCTGAGGGCAGAGCTCTTTTCACAGACATACTCAAGGAAGTTGCTTCAAAGATATTTATTCCCCTTACTGTAGGCGGCGGTATCAACACTGTAGAAGACTTTGACCGCGTGCTCAAATGCGGAGCTGACAAGGTCAGCGTAAACTCAGGTGCTATCAGAAATCCCGACCTCATAAGTCAGGCGGCCCGTCTTTACGGCAATCAGTGTGTGGTTATCTCCTGCGATATCAAGCGTGTTGACGGTGTTTTCCACGTCTTTGCAAAAGGTGGCAGAGAAGATACAGGCATGGAGGCTATCTCCTGGATAAAACGTTGTGTTGATATGGGTGCAGGCGAAGTTGTTGTCAACTCCATTGACACTGACGGTGTAAAACAGGGCTTCGATATCGAGATGCTCAAAGCAGTTTGTGAGACTGTCAATGTACCCGTAATAGCTTCAGGCGGTGCAGGCTGTGCTGAAGACTTCGTCACTCTCTTTAATGAGATTCCCGATATCGACGCAGGTCTTGCGGCTTCGATTTTCCATTTTGGCGAAGTACAGATCAAAGACCTGAAGAAGCTTCTTAAAGAAAACAATATAAATGTGAGGTTATAACCAATGATAGATTTCGATATTAATCAGCTTAAATTTGACAATAGGGGACTTATTCCCGCTATTGTAGTTGACTCTATAACCAAAAAGGTTCTTACTCTTGCCTATATGAACCGCGAAAGCCTTGAAATTTCCCTTGAAAAAGAGCTTACCTGCTTCTATTCACGCTCACGTCAGGAACTGTGGCTCAAGGGTGAGACAAGCGGTAATTATCAGCATATAGTCTCAATTACTGCCGACTGCGACAAAGATGCACTTACAGTAGTTGTCGAAAAAGACGGCCCTGCCTGCCACAAGGGTACTGACTCCTGTTTTACTGAGCCTGTTTTTCAGAGTGAAATCCTCAGCGAGTTTTCTCTTGAGGGGCTCTACGACTTACTTAAGGGCAGAAAAGAGACTCTCCCCGAGGGCTCATATACTACATATCTTTTCCAGAAGGGTATTGACAAGATACTCAAAAAAGTCGGCGAAGAATGCACTGAAGTTATTATTGCGGCTAAGGCTGACGATAAGGCAGAAACCATATACGAAATTGCAGACCTTGCTTATCACGTAATGGTGCTTATGAATGAAATGGGCATTTCTCTTGAAGAGGTACACCGTGAGCTGGCTTCAAGACATATCATCGACCACAAAGTAAAGCAGGAAAAAATGACCAACTAAAAAAATGCTTGTTTTTCCAAATAGGAAACAAAATTTCGATTTTATGCTGTATTATGTATTTACAGATTGTTAAAAACTTAAAAAGGTGGTAACAGAAATGAGTAAAACATTAAAGAAAACACTTTCACTTATTCTTGCATTAACGCTTACCTTCACTATGGGAGTTTTTGCTTTTGCTACAGATTCAGCTCTTCCCGACGAACCTGTCACCAAGGAAGAAGCAGAAATAATTGCACTTGAATGTCTCTCATTTAAAAATCAGACTTCAATTGTCTATGAAGATGAATATGACTACATACCCGCTTATAAGGTAATTTCAACAGTAGTCCTTCACAGCAATCGTGTAATTACTTTTGTCTGCTATGTAGATAAAGCAGAAGGCGATATTCTTTACAGAACAGGCAGCTATATAGGTCTTGATATCAATCCTCTTGATCCTCTGACTCAAAACGAAGCTCTTAACTATGCGATTACTGCTTTCGGAGCAGACAAAGATAAGGTAGTTGTTCTTACCAGTGAAACACTTGTTAACGATAAGGGCGAAACAGTTTACCATTTTGTTTTCTGCGAAGACGTTTTCGAGAGAAATGAATGTACCGTAACAGCGGACACCGGATTTATTGACGACATCAAAATCAAAGTCCCGACTAATGTATTTGACAGACTGGTGCTTATGATAAGAGTTTTCATTGCGAAATTTAATCTGTTCTCATTCATCAGAAGATAAAAATTACCCGACACAGCCGTTAAGTGAAACGGCTGTGTTATTTTGTTAAACTTTGTTTAAACATAGATTTTTTTGTTGAAATAAGTCTTCAAGAGTGGTATACTAAATATTGTTATTTACCCCTTCTGAAAGGATATTCATTATGAAAAAAAGACATCTTCTGATTACGATTATTTTTGTTCTCGCTCTTACATTTCTTCTCACAGGCTGCATAGGCGGTCAGGTTGAAGATGAAACTACTACAACCACCGAGGTCACAACTACAGAAGCTCCCCCACCCGTTTATTATAACACTCTTACGGGCAAATCCGGGCTTTCCGAAGAGGCGGTAGGCAAAAGACCCGTTGCTGTAATGATAAACAATATAAAGGCTTCTCTGCCCCAATACGGCATATATAAAGCTGATATTATCTATGAGATACTCGTTGAGGGCGGCATCACAAGAATGATGGCTCTTTACGGCGATTACACCAAGGTACCCAAGATATGCTCCGTAAGAAGCTGCCGTTACTACTTCCCTATTTTCGCTCACGGCTATGATGCTGTTTACTTCTGCTTCGGCAGTAACGAAAGTCTTGCTACTCCGACACTGAAAAGAATCGGTATTGACTATTTCGACGGCAATCAGAATCCTGATTCATTGGTATTCGGCAGAGACAGCGAAAGACTGAAAAAATACAGCCGTGAACACACAGCTTATGTAAACGGCAAAAAGATACCCGAGCTTTTAAAGAAGTATTCTGTGGAAACTGATTCACGCTACGGCGAAACCTTCCGCGCTTTCAACTTCAGAGATGAATCTTCTCCCAAGACTGCAGGTAATATCACTGCCAAGGAAGTAACCTTAAACTTCTCAAAGTATTATTACAGTACTTTCACCTATAACTCAAAAACAAAGACATATTACAAGACACACTGCGGCAAT
This sequence comes from Acutalibacteraceae bacterium, assembly GCA_045532695.1. Taxonomy (GTDB): domain Bacteria; phylum Bacillota; class Clostridia; order Oscillospirales; family Acutalibacteraceae; genus UBA6857. The sequence goes on from JAZSGK010000258.1 coordinate 9,957, forward strand.
CCTCATATGGATTCCTCCAATGACAAGCAGCTTAACTTTACCAATGTATTCGCTCTGGAAACAGAAGTTGACAACTACAAGGGCGGCTCACTTATGGAAGTCAACTGGCAGAGCGGTACAGGATATTACATATCAAGAGGTACTGCTCAAAAAATCACATGGCTTAAGGGCAGCGAAGACTCAAATATTCTTTTCTTCGATGAAAGCGGTGCTGAGCTCAAAGTAAACGCAGGCAAGAGCTATATCGGTGTTATCGGTACAGGTCTTACAAACATTAAAACAGAAGAGCCCACAACCTGATAAAACAAAATGCAGAGGAAAATATCCTCTGCATTTTTTATTGCCTGTATATGTATTAAATTACTTTGAGAATATGTTTGCAAATGCATCTTCAAAGAACTTCTTAACAAAATAAACTACATCTGAAAGAGCTGCAAGAATAACTAACATTTATTTTTCTCCTTTCGTTTTACTGTAATAATATGTTATCACAATTGCTCTGAGCAAGTCAATAAATTAAGATAAAACGATACATAAAAACAGATAATTGTTATTTTTGCTTATCACATATTTTTCTGATTTTTAATATACTTTGGTGCTTCACTGTATTTACGCACCAGGTAAGACCAGCTTTTACTTCTTCCGTAGTTTCCTGTCTCAACTACATAAGTAACTCCATCGATGTCCACTTCAGCCCAGAAATGCTGCCAATAGTTCGTCTTCCATGTACCTCTGAAACCCTTGACCACCTGAACATCATATCCGAGATAAGCCATCATTGCCGCCATGGCACCGTTATATTGGGCACATTGACCGAGCTTATATTTGAATATAGCTTCAACCCAGCTTTTGCCTGATATTTTCAGCCAGTTTTCATCTAATGCATATGTGACATTTTTGTTTATCCAATCAAGCGTTACCTGAAGCTGTTCTTCTCTGGTCATACCCTCTTTGAAATGCTTTTTGATAAACTTATCAAGAAGCTTTATATCGCTTTCACTGAGATTTATATTATACATGAACTGAGTCTTTTTACCCTGCACGTCATATACGGGAAAGCTTGTATGGCTTACAAGATTGGCGTTGTTTATCCTTGACGGGGATTTACCGCTATACTCGGTGGGACTTATATTGCTGTAAACGGTTTTACCGTCTATTTTTTTATAGGCTCTTATAGAAAAGAAATAATCGTAGTCATTATTCAGCTTTTTATTAGTCCATTTTGTAACAGAGTTATCACGGATTGTCTTAGCTTTTTTGGTGCCGTACCAGTTAGACGAGCGATAAATCTGATAGCCGTCAGCCTCAGGATTCTTTGTCCATGTAAGAGCAGCTGACTTGTTTTTTGTCTTCAGCGTAAGCTCAGGCGTCTTGAGAAGAGTTGTTACAGACTCTTTTAAAGCTGTATTGCTCTTAGAGCTTTTGACTGCCTTTACGGCATATTTATAGGTCTGCAGCTGAGAACGTCCCGTATCGGTATACCAGGTATTTGCTGTCTTTCCTATTCTCACATATTTATCCTTTTCGGGGCTGTATCTGTAAACATAGAACTTACCGCATGGCACATAATCCCACTGTAGATATACCTCAGAATCCGACAGCGCTGTTACAGTAAGCTCTTTCATGGGCTCAATTATAATATCAAACTCTGCCGTTTTTGTACCCTCGAATCTCTCACCGCAAAAAGTTATTTCTATTATACCTTTGCCCGGATTGATATTTGAAGACACTGTATATGTATAGTCATCGTAGTAATAAAGCGTATTACCGAGATAAGTGAGAGTAAAATACGGCTCAATTTCCCAACCGGTATAGTACTGTGCTTCTATATCCGATATCACAACCTCCGAAGCGGGCACAGCAGTGATTTCAAATTCCTTGATTATTACACCGCAGAACCCTCCCGTACCGACAACAACTGCATAAGCTTTACCTATATAAATATTAGAAAAATACAGTGTGTAATAATCCTCATCCTGAGTAAGCGTATCACCCATATATGAAACTGTAATTCCGGGTTCTATATATTCGCCTGTATAATAATAACTTTCTTCGGAAAGCACAACTTCACAAGCTGCCGTATCCTTCAGATAAACTGCATTGAAACCTTCATTCGCAGCGTAAATATCAGCGGCAGAGTCCTTTACGCAGTAAACAGTAAAGTCCTCTGTCTTTCTTCTTACATCGTACTCATCATAATACCAACCGTCATACTCGTCATAATACTCCTCATAGACAGTTTCCGTATAATAACCTATACTACCCTCCTGTATATATGTGACAGTCTGAGGGATAACTATGCTGCTAAATGTGCAATCCTCATCACCTGTACCAAGAGAGGTTACTGTATAAAAACGGTCATCAGTTCCGTCTTCGTAATTATAATCCCAATCGTACCAATCATCCCACTCATCATCAAAACTGAGAACAGGCGGAATCACAACCTTTTCGCATTCGCTCCGGACAATTGAAACTGAAACAGTACCGTTATCTGTATCAAACTCTGCCTCCAGCTCCGTATCTGTATATCCGTCTCTGTCACAGTCTATATAAATCTCTTCATTATATCCCTGAGCACTGACAATAAAAGCACTGCAAAAGCACACAAAACAAATAAGCATTCCGACAAAATAAAACATTTTTTTCTTGTTCAAAAGCCATTACCTCTCTTTCGGAAACTATGCCTTAATTATATCATTTATATTCCCGTTAGTCAATTATCTTATATGATACAAGGCTTATCAGACAGCAAAACCTCCCGAAAAATCGGGAGGTTTGTCTTATTAATGGTGTACAACGCCGCAACCGCAAAGGTGCTTGATTCTGAAGAGCTTCCAGAAGAAGAGTACTATCTTATAGATAAATCTCATAATTATGGAGTCTTTATGACAGATACAGCTACATACTCCGGCGCCGCTTGCATAAATCTTATTACCGCAGGTGCTGCATAAGCCGTTTTCGTCAACCTGATGTCCTGTTGCGGGTATCTTCTTCGCATGAACTTCATAATTACAGTCTTCTCTGAGACAGTAGATGTATTCTGTAAGTCCGTCTTCTGAACAGGTAGGTGCATATCCTTCCTTAACGAAGATATAGTGTCCTGTAGGTGTACCGTAAGGAACAGCGTCTTTGGTATTTTCGTAACCGCAGACTGTACATACTAAGTACTTGGAGCCCCTTGCGTCACATGTTGCAGGTACAATAACAAAGTTTTCTTCACCGTTTTCGTCGGTGTACTTATGACCTGTAGGAGCAATTGTGCTTGTTCCGAAGATTTCTCCGCAAACACCGCAGACTCTCTTGACATAGCCGTTCTTCTCGCATGAAGGAGCAATATAGATACTTGCGTCCTTATCTTCCTTATGACCGAGAGCGGGAACCTCTTCCTGTCCGACAACTGCCTTACCGCATGCTGTGCAGTGTGAGCCCTCTGTAAGACCTGTCTTGGTACATGTGGGAGCTACAGCTTCATCAGTTACGATATTTTCATGGTTGTTTTCATCAACAGGAACAGACTGTACTTCAGTAGCGCCGCATCCGCACTTCATTGTAACGGAACCGGGTGTCTTACAGGTTGAAGGAACTCTTGTGCCCTCAACTTCTGTTACAAAGTTATGTTCACCGGTTGCAGGTATGCTTACTTTTTCGGTCTTGATAACCTCACTACATACTGAGCAGTAAGTTACAAGATCATATGAACCGGCTGTACCGCATGAAGGCTCAACACGATTTTCTTCTCTTGTTTCTTCTGTGTGGCCGAGTTTTGCGATCTCTTTGTATGTTGTGTAATCACATACTGTACACTTTTCGTATGCTTCCCAACCGATATCTTCACAGGTTGCTGCCTTGGCTTCTACCTGAGTAAGCGTATGAGCATCGGGATCAACGGGAATTACTCTTGTTGACTCGTGTGTGCATGCTGCATGTGTTTCAGTTTCTTCATTCGAACAGATTGTGTTCATTACACCTTCTGCCTTACATGTTGCTGCTGTCTTGACACCGTTATCAACATATACATGAGCTCTCTTGGCGATTATTTCTGTTCTCGTTCCTCCACATACTGAGCAGGTGAATGTTTTTACACCGTCAGCGTCGCAGGAAGCCTTAGTTGTAACTGCACTTGTTTCGGTATGCTTTACATTCTTGGAGTAACCGCAGGTACAGGAATCTGTATGATAGGTATCATCCTTATCGGTATGAGTATAGGTATGTTCGATAGCATCAAATTCAGCTGTTACTGTAAGATCTGATGTTACGTTAGTGAAATCCTTATCCCACTTTTTAAATTCGTAATGATACGTAGCATCATAAGCCTTTTCAATAACTGTAGGAGCTGTTGCATCGTTACCGCTGATAACAGTTGTAACTGTTTCAACACCATCAACAACAAACGTTACAGTGTATGTCTTAAGTGAACCCTTGTACTGTTCGAAAGCATATTTAAGGTTAGCTTCTGCAGTATCAACAATATCCTGTTCACTTTCAAT
>JAZSGK010000172.1:0-4572 GCA_045532695.1 Acutalibacteraceae bacterium
CTCATTCTTATTATTGCAAGATGGTATGCAAAACAGGCAGAAAGAAAGCTCAGGAGAGTTTCCGGCACAGCGGGTGCAATGAGAATGTCGGTTTATCAGCTTGTCAGCTTTGTTGTGCCGGGATTTTCACATATTTCATCAGGTGCAACAAATATGCTTATGAGTGACGTACATCCTAAAGTAATAATGAGAGAGGTTTATCTCTATCTTGCACCGTCAATGCTTGTTGTGAACATTGCCAAGGTTGTCAGGTATCTCATTGATGATACAATTGTTGACGTTGTTTCGGTTGTAATCGGTGCGGTGGTTGTACTTCTTGTCAGCTATTTTGTTATGAAGCTTGTCGCAAAGCTTAGTCCTAAAAAAGTGCTGGCGTTTTTCAGCATCTATTCAGCGATACTCGGCATTGGCATAATACTTTTTACATTTATCATATAACGGAGAAAAAATATGGCTAACACAAAATCTACTACAAAAAAGAAGGGGACTGCTTCTAAAAAATCCTCTTCTTCAAAGAAAGGAAACTCCAAGAGCAAGTCAGCTTCAAAGAGTAAGAAAAAGTCTGACTATGTAAGCTCAGGTACGGGTAAGAAAGTACCCTTCAGCGAGCAATACTATAATGCAATAATGCTCTGCTATCTTTTAGGTGGCGCACTTATGCTTGCTTTAGCTCTTATCAAGGGATCAAATATATGGACAGGCCTTCGTTCTGTGTTATTCTCGGGATTTGGCGTTTCTTTTTATCTGCTTACTCTTCAGACCATAGTTATCGGTATCAGAATGGCTCTTCATAATCTTAAAAGAAGTCTTCTTGTGACAAATATTTCGGGCTTCATTTTCTGCGGAAGCTTTGCAGGTATAGTCCATCTTATAATGAACAGAGCCGACGAATTCGGCTGGACAGATCAGCTTAAGGAAACAGCTCTTATTGCCTGGGACTTCGGCCAGGGTGATCTCAGCTTTACCGGCGGTATTATTGGTGCAGTTTTCGGTGGCGGTCCTCTCTTTGCTTTCGGCAAGGGTGGAGCTTTTGTAATGGTTATTGCTCTTTTCCTCGTGTCTCTTTTCTTCCATCTTAATATCGAAACAAATTCCTTCGGCGACAGCGTTTCGGGTGCCATCAACGGCGGAAAGCAGAAGCTTGACGAATCTGCCGAGAATATGAAAGTCCGAAAAGAAGAAAGACAGCGTCTCAAGGCTGAAAGAGCAATTCTGATAGAAACCGAAAAGAAAGAAGCTGAAGTAAAAAAGGCTGAAGCTGCTTCTTCAGCTGATAGCGGTAACGGCTCAGATGCTTTTGATTTTAATGATACTGAAATTGAGCTTGATATGGATAGCACTGTTGACCGTGAGACAGGTATGCCTCTTCGTGAAGTAAGAAGATTTTTCCCGGAGGATAAGGTTTTCTCTTATGATGAAAATGCTCCTAAAAACAATGACGGTGCTTCAACAATAAAGCTCAGCTCCTTTGACTTTATCTCAGGTGATGCACCTAAGCCCCGTATGCCTAAAAGAAATACTGCCCAAGGTGCACAGGGTGGCTCATTTATAAGCTCAAACACACCTAAAAAGACTGAAAGACCTGCTGAAGCGGTTAAGCCTGCTTCAAAGCCTGTAGCTGAAGCTGATGCTATTGACGAAGACGATATCGTAAGAAAGGCCGTTGCCGAGGCTGATAAAAGTCTCAAGAAAAATATTGACGATGTTGAAAACTACAAGCAGGAAAAGAAAAAGCGTGACTATGTGCTTCCGCCTATTGAATGTCTCAATCAGCCTGAATTCTCTTCGAGTGAAGGCTTTGCAAATGAAATGCAGACAACATCAAAGAAGCTTGTTGAGGTTTTATCCTCATTCGGCGTTGAAACCAAGCTTGTGGGCATAAGCAGAGGTCCCTCTGTTACAAGATATGAGCTTTCACCTGCTCCCGGTGTAAAAATCAGTAAGATAACAAATCTTGCAGATGACATAGCATTGGGCCTGGCTTCATCGGGTGTACGTATCGAAGCTCCTATTCCAAATAAATCGGCTGTGGGCATCGAGGTGCCCAATAAGAGCCGTTCTACTGTCACACTCCGTGAGATTATCTCTTCGGCAGAGTACAAAAAACATGCCGGCAAGCTTCTGACTGTTGCCCTTGGTAAGGATATCACAGGTAACGTAAACTGTGCTGACCTTTCAAAAATGCCTCACCTTCTTATTGCAGGTACTACAGGTTCAGGTAAATCGGTTTGCCTTAACTGTATGATTACAAGTATTCTTTATAATGCAACACCCTCTCAGGTTAAGCTTCTTATGATTGACCCCAAGCAGGTTGAATTCACTGTCTATAACGGAATACCGCATCTGCTTGTACCCGTAATCACCGATGCAAGAAAAGCCGCAGGCTCACTTGCATGGGCTGTGAGTGAAATGGATAACAGATATAAGGCATTCTCAAACTGCGGTGTAAGAGACATCGGCGGCTTCAACAAGTATGTTCTGTCTCATCCTGAAATCGAGCCTATGCCACAGATTGTAATTTTTATAGATGAGCTCAATGATCTTATGATGGTTTCGCCTAAAGAGGTTGAAGATTCTATATGCCGTCTTGCTCAGAAGGCCAGAGCTGCAGGTATGCACCTTGTTGTTGCAACTCAGCGTCCTTCCGTTGACGTTATCACAGGTGTCATCAAGGCAAATATTCCCTCACGTCTTTCACTTTCAGTTTCATCTCAGGTTGACTCGAGAACAATCCTTGACTGCATCGGTGCTGAGAATCTTCTCGGTAACGGTGATATGCTCTTCAGTCCCGTCGGTATCACAAAGCCTGTACGTATTCAGGGTGCATATCTTTCTGACGAAGAAATCGAGAGAATTGTAACCTTCATCAAGGCTCAGGAAAATGCAGAATATGACGACGATATTATGAGTGAAATTGAAAGAAATGCTGCTGCTGATAATTCGGGCAAAAAGAAGTCAGGCGGTGGAGCATCTGTTGCTGACGAAGGCGGTAACTATGACGCTCTTATTGATGACGCTATGGATTTAATTACCCTGGCTGATATTGCTTCTACTACGGCTATACAGAGAAAATTAGGCGTAGGCTATGCGAGAGCAGGCCGTATTATGGACCAGCTTGAGGAGCTCGGCTTTGTAAGTGCCGCAGAGGGCAATAAACCGAGAAAGGTACTCGTTTCAAGAGCTCAGTATCTCGAAATGAAGGCTGCAGGCAACGAGCCTGAAACAGAGTCAGGCGATGACTACGATATTTTTTCAGACTAACATAAAGGAATAGGGCGGGGAGCAATCTCTGCCCTAATAAAGGTTTAATATGAGTGGTTTTTTACCTATAAATAAAAATGATGCAACCGAGAGAGGTTGGGACGAGGTCGATTTTGTCTATGTGACAGGTGACGCCTATGTTGACCACCCTTCCTTCGGTGTTGCAATTATATCCAGAGTTCTCGAGTATAACGGCTTTACAGTGGGTATTATATCTCAGCCTGACTGGCACTCTGCAGATGCCTTTAAGGAATATGGCAGACCAAGGCTTGGTTTCCTTGTAACCTCGGGCAATATTGACTCTATGGTTGCCCACTATACTGCCGCAAAAAAGAAGCGCAGCGATGATGCCTATACCCCGGGAGGCAGGGCAGGTGCAAGACCTGACAGAGCTGTTATTGTCTATTCAAACCGCATTCGTGAAGCTTATGGCGATGTTCCGATAATTATCGGCGGACTTGAAGCTTCTCTTCGAAGATTTGCACACTATGACTACTGGGACGATAAGATAAGGCGTTCTGTTTTATTTGACTCTCAGGCTGATATTCTCTCTTATGGTATGGGTGAAAAGTCCATAATTGAAATAGCTGAAAGGCTGAGAATGGGCGAGGACATATCTTCAATCCGCGACGTCAGAGGTACCTGTTACATTTGCGATGTCACAGAAACTCCTCTCACAGGTGCCGAGTGCCCTTCTTACGAAAATGTAATAAAGAGCAAAAAGGAATATGCCGTGTCATGCCGTATTCAGCAGGATGAGCAGGAGCATATAAGAGGTAAGCTTATAAAACAGCGTTGCGGCAACAAAATGCTTGTTCAGAATCCGCCTATGCCTCCTCTTACTACGGCGGAGCTTGATGAAATATATGCTTTACCCTTTGAAAGAAACTATCACCCCTCATATGAAAAATACGGCGGTGTACCCGGTATAGAGGAAGTGAAGTTTTCCATAACACACAATAGAGGATGTTTCGGAGGCTGTAATTTTTGCTCAATTGCCTTCCATCAGGGCAGATATGTTACCTCAAGAAGTAAGGAATCAATTTTAAAGGAAGCCGAGCTTCTGACGAAAATGCCTGACTTCAAGGGATACATTCATGATGTTGGCGGTCCGACTGCAAATTTCCGTCAGCCCTCTTGTGAAAAGCAAAAGAGCCTCGGACTCTGCAAAGGTAAGCATTGCCTTGCACCAAAGGCCTGCCCTAATCTTAAGGCGGACCACAAGGATTATATTCAGCTCCTTCGCAAATTGCGCAATATTCCTAAGGTTAAGAAGGTTTTTGTCCGTTCGGGCATCCGTTTTGACTATTT
>JAZSGK010000208.1:0-10878 GCA_045532695.1 Acutalibacteraceae bacterium
TGTTGTATATCGAATACTGGTACTGTATCAGCTTGTTAGCCCAAGTGCTTTCGATGGCTTTTAAACCTAGAGTTTACAAGGATTCTTACGTGGCAGGGGCAGAAGGGCTCGACTCTCGCACTGCGGTGCTCGGTCATTCGCGGCTCTGAAGCTCCACCGGAGCTTCATTCACTGCCGCTCCTACTTCGAGCCCATTGAAAATTTAACAATAATAAAGAAAACAGCACAAGAAGTGCTGTCTCTTTTTGTGGCAGGGGCAGAAGGGCTCGAACCCTCGGCACGCGGTTTTGGAGACCGCTGCTCTACCAACTGAGCTATACCCCTATATTAACTTAATTTGGTGGGCCATCAGGGACTCGAACCCCGGACCGACCGGTTATGAGCCGGTTGCTCTAACCAACTGAGCTAATGGCCCTTGTGTCAGTTGACTTTTAGAAGTATACCAAAACCCATTTAGTTTGTCAATACCTTTTTCAAAAAAATTATCAACAATTATCCTGTTACAACACAGTGTTTAAAAAAATTCAACTTTTAAACAAATTATGACAAAATAATAGTTGTATGATATACTAAGGTGTGGTATAGTAATACTGTTATCAATAAATAAAGGCGGTGTAAATTATGGAGAAGATTATCGTTGCAGACGATGAACAGAAGATAAGAAAGTTAGTCGGAGATTTCCTTAAAAAGTCAGGCTACGATGTAATAGAAGCAGAAGACGGTGACGAAGCCTACAGAATATTCAGCGAGAATAAAAAAGAGATCAGTCTTCTTATACTCGATATTATGATGCCCGGTCTCAATGGCTGGGAGGTATGCAGAAAGGTCAGAGAGTCCTCCAACGTACCCGTAATTATGCTTACGGCAAGAAGTGAGGAATTCGATATTCTTACCGGCTATGAAAACGGTGCTGATGACTATGTAACAAAGCCATTCAGTCCCGGTGTACTTGTAAAGAGAGTTGAGGCGCTTCTCAGAAGAGCTAATCTCAGTCAAGGTACGCAGAGCGAAAAGGAAGTCAGCGAGCTTGTATTCAATGATGATGCCCATGAGGTGCGCCTTGAAGGCAATATAATTGATCTTACACTTAAGGAGTATAAAATACTTAAGAAGTTCCTTGAGTCTCCCGGCAGAGTTTTCAGTCGTGAACAGCTCCTTGACAGTATCTGGGGCTTTGATTTCTCGGGTGATATCAGAACTGTTGACTCCCATGTTGCAAGACTCAGAACAAAGCTTGGTGAGTGGGGTAATAAGCATCTTAAGACAGTTTACGGTATCGGATATAAGATTGAGGAAGGCTAATGAAAAAAAGAAATTCATCAGAGCTTAACAGAAAATACGTACTCACGACAATAACAATTTCTCTGATTTGTGTTGCGGTGTTTTCAGTTGCCCAGGCGGTAATTATGGACGATATCTTCTTCTGGGCGATGAAACAAAAACTCATTAATACAACTGACAAAATTGAAGAGGTTGATTTTGACCGCAAGGGATATGACAAGCTCCTTTCTGAAATTGAGGCCAACAGCAATGTTTATCTGGAAATTTACCATCCCAGAGATACCCTCATCTATACAACCAAGGATAACAATTCTCTCTATGAGCCTTCGGAGGACACAGACAGTAAAGGACATCTGACGCCACGAATTATGAAAATTCTTCAGCGTACGGAGAACGAGGACGGAAGCTATTTTGAAATCCGTCAGGAATATTTTGCTTCGGCGCAGTATCTTGTCTACGGCTGCTTTTTCGGCGATGATATGGCCCTTGAGATGTACTATTCAATGGATCTTATCAAGGAAAATGCAGATATTTCAAGCAGGGTAATTTTTTACATAGGTATAATTATCATGGTGCTCATTATCTGGCTCACTGTATATGTGGGTGTTATGGTGTTTATGCCTCTCAGAGGTATGATTACCAGCACAAAGCGTATGGCGAATCTTGATTTCAGTGCAAGATGCCCCCAGTACAGAATCAGAGACCTCAATGAGCTGAGTGCAAGTATAAACACCCTGGGCAGCTCTCTTAGTCAGGCGCTGGGTAAGCTGCAGAGCGAAAACCGAAAGCTTGAAACAGATATCCTTTACGAAAGACGACAGGATAAATCAAGAAGAACCTTTATATCCAATGTTTCCCATGAGCTCAAGACCCCCATTGCCATTATCAAGGGCTATGCCGAGGGTATGAAAATGGGTATCGGATGTGACAGTACCGAGGAATTCTGCGATATAATTATCGATGAAGCCGATAAGATGAATAACCTTATTGTAAGACTTATGGAATATATGAAGCTCAATTCAGGTGCCTATAAGCTTTACAGCAGTGCCTTTAATCTTAAAGAGGCAATTGATGATTTTTCCGATAACCTTAGTATGAAAATCAAGGAAAAGAATATCACATACATCTGTGAGATAGACAAATCCTTTATGTGTGACAGCGACATGGTGATGATGGAAAACATCTTCCTCAACTATCTTTCAAACGCTATCAGCCATATCGATTATGATAAGATAATAAAGGTAACTGCAACCGATATGGGTAAGAGCTACCGTGTGAAGGTGTTCAATACGGGTAAGCCTATTCCCGGCACGGACATAGAAAACATCTGGCAGAGCTTCTACAGAGCTGACAAAGCTCACTCAAGAGAAGAGGGCAGATTCGGTCTCGGACTCTCATTCGTTGCCTCTATTCAGGAAATGACAGGGGAGAAGTACGGCGTTGAAAACAAGCCCGGCGGCGTAGAGTTCTGGTTTGATGTGAAGAAGAAATTATGAGTTATGAATTGCGGGGGAGTCTTGCTTTCCGGATGTTTTTAAATTCATAACGATAGCTTGTCAGGTTAAGTGCAACACTTGGTGTAGGATATCTCATCATTTAAACAAATTTGCGAAGAATATGAAGTAGTATTGCAAACAATTTAAAATCATAGTATAATTAAATGCAATGTTACAGCCAGAAATTTTTTAGTTGTTAAGTGGTTAGGGGCGAAGTGAGTATGACAGAAAAACAAGCAAAGCAATATGAATACGATTGCAAAAAGAGTAGCAATCTTGATTATCCTTTAGCCGGTTCTATAAAATGTCCATTATGTAAGATTTGTAAAAATTATGTTCCAAGAGATAAAAATTGGAATCCACCTCAGTGTTTAGCCATAAAAACAGATATACCGGATGAATATTTAGCTTGTTGGAGTTATGATTGCCAATTCTTCATACACAACAAGGATAGTATATTTAATCGTGAATTTGATGAAAACCACAAACCTTTGAGAAAATAATACAATGGAAGCACTTACAGAAATATAGGTGCTTTTCTTATTCCGAAATACCGTTTCGGCGGGGAAAAATTTCCCGTCACCGCAAAAAGCCCGATGCGACACCTCACTCCTGACTGAAAAAAGCGGACAGAGACCGCATTTTTGCACTCTCTTGCCCGCAATTCATAATTAGCTATCAGCTTTGGGTGGTTTCTATGTATTTTCTCAGCTCACAGGCATTTGCCATAAGCTCTAATTTTTCATCATAGAGAATTCTCAGATAACGGTGCAGCTCTGCCGCCTGAATATTTTTCCTCTCCTTCCTTGCTTTTTCCAGGTCACGTCTGCAGGAAGCTATGATGTCCGACTGCAGTGCTATACTCCTTTCATATTGCTCATAAAGTTCATTGATGGATAAACCCATTGGCAGCACCTCCTTCTTTCTTTCCGAAAATTATATAATCGCCCGATGTTTTAAAGGCGGTAGCGAAACGGATTATATCGCTGACAGAGAGCTCTCTCTCGCCGCTTTCAATTGCCTCGATACATTTTGTGCCGAGGCCGGTCATAGCCTTTGTTTCTTCAATTGTAAGTCCCTGGCTCTGACGCAGGTTCCTGATACGCCCTGCAGGGGAGTCAAAATCCTCAGTAATCAGACAAAGGGCATCTTTGTTTTTGATAATCATTTTTACTGACGAGGAGTAGTCCTTACCGTAGCGGTACTCGATAGCATATTTCAGCTTGTCATAGATGATGTCATTGATTTTGTCAAGGCGCCTGCTGACATTGCTGCGGTCAATACCCATAATGCTTGCTGCTTCGGTAATGCTCTTACCCTGATACCAATGAAGACTTACAATTTCCTTATCCGTATCAGAAAGCTCCTCTTCAATAACCTTTTTAACAAGGCAGTTAAGTTCGATTTTACGCTTTCTCAGTAAATACTCGTCTATAGTTTCGTTCTGTGTACTTTGCCAATGTCTGAAGGCGGCCTTTGCACCTTCGATATCTGTTTTGTGAAAGCTGTTCTGTGTATGTTCTCTCATTTTTAAAACCTCCTGAAACCTTACGTAAATTTTTGTTCGAAACAAGACGAACAAATGTTCGTTATAATTTTATTCTATTTGCACTTTTTGAAGTTGTCAATAGTATCGACAAAAATAGACGGAATATTTTTATATACGCTCCAAATATTTGGATTGAACATAAAAACAGTGAAATATTCAGGTAGTTTTTAAGTAAAGATGCTACTAATTTTATAAATAAAAAAATATACTTGCTTTTTTCTTACTTATGGTATAAAATAGTGAGTATAAATTTTTTCAAGAAAAGGATGAAACTAATGGCAAAACAGGAAAAGACAGCTGCCGAGCTTTACCGTGAAGAAAGAAAAGCGCGTATTGCTAAGGCTGCAAAGAAGAATGCAAAAAAATCACATAAGGTGATTATGACTAAAGGTGTGAAGAGAGCTATCGCTGCTGTGGTGATTATCGCTGTAGTAGCAGGTATCGGTGCTTTCGCAGTAAGCAACTCAGGCGTACTCGAAAGAGGCAAGGTTGCATTTAATGTAGGCGATGTTGAAATAACAGCTCCCGAATACGGCTTCTACTATTCATCAGCTTTCTCAAACTATTTCAATATGTCCTATCAGTATGACACCTACTACGGTGCAGGCATGGGTAAGATGTATACAGGCTATGACTACTCTGTAGCTCCCAATGAGCAGGCTTACTCAGGCGAAATCGAAGGCGTTGAAGAGCCTATGTTCACTGACTTCTTCAAGGATCAGGCTACTCAGAGCCTCAAGTATGTCAAGGCTTCAGTTAAGTACGCTGCTGAAAACGGTATCGAGCTTGATGAAGAGGATTACAAAGAAATTGAAACAACTATGGACGAATTCAAGGAAACAGCTGATTCAATGAACTATTCACTTTCAGCTTACCTTCGCAGATTCTTCCATAAGGGTCTCACACCCTCACTCTTAGAAGAAATCATTAAGGATCAGACTATTGCAACTAAGGTTTCAGAAGTTAAGACTGCAGAATTTGCAGCTGCTTACTCAGATACAAAGGTTGAAAAGACATTCTACGATTCACTTAAAACCTACGGTGTTGTATCACTCCGTCTTTATGAAATCACAGCCGAAAAGGAAACTGTAAAGGCTACAGAAGAGGGCAAGGAAGATACACAGGAAGTAACAGATAAGACAATGGCAGCAGCTAAGGTCAAGGCTGACGCATTCGCTGCTAAGGTTAATTCTGTAGATACATTCAAGGCTGCAGCTGCTGAAAGCGAAAAGGCTGCTGACAACAAGAACTATGCAGACTTTACAAAAGACGATTCAAAGACAGCAGTTACAGATACAACCTACAGTGATCTCTCATATGATGTAACAGACGAAAAGTTCCTCAATTGGGCATTCGACGAGGATACAAAGGTTGGCGCAACATATGTTGTTGAAAACGAAGATACAGGCTACAGCGTATATATGATGGAAGAACCTGTTCACAAGGCTCCCGACAACCTCACATACGATGTAAGACACATTCTTGTTAAGTTCCCCGAAGAAGAGGAAACAGATTCAGCTGAAGATGCTGAAGAAACAGCAGAGACAGAAACTGAAGAAGCTGAAGAAATCAAGGTTGAACTTCTTGATTGGAGTGCATACGAAGCAACAGTTGATATCGACGCTGAAACAGAAGAAATCACAAACCCCGAGCTCTATGCTAAGGCTCAGGATATCCTCAAGGAATATCTCGAGGGTGACAAGACTGAAGACGCTTTCGCTGCTCTCGCAGTAGAGTATTCAGAAGACGGCAACGCTGCTGACGGCGGTATCTATGAAGATGTAACCGAAGGCTATATGGTTGCTGAATTCCAGAACTGGGCACTTAAGGAAGGCAGAAAGTACGGCGATGTTGGTATCGTTGAAACTGATTTCGGTTATCACGTTATGTACTTCATCGGTACTGAGACAACAACATGGTCAGACACCATCAGAAACGATCTTGCAGCTGAAGAATTCAACAAGCTTGCAGACGATTTTGAAGTCGGCGAAAATGTTGCTGTAAGTGCAGTAGTTGAGGAGTCACTTCTCGATGTTGAAGAGTTCATCGTTTCACTCGCTAAGGAGCAGATCAGAAACATCAAAGCCAATGCAGCTCACTCAGCTGATGACGGTCACAATCATTAATCAAAGGCTTTTGAGAGTCCACTCGTAAGGGTGGACTCTTTTTATATGCACAGGGGACTTTTTTCTTTACATTTGACTTGTTTTGTGTTATCATTATAATAGTATTTTATGTGCAGGTGACAGATATGGATTTACTCATTGATGAAAAGATAGAGCCACTCGGCAATAATATGAGCATTGTTGTGTCAGAGAGTCATACTTTCGGTACCGATGCGGTGCTCCTTGCAAATTTTGCTTCCATAAAAAGGAAAGATGTTGCCTGCGATATGGGTACGGGTTGCGGTATTATACCTCTGATATGGTGTAAGGGTATAACTAAAGAGGTGTATGCTCTCGACATTCAGGAAAAGGCTATCAGCCAGCTGAATAAGTCCCTTGAGGTCAACGATATGGTGGGCAGAATTACGCCTGTCAACTGCGATATACGAAACCTCAAGGGCGTCCTTGAATTCGGCAGATTTGACCTCGTGACCATGAATCCGCCCTATAAGCCTGTGGGTACTGGCATAGAGAGCCTCAGCGAAGCCCACCGTATAGCAAGACATGAGGTCACCTGCAATATTGACGATGCTGTTTCAGCGGCGGCGAAGCTTCTTAAATTCGGCGGCAGGTTCTGTATGTGCCACAGACCTGAGAGACTTTGCGACATTATAGTAAGTATGCGTCAGGGCGGCATTGAGGTGAAGAGAATCCGTTTTGTTGCAGAACGCAAAGGCAGACAGCCCTGGCTTGTACTCGTTGAAGGTAAGCGAGGCAGTAAGAGTGGGGTAACCGTTGAAAAAGAGCTTGTGATGAAAAACGATGACGGCAGCAACACTGACGAATTCAGAAATATGTTCGGCGACTATATGGAAGGACATCAATAAATTAGGAATTATGAATTCGGAATTCGGAATTGCGGGGAAGTGAGATTAAGAAAAGAGTCTCTGCCCGCAGAGTGAGTTGCCGATTATTGCGAAGAAATAAGTAAGTGCTTTATAGCGGCAGGCGGCTCCATTAAAATCACCCCTCGTAGGGGCGATTTTACGGCCGCTGCGCGGCCGACCCGGACTCCGTCCGGGCATGGAGCCGCCCCACGCCAAAGGCGCAATTCAGATATATAAAACCAATTAATACAGGAGGAAAAACTATGAACCCAAATTCAAACGACAACTTCTGGCTTGTGAAGACAGCCGAGAAGAAGGTGAATATCAAAGGTGCAGCATACCTCGATATGGTTCTCTGTGATAAAAACGGAGAAATCTCAGGCAAGCTCTGGGACTACAGTGAGCTTGTCCACGGTGTGTTTCAGGCAGGCGACTTAGTAAAAATCAGAGGCAGTGTTACTCAGTTCAACGGCAACGATCAGCTGAGAATTGACAAAATCCGCCTTGTCAACGAAAATGACGGCGTAAATGTTGCTGACTTTGTTCCCACAGCAGAATACAGCGGCGAAATGATGTACGGTCAGATTATGAATATAATTGCCGCAGTAAAAGATAATGACCTCAAGCAGCTTACATACGCCCTTGTCAAGGATAACGAAGAGCAGCTTCTTTTCTGGCCCGCAGCCTTCAAGCTTCACCACGCCATAAGAGGCGGACTTTTATACCACACCCTTTCAATTATAAAAATGGCTGAGAGTATCTGCAGCATTTACCCCTCAGTAGATAAAGACCTTCTTATGTGCGGTATCATAGTCCATGACCTTTGCAAAATTGATGAATTCGACATCAGCCCCGCAGGTCTTGCCGCAGGCTACAGCGTAAAGGGTGAGCTTATCGGCCACCTTGTAATGGGCGCTATGAAAATTGAAAACAAGGCAAAAGAGCTTGGCATCAATCCTGAGAAGGCAATGCTTCTTGAGCATATGGTTATTTCTCATCACGGTGAACCGGATTTCGGTGCGGCTGTAAGACCTATGTTCCTTGAGGCAGAGATTTTAAGTCAGCTTGACAAGCTTGATGCAACTATCTATGAGATTACAAGTGCCGTATCAGAAGTAGATACAGGTGAGTTCACACCAAGACAGTGGGCACTTGACAACAGAAAGCTCTATAACCACGGCAGAAAAGAAGTGGAAACCAAGGCAAATCTCGGTTAATAATACTGTAAAACCTTGTATGTTTCGGTAAAATTTACCCGATTAGTGTAGTAATTTTAAGTAAAAAAGTAGAAATTAGGAAAATAGTGTTGATTTTTTCTCAAAAAAATGTGATAATGTATCATAAGTAATTATGTCAAGGGAGGTATTAGCATGAGAGTTATCACAGGCTCCGCAAGAGGCAGAAAGCTCATTACCCTTGAGGGTGACGATGTAAGACCCACCACTGACATAGTTAAAGAGGCACTTTTCAGTATCATTCAGTTTGAGATTGAAGGAAGAAAGGTTCTCGACTTATTCGGCGGCTCAGGTCAGCTTGCAATCGAAGCTCTTTCAAGGGGAGCGGAAAGCGCAGTTATTGTTGACCTTTCAAGAAAGAGCACTGAAGTAATAAGACAGAATCTTGAGCATACAGGCTTTACAAAGAAGGCTGTTGTTGTTCAAAGTGACGCTCTGAGCTTCCTTTCAAGAAGAACGGAAAAATACGATATCGCCCTTCTTGACCCGCCTTATTCAAAGGGTATTCTTGAAGCGGCTCTCGGTAAAGTCCACGAGGTTATGAATGAAGGCGGTGTAATTATCTGCGAGGCTCCCTACAAAGACGAGCTTCCCGAGTACGCCGGAAATTTCAGACTTCAGAAAAAATACAGATACGGTAAAACGGGTCTGTTCCTCTATAGATTCTCAGAGGAGGAATAATAATGAAGGAAAGAGTTGCCATATATCCGGGTAGCTTTGATCCTATAACCATAGGACACCTTGATATTATTAAAAGAAGTGCCAAGCTTTTTGACAGAATTATCGTGGTTGTAATGTCCAATCACCGCAAAGCAGGTTTACACGCTTTCACTGTGGAAGAGAGAGTGAACCTTGTCAGAAAGTGCACAAAGGATCTGCCTAATGTGACTGTTGACTCCTATATGGGTCTTTTGGCAGATTATGCAAGACAAAAAGAGGCTATAGCCGTTGTTAAGGGCCTAAGGGCTGTTTCGGACTTTGAGGACGAATTCCAGCAGGCACTTATCAACAAAAAGCTTAACGATGAGATCGAGACTGTATTTATGGCTGCAAGCAGTGAGAATATGTTCCTGAGCTCAAGCGTTATCAAACAGGTTTGTACCCTCGGCGGTGATGTTACACCGTTTATCCCCAAGGAAGTATCAGAAGAAATAATTGATAAATTAATGAAAGGATGATTCAGATATGGCAACTTACGATATCGAAGATCTCGAAGTAGAAGACGTAGAAGGTTCAGAAGACTATATGGATAGTAATTATGACGAAGAGGAGTATGAGGAAGTAAGAGAATTCGGCCCTTACGACCACGATGCTGCTGAAGAAAAGTGGAAGGATCTCGACTTTGAACAGTTAGTTGAGCAGATGTCACTTTATGTTTCAAATGCAAAGAAGTTCTTCTTCTCAAAGACAAAGAGAGTTGTAAACGGTCACGATATTGATACTCTCGTTCAGTTTATGCAGGAAAAATTCCCTGACGAATTCATCAAGTCAAAGGACATCATCGAAAGAGAAACACGTATTATCTCCGAGGCTAACTCAAAGGCTGACAAGCTCGTAAACGATGCACATAACTACAAGAACGAAACAACTGCAAAGTCACAGCAGTACTATAACGATGTAGTTAAAAAGGCACAGGCTGACGCTGAAGCAATTATTGCAAGAGCTAACAATCAGGCTGCAGAGCTCGTTAAGGAGCACAACATCACAAGAATGGCAAGAGAAGAGTCCGAGAGAATCAAGGCTGAGACAGAAAAGACAGTTCAGGCTATGATTGCTAAGACAACAAACGACTGCAACGAATACAAGAAGCAGGCAAACGACTATGCAAAGAGTATTGTTCAGGGTGCTTACAACTTTATCACAAGCGGTCTTGCAGGTTATCAGGGCATCGCTGCCAAGAATCTTGACGAAATCAACAAGGTTAATATGCAGTTCCAGCAGGAATATGCAGTTCAGGTCAAGAACCTCGGCATCGATAAATAATCCGGAATCGCGGGGGAGTTTCTGCGAGGAAACGACTATTTTCCCGCCGATAAAGATTCATCAAAAAACAAAATCAAGACACAGAGGTTTTCTTCTGTGTCTTTTATTTATGAAAAAACTTACTTTTTATTAAAATTTTAAACTAGTTGCTTTTATTTAAGATATGTGCTAATATATAAAAAATAATTATTTTTTAAAAAAATAGGAGGAAAAATATGAAAACAACAAAACGTATCATTTCATTAGTGGTCTGTCTTATTATGCTTATGTCGGCAGTGTCTCTTGCTGCTAGTGCTGCTGATTATAAGTGCAACTGCGGAGTAACCCCAATCATTTATGTCA
>JAZSGK010000222.1:0-4396 GCA_045532695.1 Acutalibacteraceae bacterium
ACACGGCTTCGCCGCCGATAATATCGAGCCCCATCAAATCAGCAAAGGCTTCTGTCTGCTTTTTAAGTTCATCGGCTGAATAATAGCTCTGCCACAGCTTTCCGCCGTTATATCTGAGATTTTTGTATACAGGTAAGGTATCTAATTCTGTATTCTCTTTCCATGGATTGATGTCATCTGAATTCTTCATTGTCAGCTCGTCTGTCCCCTCATAACCCATACCCGCAGGCTCAAAAACAATGCCGTAATTATCTAGAACAGGCAGCTTTTCAGCTTTCAGACGGTACGATATCAGATAAGCCGATACAAACAGACACAGACAGGCTGCCGTCGCTGTTACCCACTTAAAGGCATTTCTCCTGTAAACCGGCATTTTCCTTGGCACCGAGTTTTCGATATATTTGTCATCAATTTTCCCTAAGGCCCTGAATAAATCTTCACCTTTCATATAAATATCCCTTCTTTCTCCAGGTGTTCTTTCAGCTTTAATCGCTGTCGGTAAAGTATGGATGTGACCTTGCTTTGACTCATATAAAAGTCATTTGCGATATCAGCAATGCTCTCGCAGTACCAATAGCGTCTTAGGAAAATACCGCGCTTTGTGTCGCTCTGGTGCTTGAGGAAATCCTCTAAAGCCTTGACCAGGAGCTTTTCATCTAAGGCATCGTCTACAGTAACAGCAGACGGGATACAGCCCTCAAGCTCTGATAAAACTACCTCTGTGTTCCCACCGCCTCGTTTTTCGGCAGAGTACATCTTATAGCGGTTTATGGCAAGATTTCGTGTTATTTTGCCAAGGTAAGTCCGAAGATTTGAGGGCTTATTTGGCGGTATAGAATTCCAGACCTTAAGATATGTATCGCTTACACACTCTTCGCTGTCCTGCTTGTTGCTGAGAATATTTTCCGCAATGCATGAGCAATATGCACCGTATTTGCAGTCAGTTTCGCTTATGGCTTTTTCTGAGCGTTCAAAATAAAGCTTAATGATATCGATATCTTTCATTTTCATCCTCCTTTCACCTATATACACAGAAAAAGCAAACGGATATTGCTTAAAACAGCAAAAATTTTCTGCTTTTCTTTCAAAAAAATACAAACAGCTCCGTCTCAAAGAACAGAGCTGCTCATAAAATATTCCGATCAGTCGATTACTGCAATTGCTTCTACTTCAACAAGGCCGTTCTTCGGCAGAGTCTTGACAGCAACACATGAACGTGCAGGGGTGTTGGTGATATACTTTGCATAAACCTCGTTGAAAGCTGCAAAGTCGCCCATATCTGCAAGGAAGCAAGTTGTCTTTACAATTTTATCGTAGTCTGTACCTGCTTCTTTGAGGATTGCACCGAGATTCTGAAGTGCCTGCTCAGCCTGAGCTGTGATAGTGTCACCTGCGAAGTCGCCTGTCTTGGGGTCAAGACCTAACTGACCTGAGGTGAAAAGCATACCGCCGACTGCCATTGCCTGACAGTAAGGGCCGATAGCTGCGGGTGCCTTGTCTGTTGAAATTTTCTTAATCATAAGTGATTCTCCTTTTATATATTATCATGCACCGTAGGTGCAATTCATGGCATCAGCCAATTCATGAAGCGTAGCTTCAATTCATGCACATAGTGCAATTCATTTGCCCTCGCCGGGCAGGCATTACTTTTTTTGTAAAAAAAGTAATCAAAAAAACTTTACTTGCTTTTATTGCTTTACAGTAAACCCTTAATAAACTGCTGCGCCGCTCTGGGTGACCTTGAGCCCTTTGCCAATGCAAAAGCCTCAGCCTTAAGGTCAAGCTCTTTTTCATCCATATCAAGATTTTCTTTCTTTGCAAGCTCGTGGACAATATCAAGATAAAGCTTCTTGTTAGGCTTTGAGAAGTAAACCACAAGTCCGAAGCGGTCTGACAGTGACAGAAGCTCCTGCACCGTATCGCTGTGGTGAATATCGTCCTCGTGGCCTCGCTCGGAGAAGCGTTCCTTGACAATGTGTCTGCGGTTACTTGTTGCATAAATAACAGCGTTGGAGGCCTTGGCGCTTGCCGAGCCTTCCAGAGCCGCCTTGAGCATAGAAAAGCAGTCGTCATTTTTATTGAAGGAAAGGTCATCGATGAAGATAATGAACTTAAGAGGATTATCGGCAATTCTGCCCATAACGTGTGACAGTGAGAAAAGCTGATCCTTGCGAAGCTCAATAAGTCTTACACCCTTGTCAAAATAAGCATTTGCGACTGCCTTGACAGTCGATGACTTACCCGTACCTGCATCGCCGCAAAGAAGCACATTCTGGGCGTACTTGCCCTGAGTGAGAGCCTCGGTGTTTTCCATAACCTGAGCTCTCTCTTTTTCGTATCCGATGAAGGTCTCCGTAGAAATATCATCAGCAGCTTCAACGGGAATAATCTCCCCGTCTTCAACTCTGAACATACCTGCCGTAGCAAATATGCCGTAGCCGTAGCGGCCTATATGACCTAGCCTCTCGCTGTACACTGCCGAAAAATCCACTTCGTCATTTTCGAATTCGGGTATGTAGCCTTTATAGCCGCTATCCTCGAAGAGTATTTCGGGATTAAGCTTTGTAAGCTCCGAGAAAAGCTCCAGCTCTTTTTCGGCATTGGCTTTGATTGAGTCGGATACAGCTTTATTCTTCGCTACGGACTTGATATAGATATTCTCGTCCTCGCAGACAGCCTTAGTAAGAAAGGCAGAAAACGAGCCGCCGTAAACACCCAGGGTGTTTATGAATTCGCCGTAGCAGCTGAGCTTTTCACAGAGCTCCTCAGCCTTGAGAAAGCTGAGGAATGAGGCCATTTCTTTTTTACCTAGAATACCTCTGAAAACGCTCAGTGACGAGATACGGCAG
The DNA here is from genome assembly GCA_045532695.1 of Acutalibacteraceae bacterium. GTDB lineage: Bacteria > Bacillota > Clostridia > Oscillospirales > Acutalibacteraceae > UBA6857. The sequence continues at coordinate 2,850 of JAZSGK010000222.1, forward strand.
GATAAAAGTTTCAGATTCATTTTTATCACTCTTTAAAATTTATTGATAATAGCGCCCTTATCGGCAGAGGATACCATAGCAGAGTATCTTGCAAGACAGCCCTTGATATCTTTCTTTATCTTAAGCTCGGTGGTTTCCTTACGCTTTGCAATTTCCTCGTCGCTGACCTTGAGCTCGATTTTATACTCAGGGATATTGATTGAAATGATATCTCCGTCTTCTACATAAGCGATGATACCGCCTCTTACAGCCTCGGGTGAAACGTGACCGATTGATGCACCTCTTGTTGCACCTGAGAAGCGTCCGTCTGTAATAAGAGCAACGTCCTTATCGAGTCCCATACCTGCAATAGCCGATGTGGGTGAAAGCATCTCTCTCATACCGGGGCCGCCTGCAGGACCTTCATAGCGGATAACAACTACGTCACCCTTGACAATTTTACCGCCGTAAATTGCAGCAATACATTCCTCTTCGCTGTCAAAAACCTTGGCAGGGCCTTCATGTATAAGCATTTCGGGTGCTACTGCGCTTCTCTTTACAACACAGCCGTCGGGTGCAAGGTTACCCTTGAGCACAGCGATACCGCCTGTCTTTGAATAGGGGTTACTTACGGGGCGGATAACAGTTTCGTCTTTATTTACAGCGTTTTCAATATTTTCGCCGAGAGTCTTACCCGTACAGGTCATAACACTCGTATCGAGAAGTCCCATATCTGCAATCTGCTTAAGCACAGCATAAACACCGCCTGCTTCGTTGAGGTCTTCCATATATGTGGGGCCTGCAGGTGCAAGATGGCAAAGGTTGGGCGTCTTTTCACTGATTTCGTTGGCGACACCGAGGTCCCAGTCAATACCGCACTCATTTGCAATAGCGGGAAGGTGAAGCATACTGTTTGTGCTGCAGCCAAGAGCCATATCAGCTGTAACTGCATTTCTGATAGCCGCCTTTGTCATAATATCACGGGGGCGGATATCCTTTTTAATGAGCTCCATAATCTGCATACCTGCGTGCTTTGCAAGCTCAATTCTCTTTGAATAAACTGCAGGGATAGTACCGTTGCCCTGAAGACCCATACCGAGGACCTCTGTAAGGCAGTTCATTGAGTTCGCAGTATACATACCTGAACACGAGCCGCAGGTGGGACAGGTATCCTCTTCGCAGATGCGAAGCTGATTTTCGTCGATTTTGCCTGCCTTATATGCGCCTACAGCCTCGAACATACTTGAAAGGCTTGTCTTTTTGCCGTTGACTCTGCCTGCAAGCATAGGACCGCCCGACACAAAAATAGTGGGGATATTGAGTCTTGCAGCAGCCATAAGAAGACCGGGCACATTTTTATCGCAATTGGGAATCATAACAAGACCGTCGAAGCCGTGAGCCATAACCATAGCTTCCGTAGAATCGGCAATAAGATCTCTTGTTACGAGAGAATATTTCATACCTACGTGACCCATAGCAATACCGTCACAGACTGTGATTGCAGGGAAAACTATAGGAGTACCGCCTGCCATTGCAACGCCGAGCTTGACTGCTTCAGCAATTTTGTC
>JAZSGK010000164.1:0-5099 GCA_045532695.1 Acutalibacteraceae bacterium
CTCATTACATCAAACTCTGCGAATGCACCTCTGTTGTAAGCGATTGAAGCAGGGTAGTATGTAGAGTCTTCGTCGTAGCCGAAGGAGATTTTATTTATATTTATATCTTTAACTGTTTCTACGGTATTACTGTCGTCAGCATTAAAGATAACTGTCTTAGAGCAAAGTGAGCAGAATTTATTAAATGAAGCCTTGATATTATCTAGGTTACCGAAAAACTCAAGATGGTCTTCGTCAACATTTAAAAGTATTGCTGTATCAGGGGAGAGCTCGTGGTAGTGATTTTTGTATTCACAGGCTTCACAGACGAAAATGTCGCTCTTGCCCGCTCTGCCATGGCTCTCAATCAAAGGAAGTCTTCCGCCGATAAGACAAGTGGGGTCTTTCTGAGCTTCAATAAGCACCTGAGAAAGCATAGCTGTTACAGTTGTTTTGCCGTGGGTACCGCATACTGCAATACAGTCGGAATACATTCTTGTAATTGCACCGAAAACTGCTGCTCTCTCATAGCAGGGTACACTGCCGTTTTTAGCTGCAACAAGCTCGGGATTATCCTTAAGAATAGCATCTGTATAAACAATCAGTTCTGCACCCTCTAAGTTTTCGGGTTTCTGACCTAAAATAACCTTCATACCAAGTTCACGGAGCTTTGTAATATTGTCACCGTCATTGTTGTCAGAGCCCGAAATCTCATACCCCCAGGAATGTAATATCTCAGCAACAGGACACATGCCTGAGCCGCCGATACCGATAAAGTGAATTTTCTTTACCTCTTTTAAAATTTTATCTATTTCATGCATAGAGTTACACCTCTTAATATAGTCTGTCTTTTATTATATTGCATTGACGGCAAATAGTAAACACTTTTTTTAAATTAACAGGAAAATTTTTTCTGCATAGTATATAGTATCATTGATTTTAAGGTGAATATAATGAATGAAAGCTTTCTTATTATCGGCGGCGATAAACGCCAGGAATACCTTAAAAATATCCTGAGTGAAAAGTTTCAGAATGTCCGCCATATTATGTGCTCTGCTGACATATGTGAGCTCAGGGATATGGCAAGGTATACGAATATTGTTCTCCCTGTACCGACTACGAAAGATAAGGAGACAGTATATTGCAGTAACAAGGATGTGAAAATAAAGCTTGATGATATATATAAATCGCTTACTGATAAGCAAAAGGTTTACGGATACGGGCTGTCTGATTGTTGCAAATCGGAGTGTTTTGACTTTATGAAAGATAAGACTTTTAAGCTTGCCAATGCTCATCTTACGGCTCAGGGTGCACTTAGGCTTCTACTGGATAATACAGAGGATTATATTCCTCTCAAAAAGGTGCTTATTCTTGGCTTTGGTGATGTGGCAAGGACTTTAGCTGAAATACTATCAAAGCTCGGTGTTGAGGTGTATATTGCCGCAAGAAATAAGAGTCAGCTACTCAAAGCATCATTCTGCGGATATAAAACAGTCAAGCTGAGTTCTGCAGGAAGCTGTATATTTATTTTTGACTATATCTTCGGTACGATACCTGCAAATATACTGAGAAGCGAAAATGTCAAATCAATGAAAGAGTCTGCAGTTTACTTTGAGCTTGCATCAAGTCCGTTTACTGCAGATAAGGAGCACTTCACAATACACGGTAAAAAACACATTGACGGCAGTGCCTTGCCCGGAAGATTTTTACCTTTGGGCTCGGCTGAGCTTATAGCTGACTTTATACTTATGAATCTCTGATAAAAGGAGTGGTTACTATCAATATCAACATCGGATTCGCTCTGACAGGTTCTTTCTGTACCTTCCAAAGAGCAATTGAACAGATAGAAAAATTCGTGGCATCGGGTGCAAATGTCATTCCGATTATGTCATATAATTCCTTTAAAACCGATACACGTTTCGGCAAGGCTGAGGAGTTTATAAAAAAAATTGAGGGCATTACAGGAAACAAAGTCATTTCAACTCTTACCGCCGCTGAACCCATAGGTCCTAAGAATATGACAGACCTGCTGATTATTCTGCCCTGCTCGGGTAACACTCTTGCAAAGCTCGCTCTAGGTATATATGATACTCCTGTTACTTTGGCGGTAAAGTCTCATCTTCGTAATCAGAAGCCTGTTCTCATCGGCGTTTCGTCAAATGATTCTCTCAGTGCTTCGGGTAAAAATATTGGTGCTCTGCTGAATTATAAGCATTACTATTTTATCCCAATGAAACAGGATGATCCTGTAAAAAAGCCTTTTTCAATTGTATGTGATTTTGATAAAGCTTATGAGTCGGCTAAGCTTGCACTTGAGGGTAAGCAGATTGAACCGATCGTGTTTTAATTCGTAACGGAATTCGGAATTGCGACAGACTTATGGCGAGCAGGTAACTCCTACCCGCCAATTTTATTTTGTTGCAAAGGCATTTCATTTTCAGTCTGATGTAGAGGTTGGGGCGGCTCCATCAAATCGCCCGAAGAGGCGATTTGCAGCGACAGCATCGCTGAGCCGAAGCCCTCCGTCGAAGGGCTTCGGCAATGGAGCCGCCTACCTTCTCTCATCATCCCACTTAAATTGCTCGTCAGGTGAGCCTTCCCTTGTAGGAAAGGGTGACCACGAAGTGGCGATAAGTCAAGCAGACAGGTAAAAAAGCAGCCGTAACAGGCTGCTTAGTTTTATTTTACATCTCTGAGAATATCTTCTTAATTTCCGATGCCCTACCACAGGTCATTCTTCCCTCAGGACAAGTACCTAAAACATAACAACTCGGGCCGTAGTGTTTAAATAAGTTCGGTGAAACCTTACGGAGTTTTTTAAGAAGATCATTTGCATAGAGTTGAATTTCCCACTGTGCTCTTGTGCATGAACGCAGTCTGAAGAAGAGCTTCAGCTCTCTTGCATTCATTGTAGTTACAATGTCAACGGTGTTACCGCTGAGTACACAGTAAATGAGTACGTTATCGTCATATCCCTTATCCTTGAGATAAGCATAAAGCTCGATCATACCGTCGAAGGCATCTTTATATACCTTTGTGAGATTGTCGTCAGCCTTTACAGTTTCGGGTAAAACAAAATTGTTTCTGTCTGCCTTCATAAGGTTAGGAATGCATATATTCTGTATTCTGTGTCTTGCAAAGTGGGTGAGGGTTGAAAGTGAAACACCGCTGAATTTTACTGTACAGTTATAGCTTTCGAGAGCCCTGGGTCTTGATGAAGAAACGACAGCCGAGAGTATTTTGTCAACGTTATCCTCTGATGCGATAATTTTTTCGATTGCATCGGCTGAGTAGTCGCCCTTTTCGATAAGAGCACATCTTGCAACATTTCTTTCACCGTCGGGTGTTACGCTGAGAATTTCGGCAAGCTCCTCTGAAACAGTTTTTTTGCTGTCTGCAGGTATATCGAATATAAGCTCATCGTTATACTTTTCACCCTTGATTTCAAAGTCGGTGAATACGCCCGGAGCGTATTTTCTGCACTGCTCAAGAAGTGACAGACCGATTTTGTAGATTTCATTTATCTTTCTGCCTCTGCCGTAAATCATAGCTGTGATGACATTTACCATTTCTCTGCCGTTAAGAGAGCAGAAGAAATTAGAATAGAAGCAGTAGGGCAGTACGAAACGTGCATCTTCCTTGGGTACACCATTTTCGGTAAGATAGGAATAAGCACTGAACATCTTATCCATTGCGGTGATGTATTTTTCTTTGTCCTCTTCACTTTTAAATTCAGGTACAAGGTATCCGCAATCTGAGAAGTCAACATAGCGTCTTGATTTTACCGTAAAGGAAGCGAGTCTGAATTCAATCATAAACTGCTCAACAACAACGCTGACATTTTCGAAAGCAACATTGAAGAATATATGCTCAACAGTTGATGTATGACCTGACTTTGTCACCTTGCTGATAAGCTTTTCGTTTTTCTCTTTATCGTGGCTTCTTTCAAAGATTTCGAGTGCCGTACCACTCTGTGTTGAAATTCTGCCCGAAGCTGCACAGACCTCTTCATTACAGTCACTGCAACCGATTATAAAAGCACCGTATTTCATATTTTCTCACTCCGTAGATTGTATTTTCTCCTATATTCTAATAAAAAACAGAGATTTTGTCAATTGCAAATATAAATTATGAGTTTCTTAAGCATTTTGTAAGAAGTTTTTATCGTAAAAACATTGATAAATTAAAATAAAGTTGCTATAATTACAAAGAATATATAATGGGGGAATAATGTAATGATTAAGAGAAACGAAAATATGAATACCTCTGTCAGAGAGAATATGCGTGGCGGTGACGGCAGCGTTAAGATCACCGACATTTTAGATAAAGGCGAATATAAGGGTGCTTGCCGTCTTTTAGGTGTTATTACTCTCGAGCCCGGCTGTTCAATCGGTGCTCACATTCACGAAAACGAAGAAGAAGTTTTCTACATTATTGAGGGTACCGCTACATATTACGATAACGGTGAAACTGTTTCACTCTATGAAGGCGACAGCTGTGTGTGCCTTGGCGGTGAAGAGCATTCAATTGCCAACAGAACTGACAAAACAGTTAAAGTTTTTGCTGTAATTCTTACATATTAATCGAGGTAGATTATGAGTAAAATGATTGTTATAGACGGCCTTGACGGAAGCGGTAAGGCTACCCAGGCTGAGATTCTGACAAACTACCTTAAAAGTAAGGACTATGAGACATATACTCTCGACCTGCCTTTTTACAATGACCCTTCCAGCACTCTCGTAAAGATGTATCTTGGCGGTGAGCTCGGTGACAACCCCGGTGATGTTAACGCCTATGCGGCTTCAACTTTCTATGCTGTTGACAGATACGCCAGCTTCAAAAAGCATTGGGAAAAGGAATATCTCAGTGATAAGATTATCGTTGCCAACAGATATACAACCTCCAATGCCTGTCATCAGATGACAAAGCTTCCTAAGGAAAAATGGGACGAATATCTTGACTGGCTCTTTGAATTTGAATATGAAAAAATGGGCATTCCCAAGCCTGACGGTGTGATTTTTCTTGATATGCCCACTGATATTTCTCAGAAATTGCTGTTAAAACGCTATAAGGGTGACGAAAATAAAAAAGATGTCCACGAAAAAGATGTGAACTATCTT
>JAZSGK010000039.1:0-5022 GCA_045532695.1 Acutalibacteraceae bacterium
CTTTTATATTATTTTTATCTATATGGGGTATATGCAAAAAACAACCGCTCTACTAGTGGAGAACAGTTGTTTTTATAAAGATTCAAATTTTTATTTCTTCAGTTTTGTTTTTTAACTTCTTCAGATTTTCTGCACGTAGATCTATCAAATCCACGTATCTCTTCACGATATCATCTTGTTTTAAAAAATCCTTTTCCATTAATTCCTTCACAGTCTTGCGTTCTTTACATATTGCACATACATCATCTTCGTCTTTCTCCTGAAGTACTGCATAACATATATCACATATTCTCAAGTTAATCACCTCTTTACTACCAATACGCATTCTACGCTTATCTGCAACAATAATTGTATAACATTTTGTTATATCTGTCAATATGACATTTTGTTATATTTATACTTATGTTATGTAATAATAATTGTGATGTGATTCTATGTATAAACGTATTCGAGATCTTCGAGAAGATCACGACCTCAAACAACAGGATATTGCCGAGTATCTTCAGTGTTCTCAAGTCTGTTATTCACATTATGAGAATGGTAGAAGGGATGTACCTACTGATGTGCTTATTAAGCTTGCCGATTATTATAAGATAAGCATCGACTATCTCCTCGGCAGAACTGACAATCCGACATTTTTATCTGAATAAAAAAACTGAGCCACCCTTTTCGGGTGGCTTTAATTCTGCACTCAGTCAGGGCGGCGCCGCGTCGGACGAAGTCCGACGCATCAGGCGTCGCAGACGCCTGATGGAAAGCGCCTCACCGAGGTGCTTTTGCGGAGCCGCATACCGCTAAGTAAAAACGGCGGGAAAAGAGCTGTTTTTTACTTCAACACTTTCCCGCGTCGTCAATAATATTAAATTACATCAGAATTTCTATCTTTGCAGAGCTTAGCCCCACACCGCACAAACTTTTGTAAAAGTTTGACAAAACTTTACTTATTCCATCTGCCTTATATCTTTGCCGCAGAAATAAATTGCTCTGCTGCTGCCGATAATTCTCGAAGCAACCCTCTGACTGTATCTCTCAGCAATTTCTTCAATCGAAAGATTGGTGCTGATTATAGTCGGAAGCGAAGCAAGAATTCTGCTGTTGATAATATTGTAAAGCTCAGCATTGGTAAACTGAGTGGAAAACTCTGCACCAAGATCATCTATAATAAGAAGGTCGCACTCAAGAATATCGTCCTTAATGCTGTCCTCTCTGGGTAATCTGCCGAAGCGCTCAGCTTCAAGCTTGTCCATTATAGACTGTACACTGCCGTAATAGACATCGTATCCTCTGTTTATAACCTCGTTGGCAATTGCGAGCGAGAGGTGTGTCTTTCCGAGACCTGTGCGGCCGTACATAAATAAGCCCTCAGAATCATCAGTGAAGTTTTCCGCATAGTCCTTACAGTATTCATATACTTCCTTCATATGTTTGTACTGATTGACGTCCATTGTTATATCCATCACATCCGGATATCTGTCAGCACGGAAAGACCCGAAAGTGCACTTTTTGAGAGGTGAGTTTGCACCGAGGTTATCTCTTGCAACTTCTCTTATGAGCTTTCTGTAGCATTGGCAGTAAAACTCCTTGTTATAGCCCGTGTCCTTACAGATATCACAGGTATATTTTACCTCAAGATAATCTTCGGGGAAGCCGGCACTTTTGAGAAGCTCTTTTCTTTTTTCCTGAGCTCTGAGATTTGCTATAGCAAGATTTTTGACATACTCGTCAAGATCAGCACCCATACCGACAGCCTTAACAACTTCAGCGCCGTGAGAAGCCATCTCTCTTTCTATATTCAATATCTCAGGGCAAAGTGCAACAGCTGCCGAATGTCTGTCTTCGGCTTCTCTTTCAGCAGTCGCCTTCCTTTGGGCGAGTATCTCTTTGGCTTTTATATACACACTTTTTTTGTATGACATATTTTCACCTTCTTACTTAGTCTTTTTATCATACTTAAGGCCTATGGCTTTTTTAGTAAAAGCGCTGACATCGTATGACGGCTCACCACTCAACAAAGCCGGAGATTTTTGCTTGGTTGCATTATTCTTAGGAAGCTTCTTATCTCTTTCTTCCTGCCATCTGGCTTTTTCTCTCTGAATATCCATAGGTGTCTTTACACCCTTTTCATACCAGTTTCTGATAATCTTATCCATATACGGCAGACTCATTTTACCTGTACGGTCGACAGACTCTTCATAAGCATAATATATAATGTTTTCATCATAACCGTATTCTTTTACCCATGTAACGAGATATCCTCTCTGCTTTGATGTGGGAGTACGGTTTGAAATATCGGTAAGGGAGCGGAGCTTATTCCATGTCTCATTTACTACGTTATGCTCTTCGATATACTCCATAGCTCCTTCGAGAGTATCAATTCCCTGCTCACTCCAGAGCTTACCTAACTTTGCAATAGAAGAAAAACCTGTCTTTTTCTGCGACACTGAATATTCAACTGCCATGAGAATAACCTCAAAAGGCAGTCCGTAGCTGTCGTGCATCATAATCAGCACCGACTGACCGTCATAGCCTATAGTTTTTCCGAGAGCTACCTGTGCCTCTGCAAAGAGATCTGAAAACTCCTTGCATTCCTGAAGTCTTATTGCTATCTGCTCGTGACTCGGTCTTGACAAAGGAATATCGCTGACCTTCTTTGGAGCCTGCGTCGGCTCTTCGGGAGCTTTTGTGATAGTGACATCTGAAGTTGCCTCGATGTGTAAAAGGGGTTTTGCAGTGTCATCGGACTTAATCAGCAGTCCTCTCTCCTGCCAGAATATCATTGCGTCTTCAGTGTCTTCTTTATCCAGAGACAACGCAGAAGCCACATCTTCGCCCGCAAGGTTTTCTTCGCTGTGACGGAGCATATATAAAAGGACCTTGAGCTGTAAAACACTGGCAAGTCTTATATTGTCATCAACTACGCTTGTGGGTACAGCAAAAATGCTTTTATATGCGTAGGGGTTAATTTCAAAACTCATAGTATTCTTTGTTTTCTCCTTGTTTTTGGGGTAAAACAGGGCAAGTTTGTTTCCTTGCCCTGAAAAATTAATATTTACCTAAATACTTATCGATTTCCCACTGAGAAACTCTTGTGCTGTATTCGTTCCATTCCTCGCGTTTTGCTTCGATATATTTGCCGTGTACATGCTCGCCTACTGCCATCTTTGCAAAGTCGCTGTATTTGAATTCTCTGATAGCGTCGTAAAGAGTCTTGGGAAGTGAGTGGATACCCTCCGCCTTTCTCTCGTCGGGTGTAAGGCTGAAGATATTTGAATCCTTAGGTGACGGAGGTGTCATACCTTTTTCAATACCGTCGAGACCCGCCTGAAGAACTGCAGCCATAACAAGATAGGGGTTTGCGGCAGGGTCGGGATTGCGAAGCTCAATTCTTGTGCCTGTTCCTCTTGCTGTAGGGATACGGACAAGGGGGCTTCTGTTTTTAGCAGACCAGGCAATATATACGGGAGCTTCATAACCGGGAACGAGTCTCTTGTATGAGTTTACAATGGGGTTTGTAAGAACTGTAATAGCCTTGATGTGATGCATAACGCCTGCGATAAAGTTATATGCGATCTCGCTGAGACCTGCAGGGTCATTCATATCACAGAATGCATTTTCGTTTCCTTTGAAAAGTGAAAGATTGATATGCATACCTGAACCGCAAATGCCGTAAATTGGCTTGGGCATAAAGGTAGCATAAAGGCCGTGCTGATTGGCAAGGTTCTTTACAACATATTTAAAGGTCATTACATTGTCAGCTGTTCTGAGGACTTCGTCATACTTGAAGTCGATTTCGTGCTGGGCAATAGCATTCTCGTGGTGTGATGCTTCAATTTCAAAGCCCATCTTTTCAAGACAAAGGCAGATTTCCTTGCGGCATCTTTCACCCCTGTCAACGGGGCCGAGATCAAAGTATCCGCCGTGGTCATAGGTTTTTGTAGTGGGCTTACCGTGTTCGTCAAGATGGAAAAGGAAAAACTCACATTCAGGGCCGATGTTACAGGTATAACCCATATCTGCAGCCTTTTTGATAGCTCTTCTGAGAACATATCTGGGGTCTCCCTCAAAGGGTGTACCGTCTGCGTTATATACATCGCAGATAAGTCTTGCAGTTTTTCCCGAGGTTTCATCCCAAGGTAAAATGACAAAAGAATCAAGATCGGGATGCAGTCTCATATCGCTTTCTTCAATTCTTACAAAGCCGTCGATTGACGAGCCGTCAAACATACAGCCGTTACCGAGAGCCTTTTCAAGTTGACTTGCAGTAATGCTTACACTTTTGAGTGTGCCGAGAATATCGGTAAACTGCAGACAGATAAAGTCAACATTCTCTTCTTTTGTTATACGGATAATGTCCTCTTTTGTGTATCTTGCCATAGGATTTCCTCTTTCCTTAACGGGAATTAACTTAAATATATTATAGTCGAGACAACTATACCATTTATACTGAATTTTGTCAAGAAAAAAGCTTACAAAGGAACTGTCAGCTAAAAAATATTTTTAGTCAGTCACTGCCTACAGGAGGTTTGGTGGCTCCGTCGCCGTGTACGGCGCGTGGTTGCCCTGAAGGCACCCTCAGAAAGCACCCAAGGTGCTTTCACGGAGCCACCTTCTTCTTTTTGCATCAGACTACCAGTGAGCGTCAGGACTCATGCACCGCAAGGTGGCAAAAGAAACTGCAATCGAATCACTTTAAGAAATATCAGAGAGCGACCCCGACTGTCGAAGTAGAGAGCGCCCGAAGCGGACACTACAAAAAGAGAAAGAGCCTCGCTCTATAAACAGCACCAAAGTAGCGGTCACTCAACATAAAAAGCTGTTTTAAATAGAGCGGTGCGGAAAAGAGCCGATATTAAGCAGAGAGTAGAAATGTGAAAATTACCGATAGGGAGAGACCTGTTTTTACAGCAAAGGTGAGCAGGAAATGATAAAGAGTTAAGATATAGCTAGGGACTGAAACGGTAATTTTTACTACTTTCGGCTGTCCCGGAGATAAAGCGTGTTTTTGCTTACTTTTGTCACAAT
>JAZSGK010000184.1:0-8064 GCA_045532695.1 Acutalibacteraceae bacterium
CAGCTTAACCTGACTCCATGCGGTTTTAAAATCAAGATGCAAGTCTTTTTTAGATATGTTTACTTCCTTATTGAAGCGAAGAACATATATGCCGTTGAGGGTACAGGCGGTGAAATGTGAAATGAGAGTCGCAACGGCGGCACCCTCAACTCCCCAGCCGAAGGTCTTCACAAAAAGCAGGTCGAGGATAAAGTTCACTGCCACACTGACACAGAAGAAGTAAAGAGGCTTCTTGCTTTCGCCGACACTTCTTGAAATAGCTGTGAAGTTGTTTGAGAGCATCTGTATGGGTACACCGTAGTAAAGAACATTGACATAAGCAGAGGAAAGGTCGATTATCTCGGCGGGGGTACCGACAAGGCGAAGGAGTATGGGAGAAATAATATGTGAAGTAACCATAATGATACAGCCTATAAGAAATGCGAGTACCATACTGCTTCCTGCAAACTTTGAAAGCTTCTCACTGTTTCTTTCACCGAAGGCGTGTGCGACGGGTATGGTGAAGCCTGTTGTAAGGCCCAGAGCAGCACCTATAATAAATGAGTTGATCGGTCCGACTGAGCCTACAGCCGCAAGGGCCTCTTCACTGACGTATCTTCCGACTATGATATTGTCAACAAGGTTGTAGTTATACTGAAGCATTGAGGAAGCCATAATCGGCAGGGCAAAAAGCACAATGCTTTTTATGGGACTGCCCTCAAGCATAGAGTTCCGTTTATTCATAAAGTATCACCCATTGTTTTGAAGTCGCTGATATTATACTACTAAAGGTGAGATTGTCAAGGCAATTGACGGCAATAATTATTGTTTTCAGGGAAATTTTACCCAGGTTGACATTATTTATATAGTTTGCTATAATTGAATTAAGGAAACAAATACTATAAAACAAAAGGAGAAAAATTATGGATCAGTTATTAGGCGCAGCAGAAAATGCAGCAGAGGGCGCTACCTTAAGCTCAATTCTCGCCATTCTCAAGTTAGGCACAGGTGACTACACCCTGGATTCATTATTCCAGTCACTTATTGACGGACTTATGAAATTCGTTGAATTCTTATTCTCTTCATTCAAGGGATAATTTAACAACCTATAATACACAGAGCTGCAACTTATGTTGCGGCTTTTTTTGTTCTCACACCGCAGAGGCCTTTTGATAATTATGAATTACCCGGCGAAACCTGAAGTCCAACAAAGCCTTCCCTATTGAGGAAAAGGGAGACCACGCTGTGGTGGATGAGTCCTGACGCTCACTTGTAGTCTGATGTAAAAAGAAGAAGGTGGCTCCGTGAAAGCACCCTGAGGTGCTTTCCGAGGGTGCCTTCAGGGCACCCTCGCGCCGTCTACGGCGACGGAGCCACCGGGCCTGTTTCCACCGCAGACTAACTAAAACCGTCAGCACACTTTTGCCCTCAGGGCAAAAATTTCACTCGTCGCAGACGAATTTCACATCTGCGAAGGCACTTAGCATTCTCCAATTCCAAGTGAAAAAGCCGCCTGACAGATGTCAGACGACTTTTTCTATATATGAGTGAGAGAGATGAGATCGTGTAAATTATTTTGTCTTACTTTTCTTAGCTTTTGCAGCTGCAGCAACTACACCCGAAAGGGCAATCAGTGCAGGCACGTTAGGAATAACCATAAGCTGATTGAACATATCCGTAAGCTCCCATACAAGGTCATTGGAAAGAACTGAGCCGAGGAATGTAAAGACAATTGCGATTACCATATACACAGGTGTGCTCTTTTTGCCGAAAAGGGAGATAACATTGATCTTGCCGAAGTAGTTCCAGCTGATGATTGTTGAGAATGCAAAGAAGAGAAGGCAAACAGCAACGAATGCACTGCCGAACTTGTCGCCCATAATGCTTGAGAATGCAAGCTGAGCCATATTAGCCTTGCTTACACCGTCGGGTGCTGCACCTGAAGCGAGAATACCGTTACCTGCATAGAGAGTAGAAATAACTACAAGACCTGTCATAGTGAGAACCACGAATGTGTCAATGAACACACCGATCATAGCACTTACACCCTGGTCGTGAGGCTTCTTTACGTCTGCGAGAGCATGAGCGTGGGGAGTTGAACCCATACCTGCTTCGTTGGAGAAAAGGCCTCTCTTTACACCCTGGCTGATGGCTGTCTTGAGAGCATAGCCGAGACCGCCGCCGATAAGTGCGTCAGGTCTGAAGGCATATTTGAAAATCATTGCGAAGGTTTCGGGGAGATATTTTGCTCTCATAACGAGAATAACGATACCGCCTACGATATAGAGGATAGCCATAATGGGCACTATTTTTTCTGTTACGGACGCGAGTCTCTTTACACCGCCGAGGAAGATGAGGCCCGCAGCGCAGGCTACAATAATACCTGTAAGCCATGTGGGAATACCGAAAGCTGTGTAGCATGATGTGCTGATGGAGTTTGACTGTACCATTGCGCCCATAAAGCCGAGAGCAAGGAAGGTAGCAACGGAGAAGAATGTAGCAATAGCCTTACCGAACTTGCCGGGAAAAGCCTTTTTAATGTAGTAAACGGGTCCGCCTAAAACAGTACCGTCTGCCTGGACTTCTTTTGTTTCCTGAGCTAAAACTGCCTCAGCATAGATTGTAGCCATGCCGAAGAAAGCGATAATCCACATCCAGAAAATAGCACCGGGGCCGCCTATGAGAATGGCACCGCAAGCACCTACTATGTTACCTGTACCGACCTGAGCGGCAATAGCAGTAGCAAGAGCCTGGAAAGAGCTGATGCCGCCTGAATTCTTATCCTTTGAGAAGATACCGCCGAAAACCTGCTTCAAACCTTCACCGAAGCAGCGAACCTGAACAAAGCGTGTCTTCACTGTGAAGAAAAGTCCGGTACCTACAAGGAGAACAATAAGTATGTAGTCCGAGAGATAAAGATTGATTTTTTGTACGATTGATAATAACATATCCATAAACGTACACTCCTTTATAAAAAATATTTTTCAGGAAAATCTTCATTAAAGAAAAAATAAAGGAGTCGCTTATAAAAGCAACTCCGAAGAATAATATGCAAAAAAACTGCAATTTATGACATCAGTCACAAGTTTATACTCTATCCTTTTGCCTGAGAGATTCGGTTTTACCCTTGCACCTTCGGCACTCATTTAAGAGATTCTCCAGAGTCCCCTGTCCTTTCAGTTTTGCCTGAGCCGTTCTGAAAGTTTAAACGGGATTTATTAAATTTGGAATGGATTATAGCACACCTTGAAACAATATGCAATAGTTTTTTTATAATTTTTTAAAATAAACTCTGAAATTGCAGTCAGTTCCGGTGGCTCCGTCGCCGTAAACGGCGCGTGGGTGCCCTGGAGGCACCCACGGGAAGCACCCTCGGGGTGCTTTCACGGAGCCACCTCCCCACCTCCACATCAGACTACAAGTAATCGTCAGTAACATCCGGCTATCTTATAAAATTTTCTTACTCCCTTGACAACATCAGATTTTACCCATAGAATGAACTTGTAGGAACATTTGTTCGTCAATAACTTTCAGGAGGTAACACAATGAATAAAGGAAGTTTTATTCTGTACGATGCAGATTTAGAGGGTCTTGAGTATATCTCAGACCTTCAGGCAGGTAAGCTCTTCAAAGCTATCAGGGATTTTCGTCTCACAGGCGACAAGGCTTTCGTCAGCAAAAACCCTGCCGTGAATATTCTTTACAGCCAGATTACAGGGCATATATCTATCAATGAGGAGAAGTATAAGACTGCCTGCAAGAAAAAATCCCAGGCGATGAAGAAAAGATGGAGTGAAGATAATAAAACTACAGAAAAAGATAGTACACTATACTCTTCTATAGAGAAAGGTTGTCTTTTAGGTGATAATGATAATGTAAATGACAATGAGAATGTAAATGACAATGAGAATAAAAATGATATTGTTTATGTTAATGATAATGTGCCTTGCGGCGCAAAAAAAGAAAACAAAAGAAAAAATTGTTATAGCGAAAAGCGCCCCTTCGCTTATGAGGGTAATCCGAGCTGTGATGTAGAGCTTATGAAGCAGAGGGTACTGGAACGCTACAAGAATATAATGAACCAATAAGAAGCATAAAAAGACAACCTCTGACTCCACCTCCTCACTCCCAACTGAAAAAAGAGCGGGTAGAAACCGCTTTTTAGCAGTTACTATCCCGCAATTCATAGTTCATAATTTTTGCTGTCCGACAGGACAGTAATCATATCCTTCATAGCCTCAATGGGACTTCTGCCCCTGAGCCTGAATACAATATAAGGCTGTGCACCCGATGCCTTGACCATGCCCTTGCCTGCCATATTGCCTGCAATAGCTATAATCCTCTCAGGCGGTAATTCGTTAAGATAAGCAATGATGCTGTCGCTTTCCTGCTTGATTTCGTATATGCCGAGGTTTGCCGCATATGCCCTGAGAAGTGCAACATCAATAAGTCCCTTGACAGACTTTGGCGGGTCACCGAAACGGTCAATAAACTCGTCCATAACGTCCATAGCGTCCTCGCCTGTCTCTATCTCGGCAATTCGCTTATACATAAAGATTCTGTTCTTGACAGAGTCGATATAGTCCTCGGGTATGTGTGCATCAACGCTGATGTCAACAACACATTCACGCTTTTCTTTTACCTCTTCGCCTGTTCTTTCCTCTTCGATAGCCTCGCCCAGGAGCTGAAGATACATATCGTAGCCGACAGCTTCCATATGGCCGTGCTGCTGAGAGCCTAAGATATTGCCTGCACCTCTTATTTCAAGGTCACGCTGTGCAATTCTGAAGCCTGCACCGAATTCCGTAAACTCTCTGACAGCTGCAAGTCTTCGCTGTGCAATTTCGGGCAGAGCCTTTCTGTCGTTATAGGTGAAGTATGCAAAGGCTCGTCTCTGACTTCTGCCCACTCGGCCTCTTATCTGATGAAGCTGTGCAAGACCCAGTCGGTCGGCATCTTCGATAATAAGGGTGTTGGCGTTGGGTACGTCCACACCTGTCTCAATGATTGTGGTGCACACGAGAATGTCAATCTCGTTTTCAAGAAGCTGTCTCCAGACCTCGCTGAGCTCTTCCTCGCTCATTTTGCCGTGGCCTATGCCGATACGTGCATCGGGGAGAAACTCTTTGATTTTCCTTGCCGTAGCTTCAATAGTGTCAACTCTGTTGTGAAGATAATAAACCTGACCGCCTCGTCTGAGCTCTCTTTCCATAGCCTCACTGAGCACTGCCATATCGTGACCGATAACATAGGTCTGTACCGGGTGTCTGCCCACAGGGGGTATCTCTAAAATTGACATATCCCTTATACCTGCCATAGCCATATTGAGGGTACGGGGAATAGGTGTAGCCGAGAGAGTCAGCACGTCAACGAGAGGGAATTTTTCCTTTAGCTTTTCCTTCTGTGCAACACCGAAGCGCTGCTCCTCATCGACTATGAGAAGTCCTAAGTCCTTGAACTCCACACTCTTTGCAATAAGGGCGTGAGTACCTACAATAATATCGATGCTGCCGCTTTTAAGACGCTTTTTGATTTTGGTACGCTGAGTCTGGGTGCGGAAGCGGGATATCATCTCAATTTCAACGGGGAAACCGTCGAAGCGCTTTTTGATAGTCTGATAATGCTGGAAAGCAAGAATTGTTGTGGGTACCAATACGGCGCACTGCTTGCCGTCAGCTATGCACTTGAAGGCGGCTCTGAGAGCTACCTCGGTTTTGCCGAAGCCAACGTCACCGCAAAGGAGTCTGTCCATAGGTGAATGGCTTTCCATGTCACGCTTGATTTCGTTGGTGGCTTCAATCTGGTCATCGGTTTCCTCGAATTCGAAGCGCCTTTCGAAGTCATTCTGCATATCTATATCAGGTGAGAATGCATAACCCTGTGAATTGATACGGGCACTGTAAATCTTCGTAAGCTCTGCCGCCATATCCTTTACGGCACTCTTGACTCTCCTCTGAGTCTTTTTCCATTCGTCGGTGCCAAGCTTATTGAGCTTTATTGCTTTATCCGTATCTTTAGGTGAAATGTATTTTGAAATAAGGTCAAGCTGTGTTACAGGCAGATAGAGCACGTCACTGCCTCGGTAGTTGAGCTTTATGAAGTCCTTGATTGTACCGCCCATTTTCATAGTCTTGATGCCGTCAAAGACACCGATACCGTAGACAGCATGGACAATGTAGTCACCCTTTGCTATTTCTTCAAGGGAGGTTATACCCTTGCCCTTTTTGTATTTTCTCTTGGGGGCTGTGCTCTTTGGCTGAGTGTTTCCCTTGCCGTAGGTGAAAAGGGTGAACTGCAGATTGTTATACTCAAAGCCTGATGTAAGGCACCCTGCAAGAACAGACACACTGCCCTTGGGGAATTCGCCCGGTACAACAGGGAAATAATAAGCCTTGAGGCCCTCTGTTTCAAGGTCATAGGCAAGCTCCTTTGCACTCTTTTCCGTACCTGCCATTACAACGGCAGTGTACCCACGCTTAATTGCAGGCTCAAGGTCCTCAAGTAAATATGAAAGGGTACCGTCCCATCGGGAATTCTGACCTGCAGTTACGCTGACAAGGTCCTTTACGGGTATATCGAAGGAGCCTCTCGTCAGATTGTCGGCAAAAACTGCACCGTGCTTTTCGTATTTTGAAAGAAGCTCTGTCCAGGTAAGGGCATAGGTATCCATACCCTTAGTGAGGATACCCTCCTCAAACATTGTGCGGATATCTTCGCTCAGGAGCTGATATGATGAATTGTATTTCTGCTTTACACCGGCACTTTCAAGAACAAAAAGCTGACAGTCCTTCGCATAATCGAAAACTGTATGAAGCTCACTGTAAGCAAGGGAGAGATATCTGTCCGTAGCCGAGAGATGGACAAAATGAGAGAGCTTGTCAATATCCTCATTGATTGACGCCTTGACCTTGACGGCGCCCTTGCCCTTGACTGTAGTGACAAACGCCTCAAGCTTTTCTTTCATTTTTTCGGGTGAATCGAAAAGAACCTCGCAGGCAGGGGTTATGCTGATTGAATCGAGAACCTGAGTACGTCTCTGATTTTCTATATCAAAAAGGGAAATTGAATCTACCGTATCCCCCCAGAATTCGATTCTCACCGGCTGACTGTATGAGGGCGGGAACACATCTAAAATGCCGCCCCTTACTGAAAACTGACCGATACCGTCAACAGTGTCACTTCTGACATAGCCTGCACACATAAGAGTGCGGATAATCTTATTCTGCGGATAGTCCTCTCCGTTTTTTATGTTGAGAGTCCTTGCCGAAAGCTCATAGGTGGGCAGAGTCAGCTGAACAGCCGCCTCAACGGAGCAGAGGATATATTTATAGTCCCCCGTCAGCATTTTTGAGAGGACACCGATACGCCTTTGCTCAAACTCTCTTGACTGAGTGTCCATGGGTCTGAAGCTGAAATCTCTTGCAGGGTAAACACAGGCACCATCGGAGAAAATATTCAGATCCTCGCACATTTTTGCGGCACTGCCCTCGTCGGGGCATATAATAAGGCACTTTCTGCCTGTGTCGGCACAAAGGGAGCTGATATAGTGAGCCTTATGCACAGGAGTAAGACCGATAACGCCCATAGGTACTCTGCCGCTTGTCAGAGCATTCTTTATGCTTTCATATTCGATATTGCCTTTTAAAATATTACTGAAGCCGGACATGGACTCACTCCTTTCGGATAATTAGTAATTGATAATTATTTATTATACTGCAAATTCTTAGCAAAATAAATAGCTTTAAGAAAAAACAGCAAAAAAAGAAGCCACCTTTTGGTGGCTCCCAATTTTAAAATTTCAAATTTTAAAACAGTTGACTGAGAATTAGTCTTCTACGATATCGGAAACGATAGCGAAAAGCTTGTCAAAGAAAGCAACGATAGCTGCCCAGTTGTCAACGATCCAATTCTTAACATTTTCCATTATTGTTTTCCTCCTTATTGAATTAACTATACGGGGGCGCCCCATTAGTTTATCTTCATTATATATCCTGATTTAAATAATGTCAATATATAATTCAAAAAAAATTCATTAATCTTTCTAATTTGCATTTTCAGCAAAAATGAACAGTAAAAAGCCACCCT